>CAIYBH010000057.1 GCA_903924405.1 uncultured Planctomycetaceae bacterium | reverse complement strand
GCCGGGATCAGCGACGGATGAATGTTCAGTACCCGCCAGCGAAAATCGTCCGGAATGCTGAGCAGACTGAGGAATCCGGCAAGTGTGACCAAATCGACCTGAGCATCACGCAGTGCCTGAAAAACTGCCGCACTGAATTCCTGCGTATCTGAAAAATCCCTCGGACGAATGACCAGGACCTTTAATCCCGCCGCAGTTGCCCGTTCGACTCCACGACAGCTTTTCTGACTGGCAATCACGAGCGGAATTTCCGCTGGCAACTCTCCACGGCGAATCTGCTCCAGAAAGTTCAGCAGTGTCGTTCCCCCGCCACTGATCAGTACCCCCAGCCGCACAGGGCGCTGGTGGACCGGCGGAATCGGAAAAAATGCGTCGTGTTGGTGCGTTGACATCGCGGCTGTCAGGAAAAAGGAAAACTGAACTGTGCCCCCAGCGGAAAGAATACCACTTTTTCGGGCATCTGCACCTGAGAAGGGCGCAGAAAAAGGGGTCAGGAACCAATAGCCAAATGGCCCGGAGGGTGCTCCGCACTATTGGGTCCTGACCCCTTTTCCGATGCGCACTATTGGTTCCTGACCCCTTTTCTGACGCCGCGCCCCGGGACGGCAACGCGGCAGGCCACCTCAGATCCCCCCCACAAACATCCGCTTACACAGTCTGTCGGAAATCGGGCTGTTCGTCCACCAGACGCAGCAGTCGCTCCCTCTGCCGACGATCTCGCTGAACTCGCCCCCAGACCGTCATGGCCACAATCACCGCCAGCACTCCCGCCATCAGCACCAGCGTGTCATTGATTCGACGCGGATCCGCGGCCCGCGCCTGTGCTGCGAGGGGCGAATCCGCTGCGACCTTCCCATCCTGCACGAGGTCCAGCACGTGTTGCGGTGAGGGCGCCCATTCCACGTGGCCGGCCAGCAGCAGCGGCGCCAGCCTCGCATCTTTCTGTGACCGATAAACGTACATTTTCAACAGGCATCCCGTGACCGTAACCGAATCAATCAAATCGCAGTCCGTCGGAAAATCACGCGGCAATGACGGCGTAACGATCACCGTAGGAATGTGCTGGCTGTCTTCTGTGAAGAGCCAGAGTTCGTGCAGCGGCTGACTTCTGAACAGGGTCCGATCCCCGGCGTGCGTCATCACTCGACGCACATATCCACGCACGGTCACCAGTTGCCCCTGCCATGCGTCCGGATTCTGAAAGAGGTCCACAAAGACCGGAAAGGTCTCAGGCTTGCGCTGCCAACCAGCATAGCGAGATTCACGCACCGCTAGTTGTCGCTGAATCCGTCGGGCTCGTGTTTCGAAACTTTCACTGGCCCCCTGATCCCGCTCCGGAAGGTTCCCCGACTTCCGCAGATCCTCCAGCGCTCTCCTGTCGGCAACGGCCTTCTGTCGCGTTTCGACCAGCAACTGACGGACTCGCTTCTGCTGATTCGCAAGGGCGATCTGCTTCTGTGATGTAAGACTGGTGACCTGCAATTGCCGCAGGGTCTCATGATAAATCCAGCTTTCGTCGTCGCTGATACGCCGACGCGAACGCACATGCTCGCGAATGTACTGATCATAGGGCTGCGGTGACACGACTCGCACTACCTCGGTAAAGATCAGCGGGCGCTGTCCCCAGAGCTTGACGAACCAGCCTTTGACAAGGACGGGAATCTGAGTCCCCGGGTCAACCGGCCACGCCGTCGATGGTGCAGACTGTTCATCGGGATCAACAAAACTGACTGCATCGAGAATCGCCAGTGTCTCTCGCCCGCTGAGGCTTTTGAGTGTGCCACGTTGCAGAACGTATTCCGACTGTTCGTTCTCCAGTGTGCTGGCCGCGCGCACGGAGACAGCCCCGGAAGGATTAAACAGCCCATACAGCACCACGGGCCGTCCCGTGAAGTCCGCCGGATGAATCTGCATATCCTGTTGCAGTGAATAGTCGCGAATCTCAGTCCCCTCAGGCAGGCCGTCGATGGTCGACAACACCTTGCCCGGTGTTGCAGCAAAGGGATCCACAGGCTGAATCGCTGTCGCCTGTAGTGAAAGATTGCCGTGCAGCCATGCCTGACGCCGGACGTCTTCGTAGCGATAAAACGCCGTCTCCCAGGCCGTCGTCGTGTTGATATCTTCCGGCAG
>CAIYBH010000056.1 GCA_903924405.1 uncultured Planctomycetaceae bacterium | reverse complement strand
CCCCTTTTCCGCCCCACCCTTTTTCCGCCCAACAGATTATTGGGAAGAACCGGGGTCATTCGCAACAACAGGCTGCGAATTCGTGTTCCATCCCCGCAGAGCGGAACGGACGGCAATGTTCACCTGGAGTGTTTTCATCCGAAATTCGCTGTTTTTGAACGAATCTGACAGTTCCTGAATGGATGTGGGCCCAAACGCCAGCACCGGCTGCTGAACCATGTGATGAAACAATTGCCGAGTGAAGGACCGATGGGTTTCTTCGCTGCGGGACAGAAACTGAGCCAATTCCCGGGCTCCCTGGAATCGCACAAGGCCCCCATTCCGCTGCAGGTAAAGTCCGCTGGCGTCAATCGGCTTTTCCTTTTCCGTCTCCCGATACCTGCCCACAGCATCAAATTTTTCGAGTGCAAATCCGAGAGGATTGATCAGTGCGTGGCAGTTGGCGCACATTTCCGGGCTGGTCTGGACCGTCACACGTTCGCGGGTCGTCAGTTCCGGTGCCAGATCCGGAGCCGTCGGTGAGACCGCAATCGGCGGCGGTTTCACTCCGCGTCCCAGCAAACCTCGCGACAG
Source organism: uncultured Planctomycetaceae bacterium (assembly GCA_903924405.1). Classification (GTDB taxonomy): domain Bacteria; phylum Planctomycetota; class Planctomycetia; order Planctomycetales; family Planctomycetaceae; genus SXXK01. The sequence continues at coordinate 4,133 of CAIYBH010000056.1, read as the reverse complement.
AAACACTCCCCGGTGAATCGGTGAACTGGCCTGCGTGTAGGCGAGGCCGCTGAGCAGAAAGGGGTGTGAGATGATGCCGGATCGCCGCTCAGGCTCAAATTTTACCAGCTGAAAGTCGGAGTCCGCTGGTAGCCCCGCCTTGTAAAACTCGGAAAGCCGACCGTTCATGAACATGGTGTCGGCCAGCAGCAATTGTCGAAAATCGCCAGACTCCGAATCGACTACCTGCTCCAGAAACAGCTCAAGCGAAACACGCAGGTCCGCCGCCAACTGATCGGTGTAGTCCGGAAATACGGCACTGTCCTTGTCAATCTCCTGAATGCGTTCCAGGTTCATCCACGTTCGCAGGAATTCCAGCAGCCGACTGCGCGCACGACTGTCATTCACCAGTCTCCAGGCCTGTTGTCGCAACTGGTCTTCTGTTTCCAGTTGCCCTTTGGCCGCCGCCTCCAGTAGCGGAGCGTCCGGGATGGAATTCAGCAGCGCGAAGGACAGTCGGGCGGCCCGATCAAACTGATCATCAGCGCCCGTCACTTCCCGATACAGAAATCGGGGTGATTTCAGGGTGGCAATCACCACCCGCCGCAATCCCTCGTCCTCACTCTTTGCAGCCGCAAACTGTGAATCTACAAATAACTGACGCGACTCTTCATCCAGGGGTCTGCGGAACGCACGCTCCGCAAACTGATTGGCAAAATCGCGGATTTTTTCAGAGCGGTTGTCGTTGTCCCGAATCTTCGCGAGGTCCCGGACAGCAGCCACTACGCGGTCTGCCGTCTCGACTGCCGCCAGTGTCGTCGCCTCATCCCACTCCGGCGAAACACTCACACCTCGCTCGTATCCAGCACTGCGATCATCCGGCGGAAACGGCGTTTCCACCATCAGCACCTCAGCCGAATTCTCAGGGACCAGATGACGCGCCGGAATGACTTCTTCAACACTGCCGGGCGTTTTCCACCGTAACTGCACTGACGCCGTCTGCTCTTTGAATTTAAACCACTCCAGCCGAATCGGATAAAGTCGGCCGGCCAGCAGATATCGAACGCCTCGAAAGTCAACATCCGTGCCAGAACGCACCCAGGCATCAACCAGAGGCTCGGCGCGCTGATTCAAGTACAGACGAGCCCCGTTTTCCGTACGAACGACAAACTCATACCAGCCCGATTCCCGAGGTATCAACGAGCCGTCCCAGGAGATCGCAAAGGCATCATCCGGAATTTTTTCACCGTCGGGACTGAAGCTGCCGAACTGGAAATCCACGGTGGAATCCAGGCGCTGGAACACTCGGCGATCACGCCGATGATTGCGGGTGGAGAAATAGTCGGCCGTCAGCCCCCGCAAGGGACCCGGATTTGTTCGCCAGCGAAAACTGGTGCCAAGGTCCGCAATCGCGTTGCGGTACTGCGAAACGGTGAGTCGAGTCAGATCCACCTGCGGCGGATGCAGTCTTGATTGAGCCTCCGGCGAATAGAAGGCCTGCTGCATCCATTCGGCCACTGCCCGCGCGTCGTCCCCCGTACATTTTTCAGGAGCACCTTCCGGCATGGTCCGATCAATCAGATCTGCCAGCTCCGCATTCGGTCGATCCCCGAATAACGGCGCCGGAACGTCGGGCGTCCCTGCGCCATTCTCACCATGACATGAGTGACACTGAGCTTCATAGACGGCACGCCCACGGGCCAGAATGTCGCTCCGCTCATCCGACTGACCACGAACTGCCAGCAGCAGACAAATCAGACCGGCGTATGCCACAGAAAGTCGCATGGAGACAACTTCTTTTCGGGTTGCTGACATTGGAGTGAAATTCGGTGGGAACGTACTGGACACAGGATGATCGGGAATAACGCGGTGTGAATGAAGAACCGGGCCTGACAGCGACGCCCAGCCAGCCGCTGGGGTGCCACAGAGTCAGACCGAGATGGACACGGATACCTGACCGCAAAAATTCCGGAGCGATGCTGCTTCCGTGAGGCATGATGCCCCTGAGCATCAGAGTCTGACCGATCCATCACTTGGCTTTTTACTATATCGTCGCAGTTCGGCGATGGGCAATCAGATGTCCCGGTGGATTGCTGCGGATTATCAGGACTGACACCCGTCCGCCGACAGTGCGGCAGCGTCAGGAAATAGGCCTATCGCCGCAATGCCCCGGCCGGATCGGCGAAACTCGGTGTCTCGCTTAGTCCACAAACAGAAATTCATTGCTGTTCAGCAGCAGTCGGCAGACCGCTTCCACGCCGAAATCCCGGGCCAGCTGGCTCAGTTTCTGCAATTCTGACTCCGTGGGCTGTCGCTGCCATGTCCAGCGGACCGCCGCCCGCACCTGCTGGTCGGGCGTCGTCGCGACCTGCAAAGCCCGATGCGCCATGTGCTGGCTGTGATGCAGCACAAATCGGTTATTCAGCAGGGTCAGTGCCTGCAGCGGAGACACGGAAAAGCCCCGCACCGGAGCCAGCAGGCCGAGATCCGGGAAATCCAGTGGTTCCAGCAGTGGATCAGCAATTCCACGCCAGACAACTCGGTAGATGCCGCGGCGCGTTGCTCCGGGACTGTCCCAGTTGAAGTCGCTGTAGTCCAGAATCGGTGTCAGTTGTGCCCCCGGACGGCTGGAAAAATGCTGAATCCCGGGGCCCGACATGGTCAGATCCAGTCGTCCGCTGGCCTGCAGGACGGAGTCGCGCCACGTGTCCGCATCCAGTCGCTGTCGCGGCATGGAAGCGAACAGCCGATTGTCCGGATCCTGCGACAGAGCGGCGGGTTGCGGTGTGGAGTGTCTGCGATAGGCGGCACTGGTGCAGATCAGTCTGTGCAGGTGCTTCAGTGAACCGGTGGAGCGAATTTCGCAGGCCAGCCAGTCCAGCAACTCGGGGTGGCTGGGGAGACTTCCCATGCGACCAAAATCCCCCGGAGTATCGACCAGTCCCCGCCCGAAATGGTAGTGCCAGACCCGATTGGCAATGCTCCGCCATGTCAGCGGATTGTCCGGGGACGCAATCCATTCGGCAAGTGCCGCGCGGCGAGCGGATTCCGGTTGCTCCAGAGTGTGCTCAAACCGCGCGGGCAGTGCACTGATGGCCGTAAGAGCCCCGGGGGCAACCAGTTCGCCTTTCTGTTCCACGTCGCCACGGCGGAGAATACGAATTTCCCGCGGGCGATGGTAACGGATCGTTCCGCGTTCGTTTTCAGCGACCGTGCCAGCCGCATAAAGCTTCTGCGGCGGAGGCAGTTTCCGCAATTCTTCCTCCGCCACCTGTTGCAGCAGAAACACACTCAATGCGCGCTGCTGTTCGGCCGTCCGCTGCTCCACCGGCGTTTTCAGCGCCAACTGCAGCGCGTCGGGAATCACTGTGGTCAGCCCTGCACCCGTTTCACTGTCCGTCGCACTCAGCCGCAGGCGACCAATGATATGGAATCGGCCATGAATCTGTCGCAACAACAGATTGACCGTCGTCCCCGGCTCCATCACGAGCGGTGTTGACAGTTCAAACACCGCGGTATGCGGTTGACCTTCCTGAGGATGTATCCCCCATGCAGAATTCAGGTCGCCGTCAATGGCCTGCTGAATCGTCCATCCCTCCTGACTGAAGTCTGCTGTGGCACGCTGAATCGACAGGCGTTCGCCCACATCCCCTGTGCGACGAAAGACACGGAGCTCCACTTCGTTGAGATGCAGATTGCCGTTTTCTGCCCGCCCGGGCCCCGTCCCCGGCAGGGATTCGTGCGGCAACACGTCCAGTCGAATCGCAGTGATACGAGGAAGTGTCGAGGTGAACGTGATGGACGTCGTTTCCTTTTCCGGTAACGGACCGGTGGACAACAGCGAACCGTCCTCCAGCAGCTTCAGGTCAGCAGCATCAATCGAAACATAAGACAGCAGGGACAATGGACTCCACATCGCTGTCGTGGCTAATTGCTGTTCCCGCTGCAGTGCGAGCTGCCGGTATTCAGCATTTTCGAGCACTGCCTGTTCGTTACTGACGAGGTCCGCTTTCAGTTGCTGCCAGCGACGGCGACTGGCTGCGACCTCTGCATCGTCATCATAAGGAATGTCGCCCTTGCCAATCCCGGCGAAGACCGCCTGCAGGGAGTAATAGTCGGCTTGAGTGATCGGATCAAACTTGTGATCGTGACAT
>CAIYBH010000055.1 GCA_903924405.1 uncultured Planctomycetaceae bacterium | reverse complement strand
GCGCGGAGATCCAGACGGGCGATGCTTTGAATCACTTCCGGCTTCAGATAATTTTCGGCGGAAGGCATCAGGGGCACTCCGGGAACATCAAAAAATCCGGCTCGTGTGATCAACAGCCCGGCAGGACTGTGCCGGGCTGCGATTGTGAACGGGGACAGTTCCCCCGGCGTGATCCTGGTCTTGTCGCGGTCCTATCCTCGTCCTATCCCGGTCCTGTGCCGGTGTTGACGGTTCCCTGACATGCACCGGGGCAGCGGGGCTCAGACGAGGTGCGAGGCCATTTCTCCGGCGTGGTAGCTGCTGCGGACGAAGGGTCCGCTGGCGACCATGCTGAAGCCAAGGCTGCGAGCCAGTTCGCCGATTTGATCAAATTCTTCGGGCGGAATAAAGCGTTCCACGGGCAGATGTTCGGCTGAGGGCTGCAGGTACTGACCGAGAGTCAGCATATCGCAGCCGACGGAGCGAAGATCGGCGAGGACTTCGAAGAGTTCTTCCATGGTTTCGCCGAGCCCCAGCATCAGGCCACTTTTGGTCGGCATCTCGGGCGCTTCATCGCGGACCTGTTTCAGCAGATCGAGCGTTCGCTGATAATCGGCATTGCGCCGGACTCGGTGATACAGTCGCGGGACGGTTTCGGTATTGTGATTGAAAACGTCCGGGCGTGATTCGATGACGCGAGTCACAGCGGCGCGATTTCCGCGGAAATCGGGCGTCAGAACTTCGACCTGCGCGCCGGTTTTTTCGCGGACCGCGAGGACAGTTTTGTACCAGTGTTCGGCGCCGCCGTCCGGGAGGTCATCGCGGGTGACGGAAGTGATCACGACGTAGCGCAGGCCCAGACGCAGAGCGGCTTCGGCCACGCGTTCGGGTTCGTCGAGTTCCAGTTCTTCGGTTTTGCCTTTGGGGACGGAGCAGAACCCGCAGGGACGCGTGCAGACGTTACCGCCGATCATGAACGTCGCGGTTTTTGTGGACCAGCACTCGGTGCGATTGGGGCACTTGGCGCTTTCGCAGACGGTTTCCAGTTTCAGATCCACGATCACATCGTTGGTAAACGCCATCCCGGCTTGCGGCAGCGGGCGTTTGAGCCAGCGTGGCAGGCGGCGCGCGGAGGCGTTGCCGTCGAGCATCACGAGGGGCGACGCGGGAGCTTCGTCAGAATTCTGAAGACTGATGATCGGTAAATTTGTCATGGATCAGTGTCCGGGAACGTTTCAAAAACGGATGACTTGTGTGCAGATGATACTCGGGATAGCCTAATTGTTCACACAGGTGAATGGCCAGAGCGGACCGAATCTGACCCATGGGAGTCGGCCGGACTCGTTCGGCATTCAGTGACGAAATGCGTTGTCCCAGCAGGCCGCGGCCGATTTCGCGGGCTTCATCCAGCCGGGAACTGACATTTAGAAACAGTCCGAAACTGGTAATTCCATGGTCCACATGGATTCCCAGTTCGGCAATGATACCGTGCCGCCCGTAGACCGCCAGCGGTTCTTCGGGGCGGACGGAGGCTACGACCATGACATCTTTGCAGGCCAGCACGACGGCGCGTTGCAGGCAGCGGCGAAAGTCGTCTATGTCCAGACGGCATTCGGGCAACGACACGATGACGTAGGCGGCTAACTGGCCGGGCTGATGCAGGATGGCGTGTCCATCGCGGCGAACGCGGTGCACGGCGATCAGTCGAGACTGCAGTTCGCGGGGGTCCTGGGGCAGTTCCAGCAGGCTGGCTCCAAACCCTACGGTGACCGCGGGGGGATGTTCGCACAGCAGAATTGCGGCGTTGGTGCGACTTTGCAGGCCGACTTCGTGGACCATCAGTTTCTGCAGGGCGAGGACGGCGGCGAGATCGACGGTTCCCAGCAGACGTACTTCCGCCGTGGTCTGAGTGCGGTCGGAGAATTCGTCCCAGTCAATCTGCGTCATGGTACTTTGGAATTACTGCCGGGGGTCG
>CAIYBH010000054.1 GCA_903924405.1 uncultured Planctomycetaceae bacterium | reverse complement strand
GGCTCCAGCCAAGCCGCAAACCTCGCACCGGCTCGGGTGGAACCTCGCCCGCCCAAACAAATCGCAACCACACGATTTTCTTTTCGTGTGTTTCGTGTCTTTCGTGGTTCAAAAAAAACACGAGGTCGCCAACAACACCACCTCGTGCTCGTGCTCGTGCTCGTGCTCGTGCTCGTCCCGCTCCGTCACCGTCGCGGCTCGTGGGGACCAGGATTGCGGCTCGGGTGGAACCTCGCCCTCCCATTCCATTCGCCATTCCATTCCATTCGTCCTACCATTCAATTCGCCCGCCCATTCCATTCGCCCGCCCAACACCAAAAGCCCCGGATGTGCCCTGGTCCCCGGAAAAAAGTGCAATTCCCGAATTGCATCCCTGGGGGGGATTCCACAGGAGCAGTCTTTTGAAATCGGCTGAAAGAACGCTTAGGATATGGCTCTGCAGGCGGAGGAACTGATGAAATTCTTCTGAAGTCCGCACGCCATTTGCAGGAAAAACCTGCTTTTCACCCGTCAAACTCAGAACCTTTCGCGAAAAGGCCGATATTTCGGCGTCATTTCTGTCTCTGTTGACCTCAGGAACTCAATTCATGCTCAACATTCCCGCAACTGGTGCCCTCGACTTTCTTTCTCTCGGCGCTCTGATTCACCGCCTGGACCCGGGCATCATCCCGTTTCGCAAGGCCAACCAGTGTGCGATTCACGTCAGTGGCGGAGAATTCAACTGTGCGGCCAATCTTTCGGACTGCTTTCAGCAGAAAACCGGAGTGGTTACCGCCATGGTGGACTATCCGATTGGCGAATTGATTCACGAACGTGTTCGAGCCATGGGTGTGAAACCCTTCTACAAGCGATTTGTGCACGACGGGGTGCGTGGCCCCAACATGGCCACGGTGTACAGTGATCAGGGCCATGGCGTTCGTGGGCCGGTCGTGTTTTACAACCGCAGCAACGAAGCCGCCGGATTGCTGAAGGCTGGCGACTTCAACTGGGCGGAAATTTTTGCCGGTGGAGTGCGTTGGTTCCACAGCGGTGGAATTTTTGCCGCACTGTCACCCACAACACCGGAAGTGATCATTGAAGGGATGAAGGCCGCCAAGGCTGCCGGTGCCATCACGTCATTCGACCTGAACTACCGTGCGAAGCTGTGGCAGATCAGCGGTGGCCTGGACAAAGCCCAGGACACTCTGAACCGCATCGTGGAACACGTGGACGTGCTCGTCGGTAACGAAGAAGACCTGCAGAAGGGGCTCGGACTGAAAGGTCAGGATGTCGAAAACCACTCCAAGCTCGACCCTGCGGCTTTCTTTGGCATGATGGAAGAAGTGGCCGGCAAGCTCCCGAATGTCAAAGCCGTTGCCACCACGCTTCGCGAAGTGCACTCCACCAACCGACACTCGTGGAGCGCCGTGCTGTGGATGGAAGGCAAGACGTATCAGGCCAAAACCATTGAACTGGATGTGATTGACCGCATCGGGGGCGGAGATGGCTTTGCTTCAGGGTTGTTCTATGGATTGCTCTCAGGCAAGGATCCACAGACCGCACTCAACCTCGGCTGGGCCCACGGCGCGCTGCTCACCACCTATCCGGGTGACACCACTATGGCGACCATCAAGGAAGTGGAGGCCGTAGCGTCCGGCGGGTCAGCGCGAGTCCAGCGCTGATTTGTGCAGAACATTCAACAGCCTGTCGGTGGAAAAGTCTCCACCGGCAGGCTGTGACTTCAGTCAACAAGGCGACATCATCCGTCTGGCACGCACGTTCAGAGACAGATGGCAGGAGAACGATGCGGGCTGCAGACACATTCAACAGACGGCCCGACAGTCAGACAACACGGTTTGCAGATCCAAATCAAGGGCAGTCGTTCCATGTGTCCCTGACAGGAAACGGGTATACAGCAGGCCGTCGAGGAATAGCCAGCCCGGAAATTCCCGAGCATCGTTCTCAACTTCAGACACCTTCCGGGGAAAGATGACAGGCCCCGAACTTACCGGCAGAGCATGCTCTGCCAGATTACTCTTCAGGAAGCAGTTTTAATATGTCAAAGCATGATATCGGCCTGATTGGCCTCGCGGTGATGGGGCAGAATCTGGTCATGAACATGGCCAACAAGGGATTCTCGGTGGGAGTTTACAATCGGACCACAGAGACCACCCATGAGTTCCTGAGTGGGCTGGCCACGCGACCACCGGGCGTTGTGGAACCGGGCACACCGGATCGGATTCGTGGCTACGACACACTGGAAGAATTTGTCGGCAGCCTCGCATCACCTCGCCGCGTTATGATCATGGTCAAAGCCGGCGCACCAGTGGATGCGGTCATTGATCAGCTGAAGCCCCTGCTGGCCCCTGGCGACATCATCATTGATGGTGGCAACGCCGACTATGTCGACACAAATCGACGTCACAAACAGCTGGCCCAGGAAGGCTTCCGATTCATCGGCACAGGTGTTTCCGGTGGCGAAGAAGGGGCGTTGAAGGGGCCCAGCATTATGCCGGGCGGACATCCTGAAGCGTGGCCCTATGTCCGCGATGTATTCCAGAAGATCAGCGCCAAGGTTGGCCCCAATCACGACATTCCCTGCTGCGAATGGGTCGGTGAAGCAGGTGCCGGACACTACGTGAAGATGGTCCACAACGGCATCGAGTACGGCGACATGCAGATGATCTGCGAAGCCTACGACCTCATGCGCGGCCTCCTGGGCATGACCCCGGACGAAATCGGCTCCACCTTC
>CAIYBH010000053.1 GCA_903924405.1 uncultured Planctomycetaceae bacterium | reverse complement strand
TATTCCCGATACTGGTTTCGCACGCCGGGTGCTCAACCGCGAAACTACAGCACATGGTTGGCGGATTCGGTCTGGGCGGTGCATGAAGTGCACCCGGACAATCATTTCATTCGTGATCTGCTTCCTGATCTGATCAGGAACTACGAGGGCTGGGAGTCGCGGCAATTTTCTCCGGAGGTTGGGTTGTTCTGGCAGACTGGTCACGATGACGGGATGGAGTTCAACATCAACAGTCGGCAGACGAAAGACATCCTGCGGGGAGCGCCGGGGTACCGGCCCAGTTTCAATGCCTACATGTGGGCGGATGCAGAAGCGATTGCTCGAATTGCCCGATTGGACGACCAGCCTGCGCTTGCGGCGATATGGCAGAAGAAGGCTGATGCACTGAAAGAGAGGATGCAGTCGTTGTTATGGGACACGAGGCGCGGATTTTTTCTGCCGATGTACCGTGACGACGAGGAGCGTGAAGGGCACAAGGTCCGCAGACTGACCCGTACTTATGAGTCGGGGGAATTTGCGGGTAATGAGCACGGTCGAGAGTTGATTGGGTATGTGCCATGGCAGTTTGGTATGCCGGCCACCGATCGCGGCTATGAGACTGCATGGAAGTATCTGATGGACCCGGAATACTTTGCCGCCGCTTATGGTCCCAGTACGGTCGAGCGGCATGACCCGATGTTCCTGCTGCAAAAGTGGTGTTGCTGGTGGAGTGGTCAGTCGTGGCCCTACGCCACCACGCAGACTCTTAAAGGCCTCGCAAATGTCCTTCAGAACCCGGTTTATCGCCAATCGGAATCAAAACTGCCGGTCACAGCTGCTGACTATCTTCGCCTTCTTCAGACCTATGCGAGATCTCATCGAAAGGATGGAAAACCGTATCTGGCTGAAGCCCTGCACCCGGACACAGGCTCGTTTGAGGGCCATGATGGCTACAACCACTCCGAACACTATTTTCATTCGGGATTTTGCGATCTGGTCATCACCGGGTTGGTGGGGCTGAAGCCATCGTCAGGTGAGACGCTTGAGATAATCCCTCTGGCGCCTGCGGATTGGCCATGGTTTGCGCTGGATGACGTGGCGTATCACCATCAGCGACTGACAATTCTCTGGGATCGTGATGGCAGTCGTTATGGGCGGGGAGCGGGATTACGTGTTCTGGTGAATGGAGTGCAGGTAGGTTGGAGTGAACGTCTGGAGCCGCTGTCAGTGACAGTCCCCGCGAGTGCTCTTCCACCGGTTTCAGGAAGTAATGCTCGCTCTGTGGCGGTCAATTTCGCTGTCAACAATGACGGGGACTACTACCCGAGAATAACAGCAGGGTCTGTCCAGCGAGGCACAATGCCTGCAAAGCTGATCGATGGAAACGCATGGTATGACCTGCACCCACCGAATCGCTGGGTTGCAGAGGAAGGGGCGGCTCACGAAGACGTGCTTGAGCTGGATTTGGGGATGGTTCGCGCCGTGGACACTTTGCGGATGATGTTTCTTGAAGATGTCGGGGCTGTTGCGCCGCCGCTGAAGTGCGAGGTGTTTCACAGAGCTGCTCCGGAAGCCGAATGGGAGCCCTTGCGGGCGCGTTGTTCTCATGATGTTCCCACGGGGCGAGCGGCCAATACGTGGCGTTTTGCGGAATTGCCCGTGCGACAGTTTCGGATGGTGATGACGCGAGCGGCGGGAAGACCGGTGGGATTGACGGAGGTTGAAGTCTGGGGATCAGCGGTAAGACCGGTGGCTCGCCCCCCGGCTCCCGAGGGAAACCTTGCGGTCGCAAAATCAGGGGCAGAATTCCCGAAAGTGACGGCCTCATATACATCCCGATTTGACAGAATTGAGATGGCAAACGACGGGAGAAGTGTATTTGCCGCCAATCCTCACAATCGATGGACCAGTTACGAGTCTCCGAACTCCACGGACTGGCTGGAGCTGGATTTTGGAAAGCCTCAGCAGGTTGTCCGCCTCGAGTTGCTGATTTATGACGACGGGGGTGGGGTTCAGGCGCCAAAATCGATCGTCGTGCAGTGGCATGACGGAGTTGACTGGAAGCCGGTAGATCTCCTTCAGGCAAGGCCCGAGATTCCAGTGGGCGGACTCTCCAACAGCTTGACGTTTCAGCCCGTTGTGACGACGCGGATACGCGCAGTCCTCGAGCACAAAGGTGCAGCCCGCAGCGGCGTTACGGAGATCGAAGCGTGGGCGAAATAGTGTCGCTAATTGGCTGTGATGCGGGGTGACGATTGGGGTGGCGTCCGAGGGGTGAAGGCTGGGTGTGACCGGGCAGTGATCATTCTGTCCAAAAGCCGCGATTCGTCCGTGGCACCACGCGAGGTTCTTCCGCGGTGGCGGACAGATGTTTTGTGGTTGACGTGTGTTCACGTCATGCAGATCAGAATTTCTGCCAATGGGTGAAGTCAACTGCTGACGAAAACGCGACGGCCTCCGGGTTCTCCTGATGACTTGCCGTAAAGCGGCGCTTCAGATCGCGATCATTGCTACCGAGCGATCTGGAATGCACACGGCTCGCCGGGTGACAGGGAGTTTTCGTCC
>CAIYBH010000052.1 GCA_903924405.1 uncultured Planctomycetaceae bacterium | reverse complement strand
GTACAATTCCAGTGAGCCACCGTCTTCAAAGAACTCAATCAGCTTCCAGTCTCCGGCACGCACGGCACTGGACGGCGTAGAGCGACCGACATAGCACGGAAAGTGCCAGAACATAAACTCGCGATCCGGCAGTTGCTCATCACGCAACGCCGGTGCCAGGCTGAGACCGTCCAGTAGATGATCCGCAGGCGTTTTGAGGTCGGCCAGTTCCATCAGCGTGGGATACCAGTCTACGCTGGCAACCGGAACGTCACTCACCCGTCCAGGATTTTTTAAGCCTGGCCACGAAACGACCAGAGGAATCCGAATCCCACCCTCGTACAGTTGCCCCTTGCCGCCTTTGAGTGGTGGGGTGAACTGGTTGGTCCCGCCGTTATCAGAGGTGAAGATGACCACGGTGTTTTCAAGCAGCTGCAGCTCTTTCAAACGCGTCATGATGCGTCCGACATTCTGGTCAACGGCTTCGACCGTGGCGGCGGCCGCGGCATTGTCGCGACGATCCGTGCTCTGCGCAAGTTTCTGTTCGTACTTCTGCAGCAAGTCCGGCTTAGGGTTGTACGGCGCGTGGACGGCATGGTCCGGCAGATAGGCGAAGAATGGCCGATCGCGGTGATCCTCCACAAACTCCAGCAAGGCGTCTGTCAGCCGATCACTAAGATAATTTCCTTCTGAGTCGAAGTATTCATTCCTGCCGAAACCAAGGTTTTCCGGGAACACGACTTTGACAAAACCCTGGCCACCCGGAGTCATCGGGCCCGTCCGGCCGCGTCCCAGATTCCACATCCCAAAAAAGGCGGTGGAGTAACCGCCGGACTTCAGGGCTTCGGCAACGGTCACGACGGATGTCTCCAGTTCAGATCGGCTGTCCGCAGCCATCAGCTTGTGTGATGGTGATCCAGGAAGCTGACGTGGATCCACGACGGTGTAGATCCCATGCCTTGGTGTGTACTGACCGGACATCAGACACGCCCGCGTTGGTGCGCAGTTGGGCGCGCTGGCATAGGCATTACTGAAGACCAACCCCTCGGAGGCCAGTCGATCCAGATTGGGAGTTTCCACAAATTCATTCCCCATGAAACCGACGTCACGCCATCCCATGTCATCCATCAGAATCAGGATCACATTCGGTGGTGCACCTGCCTGAGCATCCTGTGTAAGGAGTGTCAGCACCAGCAACGGCAACAGCAGCATTGATTTCCAGAAACTCATCGGTCAGCCTGTTCCAGACAGCGGTCACAATCAATACGGGCGGCAACAGGAAGCGTGCTGCTGCAGAACAATGCATCGGTGTGCTTGAGGCGTTCGAACGCGTCCATGACTACTGACGTTCGTAATCGAAATCGAGCGTCGTTTCGGCCAGCACACTGCCTTCGATGGCCTTCAGCAGCCCGGCGCGGGTGGCTTCCTGCGGGGGCAGTGTGAGTTCCTTTGAGAGTGCAAAAACGGTGATGTGGTAGGTCTTGCGTCCGGGACCCCGGGAACACATCGGGTCGTATTCAGCCTTCCGTCGATCATTCCATCCGACCTTTCCCACGCCACGAACGTTCTGAGCCAGCTCGGTCACGGTGGCTGGGACGTTGTAGACAACCCAGTAAGACTTTTCCTGGTCCGGGGCCGTATGCCACAGACTGACCGCAATGCTCTTTGTTCCTTCCGGAAGCTTCTTCCAGGCAATCGCAGGGGACTGACTCTTTCCGTCACAGGTGCAGTCAACCGTCAGCAGACCGTCTTTTCCAATTGAGGTGCTGGTCAGCTCCATGTTGCCAATCGCTGGCCGACCACTTGTCACGCCTGCCTGGGGCGCCTCATTCCCAGCGGAACCCCGTCCACCCCGTGATGTTCCCTGATTCTCCTGGGGAGATGCCTGCCCTTCCCGAGGCGGCCGTTGACCACCTCGCGGTGGTCCCTGTCCTTCCCGAGGTGGTCGTGGTCCATCGCCCGGTGGGCGCTTGCCATCTCGTGGCGGCGGATTACCGCCGGGGGGCCGCTCGTTCTGAGGACCACCACCCCCGCCGCCCGGTCGCCCGCCGCGGGGGCGCGCTGTGTACTCTTCACTCGTCTGAGTTCCATCCGGACTCTGGAATGTCATGCTGAGTGTGCCGTTCGCAGCAATGGTGTATTTGACGGTCCCCGACTTTCCATTGATCTGGTAGGTCAGCTCGTAACTTCCCCTGGCAGTTTCGCGAAACGCCGTGATCTTTGCCCCTCGCAAAGGTGGCAGAGCCGGTCGGGGGGATTCGGCTCGCGGCTGCGGGTCCACCTGCCCATCACGCTCCACGACCTCGCCAAAGAATCCCCCGTTCAGATAGGGATACTGCTTTGTCGCATGGTAGTGATAGGCACCGTCTGGTCCGCGATGTCCATTCAATGCATCCAGTGGCGCGTAGTCCGGTGATTTCTCATCCTGATACCCATAGATCGGATAACCATCGAGAGCCCAGGCGATGGGTTGCTGATTCCCCGTGACCTTCTGCAGATGCACAGGTGCAATGTGATAATGATAATCATCAGCTCGACCACAGTGACCACCGAATTCATCCAGTTCTCCGGCCAGCAGAGTATCCGTGCGTCCATCATTCTTGATGGGATTGAAGATCGGTACCCCATTGACCGCGATCGCGATCGCTCCCCGAAAGAAATTGTCTTTGGCTGACATCGGGTTCTTCGCCGGAACAGGTTTCAAGGGGATTCTCCAGGCGTTGGCCCCCGTGTATTTCTGAGGAATTGGAACCTGCTGCTGCCATGCGGTGATGCCCACCATCATCGGATGATCAGGCACGCCATTAGACTCGACGTAGAAGAAGTCTGAGTCCGAACGTGTTTTGACAGTCGATTCGAACGGCTGAAAACTCGTCTGAAGAAGCTCGATGCTTTGTCGGGACACGGTTCGGCTCCCTGCTGTATTTTCCTGTGTCGGCAGAACGGTTCTGTACGGCCCCGGCAGGTTAATTCTCCGCACCCAATCCTGTCGCTCCTGCACCCAGGCCTGATCAGCGACAGACAGCCTCCGGATGTCGACCGGTCTGACCCAGCCATCGCTTCTCCGAATCAGAACTCGCGAATCCGTGGCAGACACAAACTGCCCCGTAAACGAGTCGGCACTATCCTGCAGGTGCCATTTGCGATCTCCCGCATCTGCATGGTGGTCATGCGAGTCATCTCCCTCATGACCGTGGACGGGTGCATGCATGATGGTGCACAGCAGGAGTACCGGAAGAAAAGGGGTCAGGTCTCTTTTTGGGATGGTGTGTTTCATTCGGCCGACAGGCTTTCACGAAAATGTTTCTGTTGAGTTTCCGACATCGAACGACGGATCGTTTCAAAGGTTCTGATGCGTGCCGCAGCATTCGCAAATGTCAGCTGAGCGCGTTCCGTGGTCAGCTGACGAAGCTTTCTCTCGTCCAGCACGCGTCCGGTTCGCAGGACGTTGAGCCCTGTGCTCACCGTGGTGGTCAGAGTGCGAATCCGCAGGTCGACCTGTCCCTCGGACACCACAAGTTTTCTCAGCTCTTCCTGCTGAGGGACCGTGGTGACTTCGAGCAGCCCGGTCAGGACTCTGTCAGGCTCTCGGTCCTGTTTGGTCACTGACTTGTCGCCATCCTCCGCATTCGGCTGCACGGGGGATTGATACAGGGATTCCTGAGTGAGCCATGCACCAGCGCGCCAGGCCAGTCGCTTCAATTCACTGCGCACTTCAGGCTCTGCTCCGCGCAGTTCGGCTTCGACTGAGTTCATGGCAGCCAGTTCCGATTCAGGAACTGTTCCGGATCGCCATGCCAGCACAACCGACTCTTTCTGATCCGCGGAAAGTGAGTCCTCCAGCGCGGCAAAGATCCGCGCCTGCCGTACGGTGACAGCGGCCTCAACGCGACCAATTTCCTGCACACCGCCCTGCCCTGCCACTTCAATGGACCTGCGCGGATTCAGGTTTGATTCTTTGCGCAGGCCTGCGAGCAAGTCTGTCAGTTCCCCGCCGGACTTTTGCAGTTGTTGCAGGTCACGACGATTCTCGTCGAGAATGGATGCCAGTCGTCGCCGATGTTCGAGATCCATGCAGGACAGAATGAACAGTCCGCAGCGGATTTCCGTTTGTGGATCCGGCTGAACAGCGTCCGGACTGATGCCCGCGGCGGACGCAACGATGTATTCTGTGATGTGCTGAAATACCGGATCAGGTGGGGTGTCATGCAAGAGCCAGCGCTGCGCCTGTCGGGCGATCTCTGTCAGACGCTGCACATCGGAATTGTCCAGACCCTGAAAGGCAGGAGGCAGCATTTCCGAAAGCTGTGTTTCCTTTCGACCGCGTCCGCCTCCTTTCTGGCCGGGAACAGGTTTCATGGATCCCCGCGGCTTTGCACCTTTCTGAGCCAGTGCTTCACTAGTCAACGCGACACCGACCACAAGTGCCAGCAGCACTGCGCGAAGCAGCACGCGTCGACTGCAGTTGATGAACGGTGCAATGTGCGGAATCATGATGACCCTGCTCTTACGCCAAATGACCACGGATGCGGACACGCTGTACGTTTTCGATCTGGATTCCGCTCACGCCTGCTCTCGTGCCGCGCCCTTTTTGCCTTTCTGCCCGCCGGGTGCCTTGCCACCTTTCATGCCACCTCCGCGACCCGCACCACCCTGTCCGCCGTTTCTCTGCGTGGGTGGAGCGCTGGGGTCAAAGTCCGGATTTTTTTCCGGCATCTGCGCGTCGATCGCCTGCAGGTAGGCCGTCAAACGATCATTCAGTTGTTTCGCGTCTTCCGCTCTCTCACTCGCCAGATCAGTACGTTCGCCAATGTCCTGCGAAAGGTCATACAGCTCAACGTGGTTATCTTCCAGAAACCGAATCAGTTTCAGATTGCCGAGCAGGAGTGAAGATTGGGGACCGTCAATTCCCTGATAATGCGGGAAATGAAACACCAACTCCTCACGCGGGCGTCGAACAGCATCCTTGCCGGCAGACCGCAGCAGTGGCACCAGACTTCCACCCTCAACGCTGGCAGGAATGTCCGTTGCAGGCACCCCTGCCCATTCACAGAACGTCGGTAACAGGTCATAACCCACGACTGGGGTGTGACACCAGGAATTGGCGGGAATACCGGGGCCGCGGACGATCCAGGGAACGCGAATCCCTCCTTCCCAGACACCTCCCTTACCCCCGCGCAGGCCATTGCGTCGACCGCCGCCGGCGCCATTGTCAGCGATGTAGAACACGTAGGTCGAATCAGTCAGTCCCAGACGATCAATGGCCTCCATGACCCGTCCGACCCCGGTATCCAGATCCTCCGTGATGGCAGCCACGGAAATCAGTTTGTCATTCTGTCCGCTCAATCGATTGCGGTACTTTTCCATGGTGGCCTTCAGCGCGTTCTCAGACGCATGCAGCGCATTCCATGACAATTGAACGTAAAACGGCTTGCCCGCCTTCTGACTTCGCGCCATAAACTGCTCGGCCCGGTCGGCCATGCCGAACAGATCAACAGGATTGGGATCCTGAAACTGAAAGGCATTCTCGTTGCCCGTATCACCATCGTGCTCGTCGTAGCCATGAGCACCGGGGCCTCCGCCGGAAATGTGCCATTTGCCATAATGAGCTGTCGCGTAACCGGCCGTTTGCAGCAGTTCTCCCAGCGTTTTCTCGGAATCACTGATCTGCTTAATCAGACGCGGCTCGATCAGCCGGTGGCCTGTCTCAGCCGGTGCCGCTTTGGTCCAGTGCAGCTGCGCCGGACTCTTCCCCGTCTGAAGACTGATGCGCGTCGGCGAACAGACCGGTGCGGGTGCATAGCCCATCGAAAACCGCATGCCCTGCGAAGCCAGTTTTTCCAGGTTCGGGGTGTGATGAATCTCGCTGCGGGATCCCGGAAACTCCGGATGCATCGCGACAGACAAGCCTCCCCAGCCCTGATCATCCGACATCATCAGCACAATATTGGGGCGGTCCGCTGCACCGCAAATTGCTGACAGGACCAGACACAAAATTCCCGCTGTAAATCGCATACTTAAAACTCACTTTACATGCCCATGAAATCGAGGAACAAGCCCACGCGCCTCGGGCAGATCAGCGTTTCTTCCCCTTTTTGGGCGGACTGTCCGGCACGACGTTGTTCAGGTTGCGAAAGTCGGGACGCTGGACACCATCCGGAGGGGCTGCGACGACGTGGCGAAAGAGCACCGTGTTGTCCAGGGCAATGTCATCAGACCAGATAAACTTCGCTCCGGAGAAATCCGTATCGAAATATGGCTGCTTGGGATCGACTTCTTCTGAGTACTCCCTGGCGTGTTTCCAGGAACTGTCGTCAAAGTCCACGGCAAACCAGTTGTCCGGCAACGGCTCAGTCGTCACACGCGGGTTCTTTGTGTCACGATCCACAGGGCCGTGAAAGATACTTTTGGCCTTCCACGCAGAACTGGTGACTGTGCCATCGCCGAACTTCAGAATAAACCCCGCATCTCCGATGTTGGTGTTGGCGTATTCCATCCCTGTTTTCGGATCGGCATTGTCCCGTGCCAGCACGGCAATGGTCATGGGATAGGCCGGCAGCAGGTCCACAGTAATCACGTTGTGAGGGACAAACGCAATCGAGTCGACCGCGACAAGCTCGCCATTGACGTACAGCATGAAGTTGTTGTCCGCATACATGCTGGCCTTGATCGTGTCGCTCATCTGTGGCTTGCGAATGCGTCCGCCGGGCGGCTGCTGGCTGCTGTTTGGCCCCTGTCCCCGGACAGCCCAGAGACTAACCATGAGCGCCATGGCCGCGATCGATGTCGAAATGGTTTTTGTCATGTTTATTCCTCGATCACAATTCTGTCAGCACCGTGATGCTGCGCATGTCCGAAATCTGCCACCCCGAAGTCTGATTGCTGCAACAGCGTCATGCGAATCGTCAACCGATCCGGTCCGTAGGGCATGGCAACAAAGCGAATCTGTCGAATCTCACCGGTTTTGACGTCATAGACAATTTCCACACGCTCCGGCCCCGGCATCTTCCGCCGGCGCATGGCAATCAGAAGTCGCTCGGTACTGTCAGGTTCGTCGTCGGCCAGCTCGTCATCCACGACGCCTTCCGGAAGCACACGAATTTCGTACCCCCGCTGCAACTGCTGCAGGGTTTCATCAATCTTCAGGAAGGTCATCGAATGTTCATGGCCCGGGAGGTCATGACTGAAACGGGTGAGATCCCGGCTGGTGCGCACCGGACCGTCTGGTCGTATGGACCAGCTCAACCGTCCGTCACAGCCTGTCAGCAACTTCTGTCCGTCGGCCAGCGTGTGAATCAGGACGAACTGTTCGGCACCTCGTACGTGAAGCACGGCGTCATTCAGCGGCGGCTTCGGCGGACGATGCTGTTGCTCTTCGGGGCTTGGACGATTCTTCCTTCGGGATTTGAGCGCCACGTCCTCCACCGCAATGTGATACGTGCGAGCGGTCTCTGTGGCGTTGGCCGTGATCAGCCGATTCAATTCTGTGGCGGCTGCTGCAGCGGATGTTTCAAAGAAACCATTCCACAGAATTGCAAAGGCAGCGATACCCATCACCACCACGCTGAGTGCAGCACCGGTCCAGCGACTGGTCCGAGTCCACCGGGAACCACCGGCAGTACCCGGGGGCTCAGCAGTTGGCGAGACCAGAATTGAGGAAACAAGTTCGTCGGCCATCAAGGTCGCCCGCAGGCGATCATGCAGCATCACTTCGGAAACGAACTGCTGGCGGTTCTGGGCGGAGTCCCGGAGCAGGGATTCGAGTTCCGCAAACTGCTCGGCCGTCAGTTGTTCGTCGAGATAACCAGTGATCAGACTCTGAAGAGAACGGTCCATCAGGACCCCGCTTTCATCGAGGATTTGTGATGAATGCAGGCTCGCAGTTGATCCCGAATCCGCTGCAGTGCCTTGGAAACAGCATTGGCTGACATACCCAATCGCTGGGCGACAGCGGCCGGCTTGAGATCCTCGGCATACCGCAGGTCACACAACAACTGCTCGCGTTCCTCCAGTCGCCCCAGGCAATCCTTCAGATGATTCAATCTCTCCGAGAATCCTTCAGCAGATTCCCGGAAGGCCGTCTGCAGAAGTTCCTGCATTTCCTCCCCGAAGGCCCGTCGTTCCTGCCGCTGACGACGCAGAAACTGGCGAACGTGGTTCTGAGCAATTCCCAGTGCCCACGGCAGAAACGGACGGCTGCTGTCGTAGCGAGCACTCTGCTCAAGAACGGTGATGGCAATGTCCTGAAGCAGGTCATCACGTTCCGAAAAGTCACGGACAATCGACAAGACAAAGGCCGAAACCACGGGCTGAGCCAGGGTCCAGTGACGCATGATATTTCGCGTGTTTTCGTCCAAAACGGAGTCCTCTGTACGGTTTCTGTACCAATAATTGAACGAGCCCGGCGAATCATGACTGAAAATCTGCGGGAAAACCGCCGGATTCTTTCTTTCACCTGGACCGGGAGCGAAATTCCAGTGGAAATCCCAGTCGGCTGGTCGGCGGGTTTCGTTCCCGGGCGGTCCTTCTGATGGGGGCCGGACCAGTGGTGAGCGGTCCCGTTGCCGTAGTCAAAAGACGACCGATTGCTTATGCTCGACTGAACAGAGCTTTGACCGCCTGCACCGTGTTTCCTGCTTCCCTTGTTCTGAAGTGGCCTTTCTGATCGATGTCTCAATCTCAACCAACGCCTCGTCGAAATGATCTGGATGCACTTCGAGGATTTGCGATGCTGCTCGGCATCGGACTTCACGCAGCCCTTGCGTATGCAATGATCCCGTGGGCCGTGGAGGATTCACGCCGGCATCCGTTCTTCGGGGCATTTGTCGCTCTTGTGCACGACTTTCGCATGCCGCTGTTTTTTCTGATCAGTGGTTTTTTCACTGCGATGCTGTGGCGACAAAAGGGACTCAAGGCCCTGCTGTGGCATCGATTTCAACGCGTCCTTGTTCCCTGTCTGCTGGGCGCGATCACCATTTTGCCGCTGACCGCGTGGGTCAATCGGCAGTTTGCGATACCAGATCTGCCGAAGTCGGCAGTGCCGGCCGCGAACCCTCAGGTCGCCGCGCCGATTCAGTCACTGACGGAGGCCATTCGGCGAGCCGATCGTGAGCGAATAGACCAGTTGTCGCGGGAGCCTGCCAGTCTGAGTCAGCCGGATCCGGAGTTTTCTGTTCAGCCGCTGGCATGGGCGGCCATGCTGGGCGATGAACAGACTGTTTCACTGCTGCTGGATCGTAAGGCCAGTATCGCGGGCAAAAACGGGGATGGCTCGACGGCGCTGCATGGAGCGGCGTTTACCGGTCACCCGACGATTGTCCGGATGCTGCTGGACCACGGCGCCGACCCATTGGCCAAAAGCAATGACGGAACAGTTCCGTATCAAACGACGTTTGCTGACCGCGGGGTCACGGATTTTATTTTCGGGGCCCTGCAAATACCACCTCGCAAGCCTGACGAGCTGGCTACCGCTCGTCTGGCCTGTCGGGAATTACTGCCCGCACCTCCCGCTGTTCCGGAGGTGCGGCTCTCGCTGCGGGAAACGATTCGGAAGCGGTACACCGACTGGCTCACCTCTCCCTTCTGGCTGGTGCGTGTGCCGGGCCGTGTAGAGCCGTTGCATTTGCTGTTCACGCCTGTGTTTGATCACCTCTGGTTCCTGTGGTTTCTCTGCTGGTTCGTGGGACTTTTTGCTGTCGGGATTCTGGTGGTGCGTGGGATGGTTCGGCGGGTAGTGTCGTTGAATTCTGAGCAGGAAATTGCGGGAACCGGGCGAGACGAGTGCGAAACCAGCTGGGGGTATCGCCTTGTGGTTTCGCCGTGGAGGCTACTGTGGTTGATTCCGGTGACGATGCTGCCACAGTTGTTAATGGGGCTGTTTAGCCC
>CAIYBH010000051.1 GCA_903924405.1 uncultured Planctomycetaceae bacterium | reverse complement strand
GAATCTGACTGCTGTTGACGCGCGTCGAGCCGGCGGACTGAGCATAAACCGTGCTGACGAGGCTGGACACAGCCAGCACGGCAGCCAGCAGGAGCTGTTTTGTTCGACCAGAAAACATAGGAATCCTTTTGACACAAGAAGGGAGCGAGAGGCATCCGATTGCGACGAAGCCCATGTGGGGGATTCTCATTGAGAATCCTCCTGAAGGTCAAGGTTAGCCGGAATGCAATTGCCAGAGGCACGAGAAAAGTCAGCTGCACGCACAGGGCGTCAGGATGGGACACGGGAAACGTCAGCAAAGGCTTGAAAAAACAAGCCCACACTGCTGTTCTGCAAATAAACTGAAAACGCCGGATGGCGTAGTCGAGTTGTGCGGAACTGCAAGTCCGGACCGAGTCTATTCGTTTTTGCCGGGGAATTCCTGGCAGATTTTACAGAAAAGTGGGAGAGACGTCAGGAAATTCGGCATGGCCTGGTTGGGCATTCGCTGTGGGAACCGCCGCCGGAGGCCGGCTGTCAGGTGGTCCGCGGAAAAATGGAAGCCGGAATTTCGCTGCACACCTGGTCCTCGTTTTTGTCTGTTTTCCAGGACACATTTCCGGCGTCGATGAGGGACGGGGCTGGTTTTTTCACTATAGTTTGCGGCTTCCTCCGGAAGGACTTTTATGCTGCGGTACGCCCTGACCATTTTTGTAAGTGCCTTTCTGCTGTTTCAGGTTCAGCCCTTGACAGGGCGATTTATCCTGCCGTGGTTTGGCGGTGGCCCGTCCATCTGGACGGCCTGCATGCTGTTCTTCCAGTTATTGCTGCTGGGCGGCTACCTCTACTCGCACCTGCTCAGCACGCTGTTTCGGCCGCGGACGCAGGCGATTGTGCACCTGACGTTGCTGATCGGTTCGCTGGCCTTTCTGCCCATCTCCCCCAGTGAGTCCTGGAAGCCGACTGCGGGCGAATCGCCACTCTCCACAATTCTGCTGCTGCTGACCGCCACTGTCGGGGCGCCCTACTTTCTGCTGTCGACCACCGGCCCGCTGATGCAGCGCTGGTTCAGCCGGACTGCACCGGGACAGTCGCCTTATCGGCTGTACGCCCTGTCCAATGTCGGTTCGTTGCTGGCGTTACTCAGTTACCCGTTTGTCTTTGAACCATGGCTGCCTCTGCGACAGCAGGTCAATTCCTGGAGCGGCCTGTATTCTCTGTACGCCGGGTTGGCGGCGCTGTGCGCCTTCGGGATTCTGCGGCAGTCTGGCCGTGAGGATCTCGGGGTGGCCGACAGTGGAGCTGCTGCTCCCCGGGATGAGTCGCAGGTCTCGCGTCCCGGAATCGGCTCACTGCTGCTGTGGTTACTGCTGTCAGCGTCCAGTTCGGTGATGCTGCTGGCAACGACGAATCAGCTGTGCATTGACGTCGCCACCGTGCCCTTTCTCTGGATCCTGCCGCTCAGCTTGTACCTGATTTCCTTTATCCTGTGCTTTGACAGTCCGCGTTGGTATGACCGACGCGTGTATGCTTTGTTGCTGCTGGTCTGCTGTCCTCTGGCCAGTCAGGTCCTGAGTGACGGGCCGGATGCCAGTATTTCATGGCAGATTCTGGTGTACTCCGTGGTGCTGTTTGCCTGTTGCATGTCGTGTCACGGCGAACTCTATCAACTCAGGCCTCACAGTCGCTGGCTGACGCTGTACTTCGTTGTAATTTCTGCCGGCGGAGCCCTGGGCGGATTGTTTGTGGCCATGGCGGCACCGCGATTGTTCGTGGGTTACTGGGAATATCATGTCGGGCTGTGGGCCTGTGCACTGGCCGTCGTCCTGGCGCTGGCGACGCAGCGAGTCTGGTTGCGAACGCCGTCTCCGGGATTCTGGATCTGGACGCTGGCTGCGGCGGCGCAGTTCGCCGGTCAGTCATGGCTGGTTCTGAACCCGCTGGCTGAGTTTCTGAGTTCGACGCAGGAAACCATTCTGCTGGGAGGATTCTGCACGATCCTGGTGGCTGGTTTGCTGCTGACTGGTGCTCTGGAACCTCTGCGTAACCGCGTGCTGGTGGGATGGCTGACGGTGTCGCTGCTGCAGGTGTCCTGGATCTTCGGTTACCTGCGCTGGACGCGACCGTTTCTGTTGTTACCGGGGGCGTTATCGCCTGAAGGCGGCGATGTGGTCGTGGAGACGTCGTGGCTGATGCAGTCTCCGTTGTGGCAGCGGAGTGCGCTGGCATCTCTGTTACCGGCTTTGGTAGCCGCGATTGGTTTCTGGGGGATATTGAAGTTGTCCGAACGCGGGCGTCGGTGGCTGATTCCCGGCCTGCTGTATGCGGCTTCCGTGGTCTTGTTGTGGGCAGCGGTTTCCCAGGGCTGGCTGGCTCAGCAACGCTTCAATTCCATTCTGGCCACGGCGATCGCCGGCATCCTGATGGATCTTTCGGCCCGTGGTTTTCGTGGTCCGGCACGACCGTCGCCGGGCTTATCGCTGCTGGTGCCGGCTGTCACCTTGCTGCTGATTCTTGGGTTGCGTCTGAAGGAGGTGACCGACGAGGGGCTGGCCGATACGCAGGTGGTGCACGTCTCCCGAAATTTTTACGGGGTGCTGCGCGTGCGTTACGATGACGCGGATGGAACCGTGGATGAGGATCAGGATCCGCTGCCAGGCAAGTATTCGCTCACCCATGGACAGATTCGTCATGGGTTCCAGTTTGATGATGACTACTGGGCCAGGCAGCCGACGACCTATTATGGGCGTGAAAGTGGACTGGGACGCGCCATCGTGGTGGCTCGTGAACGCGCCATGGCGACAGACGGGCATGCCCTGCGTGTCGGCGTGGTGGGGCTGGGCACGGGGACGATCGCGGCCTTTGGGCATCCCGGAGAACAGTTCCGCTTCTATGACATCAATCCGGACGTGCTGGCTCTTTCTGAGCAGGGCATTTTCAAGTACCTGAAGAACTGCGAGGCAAATCTTCAGGTGGTGCTGGGCGATGCACGCATCATGATGGAGCACGAGCTGGCTCAGGGGGCATCGCAGCAGTTTGATGTGCTGGCAATTGATGCCTTCAGCAGCGATGCGATTCCCGTGCACCTGCTGACCACGGAATGTGCCGAAATCTATGGCCGGCATCTTCGGCCCGGGGGAATCCTGGCGGTGCACATTTCCAACCGCTTTCTGGATCTCGCCCCGGTCACTCGCGGGTTAGCCGAACATCTTGCATGGAAAGCCGTAGAAATTGACAACGCGGACAATGATGCGACCGGCGTCTTCAGTTCCACCTGGGTGCTGCTGTCATCCAGTGCAGAAGTGCTTGAAGACCCCCTGATTCAGGAAGCCTCCGCAGCGGTGACCGGAAAAGAACGCATCCTGCGGTGGACCGACGACTATTCCGGATTGTGGCAGGTCCTGTCGTTCTGAACACAGCCGCCGGCCACTGGGGACTGAATTGGGGGTGGGCGGAATGGGGCAAACCCCGGCTGCGACGAGGATGGTCTCGCTTCGCCCCGCGGATCGTGCTAAACTTTGAGGCTGAATTCGACACTGGTGCAGCAGACGATCCGCAGCGTTGTCGTGGTGCGGCGCGTGAAGCCTTTCGCGGTGACCAGTGTTGATTTTCGGACAGAGGCCGCTGGGCACAGGCAGGCTGGGAATGAGTCCCGGGCAGGAGTCACGGATGAAGACATTTCGCGGGCAGACAGCGCTGCTCACAGGAGCGGCGGCAGGGATCGGGTTGGCGCTCGCGCGGGCACTCGCACGTGAAGGCTGCCACCTATACCTGGTAGACATCGATGCTACGGGACTGCAGCGACTGCGTGACGAACTGGTTCCCAGCGGCGTGCAGGTCTGGACCGCTCCCTGTGATCTCACCCGCACGCAGGACGTACAGCAGGTGGTGCAGCAGGCGCTGGTGCAAACCGGTGGCATCGACCTGCTGATCAACAATGCCGGTGTGGCATTTTACGGGGCCACCGACCTGATGACTCAGGCCCAGTGGGACTGGCTGATGTCGATCAATCTGCTGGCGCCAATTCAGATCACTCAGCTTCTGCTGCCTTCACTGCTGCTGCGGGATGATCCTCACATTGTCAATATGTGCAGCATTTCGGGACTGGTGGCCGGTGGCCGGTTTGCCGCCTATCACACCAGCAAGTACGGATTGGTGGGATTTACAGAAGCGTTGCGAGCGGAATACGGGCGGCGTGGCGTGGGAGTGACAGCGATCTGTCCCGGCCCGGTCCTGACCACCCTGTATCGCTCAGCCCAGTCGTCACGCGCTGGGCAGCAGGTTCCGCAGCCACCGGCCTGGCTGTGTGCCACCCCGGAACAGGTGGCCGAAAAAACGCTTCGTGCAATTCGCCGCGATCGTCGGCAGGTGCTGATCACTCCTATGGCGCACCTGCTGTTTCTGTTCAAGCGGTTCGCTCCGGGACTGATTGATATGGCCAATCGCTTCAGTCGCTCCGGGCGCCGAAAACGACTGGCGGCGGTGGCGGCTGCTCGTGCAAAAGCCCAGCAGGTTTCGGCGCCAACGTCGACTGTGGAATCATCAGGCTTGCCGGCGGCCGCTGATCGACGAGCCGCCTGAGCATAGTCAGCAGAGTGCCAACTGGTCACTTGCTGCCGTGAAAGCTCTGCACGCGTTCCAGTTGGTGACCGGGTGTTCCGCCGGCGTTCATCGCCATGTTGCCGCCATCCAGCGGAATGATGGCTCCGGTGATCCATGAGGACGCATCAGATGCCAGCAGCAGGGCGATGCCGCGAATATCATCGGGCTGCCCCAGGCGACCGGCCGGAATTCCTCGCAGAAAGCGACTCTCCAGGTTTGGGTCGTCGGCCATACG
The DNA here is from genome assembly GCA_903924405.1 of uncultured Planctomycetaceae bacterium. Taxonomy (GTDB): domain Bacteria; phylum Planctomycetota; class Planctomycetia; order Planctomycetales; family Planctomycetaceae; genus SXXK01. The sequence continues at coordinate 5,765 of CAIYBH010000051.1, read as the reverse complement.
GGCACTGAGACTGGGGTTGACCACCTGCGCTGGTGTGACGCAATTGACGCGCACACCAAGGTGGGCCCATTCGGTACTGAGTTCTCTGGTCATCTGAATCACGGCACCCATCGCCATGCTGTAGGCGATATGTCCCCGGCCCAGCGCTGTGCTGCTGGCGAGCGAACCGATGTTCATGATGGAACCGCGGCCCTGCTTCAACATCCGCCGACCGGCCTGCTGACACATGGCAAAGCGGCCGATCACGAGATTCTGCAGGACCCGCTGCAGGTCTTCGATCGTCAGCTCTTCGGGACGGGCCAGGCAGCCGTCGCCGGCGATGTTGCCCAGAAAGTCCACCGAATCAAACTGCTGGTCCACTTCCGTAAACAAGTCCGCGATTGCGGCTGGATCGGAGACATTGCAGTCCGAGACCATCACGCGGCGTCCAAGTGCCCGAATGGTGTCCCCCGTAGCGGCCGCGCCGTCGCGATTGCGATCAATCAGAACCGTATCAGCACCCGCTTCGGCCAGTGCGAGCGCTGTCGCTCGACCAAGCCCCTGTGCCGCACCGGAAACCACCGCAACTCGCCCCTGCAGATTCCACATTTCTGTCACTCCTGATTCTGCCACCGCGCACCTCTGCGTTTCCCTATTCCCTCTTCCCTATTCCCATGGCGTTCCCGACGCGGGTGGGGCTGAGAACAGGGGATTGTAGCGAGCGGGTTGTTGATCGGGCCAGCGCACAGAGTAATCGGAAAAGCGGGCCTGCGGTTCGGGGAAGTCGGTGCTGATGTACTGGGCTCCGCTGGCCATCGCCTGGTCCCGGCGTCGACCGTCATTGCTGCGGCTTTGACGAGTGTCGGCATCTGCCCGAGTCCGAATCAGGAAGTGCTGGCGGACCAGCGACTGAATCTCCTGAAACTGCTGCTCGGGGTCGTTGCGTTTCAGCCATGCGGCCTGGGGATGGTCTGCCGCCACGGACACGAACAGCAGAGCCTGCCGGGGAGCTTCACAGGCGTCGAGGTAGCGTTCGGGCCACTGTCCTTCGTTGTCGAGGCAGAAGAAAACCTTCCCCCGCAGATCACGAACCGGTGGCCAGCCGCGACGGAGCACGGCATCGCGAACACAGGCGTCCTCGGCGGTGCAGAGTTCCTGTGGGACGAGCCGAGTGTCCGCGGGAAAATGCTGCAGGATCAGTTCATTCAGTTGTTGCAGCAGTGGCGTGTCATAAGGTACGACTCGGATTCCGGTGGGGCCTGGAGCGGAGTCTTTCAGTTCCAGCAGCACCATCACTGGCAGGTGCCGGGGGTGTGCTTCGGACCAGGCGCGAATCTGCTGAAATGCCTGCGACAGCGTGGCCACGTTGGAAAGATAGTCGAAGCCGGGGGCATGCAGAACTTTAAAGCCCGGAGCGTTCAGTTGCTCATCAGCATTCGGATCGGGGCCGGCATCACGGCCGGCAGCCGTGACGATCGTGCGCCCGATCGGCGCGGCAAACAGTCCACCCGCGGGGTCTGCGTAGATGTCCAGTTCCAGTTGTCGCACCTGCAGGTCCTGCAATTGCTGCGGCAGAGGCCGATGCGTGTACTGGATTGCTTCCAGCAGGGACGTTCCGGCCGTACGGATCAGATCTCCGACGGCCGGATGCGGTTCAAGATGATAGGAATTGTGTGTTCCGATCAGTTGCAGTTCGTGCAGACGGACATCTTCGGGACTGCGCGAGGCCTGTTGAGCATTGCAGAGCCCCGTGGTAAACAGGGTGAACAGCAACAGGGCCAGCCGTGCGGTCCACGGAGACACTCTTGAGCGGCGTTTTGCTGCGCGGCACTTTGGAGCACCGACGGCGTGAATTTCAGGGAACGTCAGGCGAACCATGTCACCGCATTTCTGAAGATGCGAATGCCATCACCTTCGCCACGGAGCCCTTTGCGTGTCCATTGCGGATGCTGAGTTGCGAAGAGGAATCGCTCGGGATGAGGCATCAGGCCCAGAACGCGGCCGGTGGCATCGCAGAGTCCGGCGATGTTTGCCAGTGAGCCGTTGGGATTTTCCGGCTCGGGCAGGACTCCGATTCGAGTGGCATCGCCGGTAGCCACGGCCAGTTCAGCGGCTCGTTCGGACCAGTAACACAGGGCAATCTGTTGCTGATCGCGGAGTGTCTCCAGCAGCTCGGGAGTTTGTACCGCGATACGGCCCTCAGCGTGGGCGATAGGCACGTCAAACTCATCGATTCCACGAAGAAAGGCGCTGTTACTGGACGTGACCTTCAGACGCACCCAACGGTCCGTGTAGCGGCCGTTACTGTTCCATGTGAGCGTCACTTTGTCTTCCAGACCACTTTCTGCCGGGTTCTCAATCCCGCGACGCATCAGCAGACCGGCTTTCAGGATGGTTTGAAAGCCGTTGCAGATTCCCAGAACCAGCTTATCCCCGCTCAGGAATTGTCGAATGGCATCGTTCAACTGACCTCGCAGCTGGCGGGAAAAGATGACGCCCGCGCCGAGGTCATCGCCGTAACTGAAGCCCCCTGGAATGCAGAGAATCTGGAAATCAGCCAGCAGCTGGGGTTGTTCCAGCAATCGGAACAAATGCAGCCGCTGCGCAGACCCGCCCACCAGTTCGAAGGCGTGTGCGGTTTCCAGATCACAGTTGGTCCCAGGGGCTCTGAGAACACAGACTCGGGGTTTTGCCATGACCACCTGCCGAAAAAACATCAGTAAAGAGTTTCAGGAATGGTGCGAGTTTTAACAGCCTTGCGTTTTTGTTTCACGCACGAGACCGGGGGCAGTCCCAAAGTTTCCGGTTTGTCAGATTCCGGAGGCCACTCGGGGAAACTCTGCGGAATGCGGCCTTTACGCCGATTTCACCCGCTGTATGGCCCGTCTCGGCCGGTCGGTCGCCCCCGAATTCATCTCAGGTCCCTGTAATTCCCGGAATATAGGCAGTTTCTGACCGATCCGCGGCATTCCGGCGGGTCCAGACATCGAGAGATCAGCATTCCGATTCCGTGGACGGCTTGAAACCATTCCCCTGATGTCTCACAATACACGACAGCGACCCAATCATTGGGTTTGCGGCCAGTCAATCATTTCCATCCGATCTCAGGAAGCCTCACGTGTCTCTGATCGATCGTGCTGAACGTCTGAAAAAAGAACTCACCGACAAGTGGGTCGTCGTTTCCGCCACTGCCCCGGAACTGAAGCGTTTTTCTGCGCTCACCGGGCAAGTCCGCACCGTCAACATGAATTGCCGGGCGCTCGTGGAATTTGACAACGGGATCGACGTCAGCTGGTACGACATCGACCCCGGGTTCCTGACGGTGGTGGACGGGCCGCGTCCAAAGAAAGCCGCGGCGCACGCCGAAGCCAAACCGGCCAAAGCCGCGGCGGCCCCGGCGGCGGCAGCACCGGCAGCCCCCGCGGCAGCCGGTTCACCACTGGACAAAATCCGTGCGGCGGCCAAGCCATCGGCTCCGGCTCCTGCCGCTGGTGGATCCCCGCTGGACAAAATTCGTGCTGCGGCCGGCGGGGCCAAACCCGCTGCCGCCGCGCCAAGCCCAGCCGCAGCAGCGTCCGGATCACCGCTGGATAAAATTCGCGCAGCAGCCAAACCGGCCGCCGCGGCACCAGCAGCGGCTCCCGCCGATCCGGCTCCAGCAGAAACTCCGGCTCCAGCTGCTCCCAAGCCAGCTGCCGCTGCTGCTCCACTGTCCGGCTCGCCGCTCGATCGCATTCGTGCCATGGGCGCCGTGAAAAAAGACTAACGTCAACGCACAGAAAGATGCACGCGATGAGAACGGCCTGGCTGGAATGTGCCACCGGAATCAGTGGGGACATGACTCTGGCCGCCCTCATCGATGCCGGTGCTGATGCCGAAATCGTTCGGAAAGCCATTCAGTCGCTGGGCCTGCCCGATGTGCGGCTGCGGATCGAAACCGTCGTCAAAGGCGGGTTCCGCTCAAAACACGTGCTGGTGGACCATCCCGAACAGCACGCGCATCGGCATTTTTCAGATATCCAGCGCCTTGTGACTCAGGCCGCCGGCCTGACGCCCCAACAAAAACAACTTGCGCTGCGGATGTTTCTCGTCATTGCCGAAGCCGAAGCCAAAGTCCACGGGTCCACCGTCGAACAGGTGCACTTCCACGAGGTCGGTGCCGTGGATTCGATCGTGGATATTGTCGGCGTCGCTGTCGCATTCGATCTGCTGCAGATCGAACGTGTGATCTGCAATGCCGTGCCCCCAGGCCGTGGTTTTGTCAGAATCGATCATGGGATCTGCCCCATCCCCGCACCCGGCACCGCAGAGATTCTCAAAGGAATTCCACTCGCCAGCGTGCCCATTTCGGCGGAACTCACCACGCCTACCGGGGCCGCAATCGTCAAGACGCTGGCTCACGCTTTCGGACCTCTCCCCGCCATGACTATCGAAGCCATCGGCTGTGGCTGCGGAACTATGGAATTCCCGGAACGGGCCAACGTGCTGCGGATCTTTATCGGACAGACCGCCGCTGAGACCGACACAGAACTGGTGACGCTGCTTGAGACCAATCTTGACGATGTCAGCGGCGAAACACTCGGCTACGTGCAGGAACGCCTGATGGCGGCCGGTGCGCTCGACGTCTTTATGACGCCGATCCAGATGAAAAAAAATCGCCCGGCCTGTCTCGTGAGTGTTCTCACGCGTCCGGCGCTGGCACAAAAGCTCGAATCGCTGCTCTTCTCTGAAACAGCGACTCTGGGAATTCGACGGACCGTCATTGAACGCGTTGTTCGCCAGCGAGAAGCTGTGCAGGTGCAAACTCCGTGGGGGCCCGTGCAGGGGAAACGTGCCTGGCGAAATGGCTTCGCCGAATCATTTGCACCGGAATTCGAATCGTGTGCAGCTGTCGCGCGAGCCCATCAGGTCCCGTTGCGAGACGTCTATCTCGCGGCGGAAAGTGCCTTTGCACATCGATCTGAAAAGGTGACCAATCCGGCTCCGGCGCATGATCACAGCCACGATCACAGCCACGATCACAGTCATGACCACAGTCACGACCACAGCCACGATCACAGTCATGATCACAGCCACGATCACAGCCACGATCACAGTCACGATCAGCGCAAGTCCTCGTAGGGTTTGCGGCGGATTTTGTCCTGACGGCAATTGTGGAAGCCCGGTCGGTTTGCCGTGTGACAGTGTCAGCGGACTGTGGGTTCAGGTGGAAAAGCTTGCCGGCAGGGTTCAGGGTGATGCCGCTGCTGCCAGACTTCACACTGTGTCAGCGTGAACAACTGCTGCAACGCGTGGCCAGGCCTTCGACGGCTGCCTTCGCCCGTGGTCAATTCAGAACGATTCTTCTCAGGAACATCCTCGATGCTGGTGCTGCTGGTTTCCACGGACCTCATGCTGATCAGTTCTGTGGGGGGCGCTGCACAGATGGCGGGCCATCGGTTTCTGAACGAGACGCGCCCGGACCAGCTTGAGCCACTGCTGCAGGAGGCTCAGACCTTATTGTGCCTGGACCTCAATTCCATGGCTACGGAATGGGAATCGCTGGTGGCCCGGACGGCACCGGAGGTCAAAAAGCGCGCAATAGCGTTTGGCCCGCATGTGCACACGGCACGCTTGCAGGCGGCCGCGGAAGCCGGGCTGGGGACGGTGGTTTCCCGCGGACAGTTCGTGAGCAAGCTCTCGCAGTATTTTGCGGATGCGCCGTAGTTAAGTTATTTTCCCCGCTCCCCGCTCCCCGCTCCCCGAACACCGAACACCGAACACCGAACACCGAACACCGAACACCG
>CAIYBH010000050.1 GCA_903924405.1 uncultured Planctomycetaceae bacterium | reverse complement strand
TGAAGCCTGTCTCCCGAGGCGTGTCCGGGGGGCAGCATTGCTTCAGTAACTCAGCCGTAGTAGCTTTACGCTGGTGATCAGGGCCTGAAATCCCGCTGCGGCGTGCACTATCGAGTTGTGGCCTTTGGGCGAATGAATCTTACGAGGCTCGCTCCCTGCAAACCCGACGCTGCTGACAACCCCGGAAGTCGCTGCTCAATCAGGCCGGGTAAAATCCGTTGAAACCGGATCGACCAGAGCGTGCCGGGAGCGGCCACTGGGCTGCTCAGCTCATTCAATGGAATCGCTGCCTCCAGTCGCCATGCAGCTTCGTCATGGTCGACAGCCACGTACCACTGCGGGTTCCAGCGGTCCAGCCACCAGCACGCATCGCTGGTTCTTCCCGATTCATCAATCACAAGCTGAAATGCCGTCAGATAGTCTCGGTCTGTATCAATGCAGATCTCAACCCTGTCTCTGCCATTGTGGTCTTCATCATGCTGACGCGCCGCTGCAAGTTCCACAGGATGGCCGGTTTGCCCCCGTGGCACCCGCGCTGCCAGATACAGAAATTGCTCATCCCACGCCAGCAGGCACAGACAGTCGTCTGCATTTCCGGCCACCGTGCGGGATTCGTCAGCGGCAGCCGAAGAAAGCGACGCACCTCCCTGCACGGAAATGAGTCGGATCTCCTCCGCATTTTCCCAGACGGGATCGGTCAGCCGTCCATCAAGAATTGGGCGGCTGACACTGCGAGGGACGTTCAGTAATCGCAGATGCGACGATCGAGTCCCCTGAAGAATCTGTAATTCCGAGGCAGCCCAGGCCGCGGTGTCATCGGTACCAGCAGCGGCCTCCACCAGCAGTGATGTGGCCTCGCCATTTTTCCCCAGCCCGCGAAGTGTGATCGCTCGACGAAGCCTGGACTCCGCCGAGGGACTATGGCGACGCCCCACCCGAACAGACTCGTGTCCGGACAGAACAGTCCACGCAGTTTCCTGCTGTGCATTCCAGCCCTCGTGAAGTGCGTCGAACGTGGAGGTGGCGGAACCCGAAAAGCCCCGTGCAGCCGCCGGCTGCACCGTTGGACTCAGGATCCCATTCCCGTCTGCCGATCCATTTGTCGACTGGCCAGCTGGTCCATTCGGGAATGGCCCTGCCACGGCCCCCATTTGCTGCCCGCGCGGCATAACCTGGCCACGCAGCCGGACATGTCGTGCCTCAGCCGACCCGTAAAACAACAGAAGTGACTCTGCCGCTCGCCATGCATCTTCGGTCTCAGGAAACCGTCGAACAACCTCCTGCAGAACTGCCAGATAGCCCTCAGTATTGTTCCTCTCCTGACTCAACTCAGCCAACTCCCGAAGTTGACGTAGAGCAAGTGCATCGGGCAGCGTTTTTCCCACATCCTGTAACTCCGCCACAAACGCTTCCGTTGCCTGTAATCCTGCTCCATGCCCCTGGAGTGCCCCCGCTTCATTACGGGTCCGAAGCAGGACCTGTCGCAGTTCCTCCAGCTCAGCACGCGGGCGTGTGACTCTGCGACGACGAATCTTCTCCGTCAGCAGTGACTCAAGGCCGTCCAGTGGATTCGTAATCGCTGATCTCTGCTCGAGGTCCATTTCCAGCTCATATCCCGCTGTTCTGCGGCGCGCTGACGCCTCTGGTATAGCGGCTTTTGTCGGCATCAGTACAGCACCTGCAGCATCGCAGACAAGCCCGCAGGTAGTGCCCAGCACCGGTAATAAATCCGTATCCCTGAAAACCACAGTGGACTGCAGGTCCGACGGTGCCCGACTCAGCACCCGCTGCACCTGCCACACTGGAAGACCAAAACCGGACAGCCTCGGCTCGGTCGCATCGCCAGCCAGTTCAATGCCACGCATCACCGCACTTCGCAGCAAGTCTGCCATCGCATCCACATCCTGGCACCGCTCAATGACCACGATCTGTGGACGGTATGAGCGAATACTGCGAGCCAGACGCAAGGGCACAAGTTCACTCGCCCTTCCATCTGTTCTTCGATCCCACTCATCCATCAGGCTGCTTCCCGATCGATGCTGCGTTTCAAGCAGTCCAGGAAACATCCAGTCACCAACCACGTCGGACACTCCCAGCAGTGTCAGGGCACTCAGAGCTCGCTCCGCCTGACAAAGTCCAGCCGCATAATCCTGGGGTTCAGTCAGATGTACGGAAGGCTGCAGTACCACCGACCGAATTCCACGATCGGTCGTCAGTGCAGATGTCAATGCCCACGGAGACTGCTCCAGCTTCGTGACCAAACTCAGAATCCCGCAGTGATATCCGGCATTTCTTACGGTCCGCCATGAAAGACCATCATCCTCTGATTTCATGATCTGACCAAAACTACCGACCGCCAGAAATCCACAATCCGGCAGGGCACGCATGCGGTGCATCTGACCGCGAATATCAGCCTCAACAATCTGCCATGATTTCCCCGCATCTTCGGTCCTTAATACCATGGCCCCGGGGTCACCGGAAGCGATCATGACATCGCCCCGTTGCGCCAGACATCGAACGTCAAGGACATCAGCAAGGCCACTCGGTAATTCATGATCGGGGGCCGCCCAGCTTACACCTGAATCAGCTGTCCGCAGTAATGTCGCACCGTCACCTGCGACCCAACCACGCCCCTCGCCATCGATGACCACAGATCGAAAACTGCGCAGTGTCGCCCGAGGCTCCTGCAGAACTACCGACTCGCCGGAAACCAAAGTCCCCAGACTTTGATGAGTTCCAACAATCACACCCTGCCCGAGACTGGAAAACCACCCACCAGTCCACAGCGGAGCCCCCTGATCCGATAAAATCGGTGTCCACGACTGCCCACCATCACCCGAGCGAAACAGAGTGGAATTATCACGATCCGTATCCGGTAACGTAACCGCAATCGCTTCTTCCAGCCCGAAGAACTGGATCTGCTGGATTCCGGGGAGCCGATGCACGCCGTCAACCGCGGCTCCGTCCGCTCCGGATTCCTCAACAACATTCCGCCACGTCTGTCCTCCGTCGCGAGTCGCCAGCAGCACCGCTCGTCCACTCTTTCGCCCCGGCTGTGATTCAATACCGGCCACCCAGCCGATTCGGTTGGTGAGAAAACAGACCGATGTCAGTCGACATTCGAACGGCAGACACCCCGTCTCCCATGTCTCGCCACCATCAGCAGAACTGCAGATCACACCCCGATCCCCGACGCACCAGCATCGGAGCCCGACACAGACGACATCACGCAGCGTGGCATCCAGCAGAATGTCACGCGTTCTGGGTGCCCCACCCGCCATCAATAACGCCCGGGGCTCTTCGGAATCCATCAAATGAATGACACCCGGCCGCTCTTCGGTTGTTTCTGTTGCCCTCGCGACGCCCCGATCAACTCGCGACTTACCGGCCCCCGCGGGAACTCCCGAAAACCGAACCCGCCGCCGAGGCGCATCGATCAAATCCGAAGCATCATCTGAGTCTGGTCCGTCGGCGGCACTTTCCCTCGTCTCAACACGCTCCAACTCCAGCACCACCCCCGCGCCGCTCTCACGCGTCGTCGACTCCTCGTCAGATTCAATGGTCGGCTCCGACAACTGAAACTGGGCGCAGCACATGGCAGTACTGATCAACAGACCAGAAATGAAGCGAACCACAAGTAGTGCTGCACCGACAGACCAATTCATCCCTGAACAGTCCCGAAGGAAGGCTATCCCAGTTGCACAAGCTCCAGAAGGAGCCAGATTCTCGAAGCATTTCACCGGAATCCACTTTGGGCACGGCGGCGACCACTTCAGCCCGCCAGCACACCACTTCCCATCCCGGTCTGCGAATTCTGCAGTAGCTTGACACCCGGACCAATCTCATGACAAGGCCAGATTGCCCGGTTATGCACACAACTAGCGCGGATTCTTCCGGAAGACCACCCTGCTTCCTGAAAGGTATCTCTGAAGTCGCGTCACGCTGCAATTGCCGGCGAAAATCGATCCGCTGTGGATCACCAGCCCGTCCGCCGGAAGTTCTCGAAGGACGTAAGCTCCTCACCTTCAAATCGCTATTCCGACTTCAGCTGCACAAGCGATCCACAGCAGCCACCACTTGCCTCAGATTTCGCGTCGTCACAACACGAAGCTGTGTTGCCCTGCCCGGAATTCGACTGCAGAAATGGGGCGGCAGTTTGGGTGTGATCGTGACCGGCATAAACCCCGAAGTCGTTGAACAGAAACTTCTTGGCCAACCGGTAATACAGATTCTTCTCCGGAATCTCGTGACCTGGATGGTATTGAGACGTGCGTGGAATCATCGACCTCAGCTCCTGCATGGCGGTGCCGCGAGCCGTAGAGTCTTTCGCCCCATGCTTTTCCACCAGCTGGGCCAAGAGATCGGGGCGTTCGAGGACAATGCATCCACGCGTTGTCTGCTGAGCAAGCGTCCGAAAGTCTGCAAGAAACTCGGAGGACTCAAATTTCTCCACCAGCGAGCGGGAATCACGATCCGGATGGATCGACTCCTTCGAAAACTGCACGATCGGGCAGGGCTCAATGTCGCCCCATGGATTGATATGGTGACTGATTCCATTGGCCGCCGGGCACAGGGCTCTTCCTTCCCCGTCGTAGTACGCGTCAATGATGATAATCGGCTTTTTGGCCCGCATATCCACGACAAACTGGCGTGCCCGACGTTGCTGTTCCGGAGTCAGACACAGGTCGGTGCTGGCATCCGGTCCCATCGGTCGATAGACATGGAACCACGTGTACAGGACACCCATTTCGATCAGACGATCCACCCAGGCTTCGGTCAGCAGGTGGTCGATGTTGGTTTTGGCCAGACTTGTACAAACGCCTGTCATCACGTTGTGTTTCAGACAGTTTTCGATCCCGGCCAGAGTCCGGTTGTAAACACCGGCACGTCCGCGACGTTCATCGCTGATGATTTCATTGCCCTCCACACTGATCAGCGGGGTGACATTTCCAAGCTCAAACAGACGTCTGGCCTTCTCGTCCGTGATGAAGTGCCCGTTGGTAAACACCTGAAAATAACAATCCGGATGGGCCGCGATGATCTCGAGGATCTCCGGATGCATGAATGGCTCACCACCCACCAGCCCGAAAAAAGTATTCCCCTGCGATTTGGCTTCTGAAATCAACCGATTCATAGCCGGCAGATCGATCGTGTTCTGTTTGTGGGCCACATCAACCCAGCAGCCCTGGCAACGCAGGTTGCAGCTATTAATGATGGAAACATAGAGGAATGGCGGAAAAAAACGCCCCTGACGCATGCGACGCCGGTGACGCATGACGGACAAGGCGCCCTTCACACCAAGATTCCAGGTCAACTTCCACAGAAGTCGCTTGTTCGTTTCAAACAGCATCCGTCGCGCCATTCGGAGCGTATACATGCAGAGCACCCTCTAATCACTGGAGTTTGTTCAGCGAAAGGCAGGCTCTGGTTCCTCTCCAACAAAGAGCTGATGACCACAGACCCGCCTCAAACACCTGCACCCACCCAGTCTCCCGCTAAAAGTTACGGCTTCCCAATTGAAGCGAACTCAACACGTCCCACGATCGTCTCTTCATCTGCATCCTAACGGAATTTACCGCCTTCGTCACCTGCGGTGAGGAGACAGACGCAATCAACGAACCTCCGATCAACTCTTCGGTGCAGGATAGCGGCAGCCCCAGCCTCGCACGGCTGTGCCGGAACTACGCCTCGACAATTTCCAGCGAAACCCATTTCAATTCCGGTAACCGCGGAATATCTGTCTCATAAACACCATGCTCCGTCAGTCCGTTCATCTCAATCTCGATCAGATTTCCAGGCCGAAGTGCCCCCGTAATTTCGAAAACCTCGAACGGTCGATTTTCGCCATGTTCGAGGCTGGCCATACGGAACGACGTCCACAGGATATCACACGGTGTCAACGCATGCCCGTTCAGTCGCACTGCAAGAGTCGCGGCACCCCAGAAAACTCGCAGAAAAACCCGACTGGATGCCGAAAGCCCGGAAGGTGCATTGAACCGCCTTCTGAGACAAATTGGCCATCCCGACTCCGGCGGTTGTAACTGACATGGCAACTTGACTCGGTACGAGGCTGTCCCTTCCTCTCCTTCACGAACACGGCCAACTTCCCAGGGAGTCAACAAGCGAATCGTATGAAAATCCATGTACACCTTTCAGGGCAACGACCATTGTGCCGCCACGATCAGAATCAGTCTGCTGCCACTCGGCTGAGGCGTAAAAGCTATGCCAGTATAACGGAAAACGTGGCCATTTCACCAAAGCGTCATGCCCGAACTTCCCGTTTTCCCACCTCCCCCCCCTCTTTCCCGCCCGCAACCAGAGAAACTTGCATCGACGTCTTTCAATCCCGTAGTTTCCTCGAAAAAAATTGACTAAGATTCGCTCACACGGGTGTCTGAATTGCGTGACCAATCAGGGAACGCTACGCTCACCCAAGCGCCGTTGTTCACACTCAATGGCGACTGCACCTTTGTTCGATATCCCGGACTTCCGGAACGATCCAGACCGGGCATCCGCCCCAACGGCACCGGTGCTGGCCGGTCCTGTTCGAATAGATTGACGTTTTCATGAGTGAACCTGCCGGTAAGCCATCGCCATCGACGCCACCTAAGCCCCCCACCGGTGAACCGCGTCGAATGAACTTCAACTCCATGACCCTGATTCTGCTGGCCGTTGCGGCAGTGATCACCGTCATCGCATGGAGCAGTTCGCCGGCTAACTACGGAACAACTGTTCCGTACTCATACTTTTACGGACAACTCCAGAACAATCAGGTTGGCTCCGTCACCTTCCACGGAGAGATTCTTACGGGCCGCTGGCGCGCCATTCCCTCAACACCACCGGAAGGTCTGACCGGAAAACTCTCCGAACAGTTCAACACTGTGCTCCCACCAGAAGTCGCGGGCAACGAAAATCTGCTGCCGGAACTCCTGCTCCGCAAAGTCACGATCGTCTCGACTCCCATTTCAGTTGTCGGCATGGCTGACTTTTTTCTCTGGGTCCTGCTTCCCGTTGTGCTGATCTTCGTGATGTGGTCCGTGCTCAGGCGATCAGCGGATCCGTTTGGTGCCGGCGGAATGATGGGCGGCTTCATCCGCAGCCCGGCGCGGCGGTTTGAGAAAAGCGAAAAATCAGCAAAGTTCGATGATGTGGCCGGTTTGAAATCCGCAAAACAGGACCTGCAGGAAGTTGTCGAGTTCCTCAAGAATCCACGCCGCTTCACCCGACTCGGTGCTAAGATCCCGAAGGGCGTACTCCTCGTTGGCCCACCGGGGACCGGCAAGACCCTGCTCGCTCGGGCCACTGCGGGTGAGGCTGGTGTTCCTTTTTTCTCCATCAACGGTTCCGAATTCATTCAGATGTTCGTCGGCGTCGGTGCGACACGGGTCCGTGATCTCTTTAAGACTGCACGCGAATCAGCACCCTGCATTGTCTTCATCGACGAAATCGATGCCGTAGGACGCGTGCGAGGTGCTGGTGTAGGAGGCGGTCATGATGAACGCGAACAAACACTCAACCAGATCCTCAGCGAAATGGACGGGTTCCAGCAGGGAGAAACCGTGATCGTTCTCGCAGCCACAAACCGTCACGACGTGCTTGATCCAGCGCTGCTTCGTCCCGGACGATTCGATCGCCACGTCACCGTCGATCTGCCTGCCCGGGACGGTCGACTCGGTATCCTCAAAGTTCACACGCGTCGAGTTCCCCTCGAGGACAACGTCGATCTGGATGCGCTCGCTCGGACAACCATGGGATACAGCGGCGCAGAACTCGAAAAACTCGTCAACGAAGCAGCTCTCAAAGCAGCCCGGGAAGACAAACGCAAAGTTGAAATGAGCGATTTTCGGTACGCTCAGGACATCGTCACCATGGGAGCACCACGTGACGAAAAAATGGATCGCCGCGAAAAGGAACTCACGGCATGGCACGAGGCTGGACATGCAATCCTCGCATGGGCGCAGGAAGGGATGGATCCCGTACACAAAGTCTCCATCGTTCCCAGAGGCCGGACACTGGGTGTCACACAACTCATGCCCGAAAGTGAAATCCACAACCTCGGCGAACGAAAACTGAAAGCCCGTATCGTTATGACGATGGGCGGTCGTGCCGCCGAGAAAATGATCTTCAATGAATACTCCGCAGGCGCTCAGGGTGACATCGAACAAGCCACTCAGATCGCCCGCCGAATGGTCGCTCGCTGGGGCATGTCCGAAATCATCGGCCCCGTTGCCTTTCGCCAGTCCGAGGAACATCCCTTCCTCGGTAAGGAAATGCACACCTACCGCGAATTCAGCGAAGAAACGACTCGCATGATCGACATGGAAGTCCAGCGAATCATCAAAGAGGCAGAACACGACGCCGTCCAACTGCTCACGCGCTATCACGATCAGATGACCGCCCTCGTCAATGCCCTGCTGGAGTCTGAGGACCTCGAACGAGAACAAGTCGAGAAGATTCTCGGTGAACGCCCGTTTCCGGCCCCCTCAAGCCCCGTAAATCCTGAAAACGCACCCTGACTTCATAACGGCCCCCGACAAAATCATATCCAGCCATTGAATCGCCTGCTGACACACGGGTGCCCGGATCCGTTGTGAACCCAGTCCCCGCCGTCCTCGAAAGCAACTGTGAGCCCCTGCCATGACCCGCTGGATTCAGCGAGAACTCGTGCTGCCAGAGTATCCGCGGGGATGCCATCTGATTACCAACCTGATCCTCAGTCAACTCCCCGAACTCAGCGACTACTCGGTCGGCCTGCTGCACCTGTTCATTCTGCACACCTCCGCCTCACTGGCTATCAGCGAAAATGCCGACCCGGATGTACGCACAGACATGACCATGGCCCTCAACAGACTGGCACCGGAAACATGGCCCTGGAAGCATTCCTGCGAAGGCCCCGATGATATGGCTGCCCATGTCAAAGCGATGCTCACAGGATCCTCTCTTTCCATACCCGTGCACCACGGAACTCTTCGTTGCGGGACATGGCAGGGCATCTACCTTTGCGAACACCGCAATCAGGGCGGCAAACGCCGCCTCGTCGTCACTCTGCATGGAGAATCTGGAACCGCTGGTCATGGCTAAGCTCTACTTCTACTATTCAGCCATGAACGCCGGCAAGTCCACCACACTGCTCCAGGCGGCATGGAATTATCGAGAACAGGGAATGCTGCCGCTGCTTCTCACGCCCCAACTCAATACTCGTGATGGCAAAGGCCGGATCGCCTCGAGAATTGGACTGCATGCTGAAGCGATGAACTTCAACTGTACCGATTCCCTGATCGAAATCATTCGCAGGTCGCAACAGGAGAACTCTGTTTCCTGTATCATGGTGGACGAAGCTCAGTTCCTGTCCAAACGGCAGGTTGCTGAACTCGGTGAAATCGCGGACATTGATGAAATCCCCGTCATGGCCTTCGGGCTGCGCACAGACTTTCAGGGAAACCTCTTCGAAGGCAGTCAATTCCTGCTCGCGTGGGCAGACGTCATCTCGGAAATCAAGACCATTTGTCACTGTGGACGAAAGGCGACAATGGTCCTCCGTGTCGACCAGCACCGCAGAGCCATCCGAGGTGGTGAGCAAATCCATATCGGTGGCAACGAAAGCTATGTCTCCGTCTGTCGAAGACACTTCCGCGAAGGAATCGCCGAACAGAGTGGCCCAATGCTTCCCTTCTCAGACCCGCAGCCCGATTAATGGCCGACGGTGTTCTGTGCCGGTCAGGTGACTCACTATAAGTCCGCGCCACACGCACACGGAGCTGACTTTTGGCTCGCGTCTGGTCGCTGGCGGCGCTTGTCCGGATGCCCCCTGAAAGAAAACCTGCCACAGGTTTGCCGTTACGACCTGCCCGACGTTGCGTGATGGTTACGACTGCTCCAAGCCACTCCCACGCACAATCGTTGCTCCCGATGCAGCAGTCAAACTCACCCCTCCCATCTCGGCAATTTCTGCGGGCAGGAAGATTTCCGGCAAATTCCGCCACTCCCCGTTGGCGATACACCACTTGAAGTGTTTCCCGGAGATTCTCAGGGAACATGTCATCGAGAGAGCTTCCGGTTCAGCAAACCCGCCTCCATAAGTTTTCCCCAGTCAGAGCCCCCCTGATGGCTCTCCGAGAACTTCCACAGCGATCTGGTTTGCCCCAGGGCCGGACAGGACGAGCAGCGACAAGAGAACTTTTGGTCCGGTTCTTCTGCGGGAAGAACAGAATCCAGCCGTGGGGAGGTGTACGTTGAGTAGTTCTGTCAGCAAAAACGGAGCGAATTCCGGAATGTCAGAGATCCGAGGAATTCGGAGCTACATCTGGCTCAGTCTTCTGATGTCTCTGGGAGTTGTTTTTTTCGGCCTGCAACTGTTAATGGTCGGTCCGCTGAAGGGCAAGCTGGACTCAATTCAGACGCGGCTTGACAGCTCAGAAAACAATCTCAGCAAGTTGGTAGCCACGCGGAATTCCGTCAAACAGACAAACGATCTCCTGTCGGACATCAACGATCAGGCCGCGCAACTCGATGAACTCCGACAGAGTATTGCCAGCATACAGGATCTGCAGGTTTCCGTTCGGCAGGAGGGTGAGAGCTCCGATGCGGCCCTCGCATCACTCAACCGAATGGCTGAATTGCAGCAGCGACTGATCGCTCAGGGAGACGCCACACGCGAAGCCGCCGAACAGCTGGCGGCCATTGAAGAACTCCGTAATGCAATTATCAGTGGTGGAAACTCGACCGATGTTGCCTCGACCACGCTCGATGGGATCGTAGCTCTTCAGAGTCGACTCATCGCATCCGCCAACAACTACGAGGCCGCCAGCCGTAGCATCGCTGACCTCTCTGAATTGAAGCAGCGAGTGATCTCCGAAGGGAGTGACGTGGAAATCGCTGCTCAGAAATTCGATGAGTTCATCGGGCTGAAGGACGCTGTCAGCACCGCAGCGGAAGGTCTTGAAGACGCCAATACAGGAATCGCTGCGATCGCCGCTCTGAAAAAGGATCTGGTCAGCACAACCGACTCGCTCTCAGCGGCCCACGAGAATGCTCGCTCCCTGATCAGTATCCATGACAGCCTGAACGCTGAATCCAGTCGAATTGCGGTGGCTCAGGAAAACCTCCGAGCTCTGATCTCGATCCAGGAACAGCTCGCTTCTGGTACGGAACAGGTTTCTGCAGCAATCCTGAACCTTGAAATCCTCGAAGATTTCCGGACCGAAGCCAGTACCCACATTCAATCGCTCGACCAGCTGCGACGGACACTGATGGAAATCGCCATGATGGAATCAACGCTGGGTCGAGTGACCCGCATCATCGAGCCCCTGGCACAGATCAGTAACCTGCGGCGACTGGGCGACGATGAAGTGCGGGAAGCCGCCCGCGTGATCCTTGAACGGCGGGCCAGCCGCTTGTCAGACGCATCAGCAAGTTCGTCCATCGGCACAGATCTGAGTTCTACACCTGATTCAGCAGCCGACAATTCAGCAGAACCTATTGTTCCGATGCCGCTCGAAGCAAACGAGTGATCCCCGAGGTCCAGACAACAGGAAAGCCCTGCTGATGTTGAGGTCAGCAGGGCTTTCGGCATTTATAAGTCCAGTCACCCGCGTTCAGCGGACACTGTTTCCGCCAAGACCCCACAGGAAGTTGAACTGAATCAGACTCAGGAACACATTCCCAACTTCTTCCTCCAGTGTGTATCGGAGGACGATCACGTCCTTCGGCTGGATCAGGATTCGCTCCCCGGGATTTTGCAGAGCACGATTCAGATTGACTTTAATCGCGATCTGGCTTCCACAAGGCAACTCACGGATCACGATTGCCTCTGATGGCTGACAGTAGGATCCGGAGCGAGAGCCTCCGCCGCCGCCACCGACGCCACCACCACCACCGCCATTTTGATTACCACCAATCGCACCTACCCCGGTCCCGATACTTCCCAGTGGGCCGCGAGCGATGGAGATGGCACCGATAATGTCCAGATCCTTGTCGCGGGGCAGCGGAAACTCTCCACCCCCGAGAACTCCCGCAGTGAAGAAGGTTTCCTCGTCACGACTGCGGATGATCACAATGTCGCCTTCGCCCAGGATCACATCGTCCTGGCTGAATTTCGGAGGATTCGCGGGATTATACCGCAAAGGCACCCTTGTCACCGTTGGCGGATCCGGCAGTGGTGCTTCATTACAGAAGCACGCATCCTGACAGTCGTCCTCGCAGATCTGATTCAGTACAGCGTCCGCGTCTACACCGGACTGATACATACCGCGGTAGATCATCACTTCGTTTTTCGCGTCTGTACCTGGCATACCGCCGGTGCTGCTGAGTGCATGCAGGATGTCGTTCTCATAAGCCGGCAGATCTACAACCTGTCCCGTCCCACGCTTGGTCACACCCTGCTGACTCCCGGACTCCTCGCGGATCACGAGGACCCGCACCTTTCGCTGCTGGATCAGAGTCACAATGATGCTCTCTTCACCTTCGCGAATGATGGGCTCAGGATAGATGTAAGCCATCTTGATCGCGTCGGTCGCTTCGACCAGCGACATTCCCTGAATGTTGATCGGGTCCACGATTGGCAGAGACACCGTACCGTCTTCACGAATCGGAACCGGATATCCTACGGCAGGAGGACGGTTGCCATCTTCAGGGTAGTGCACCGGCGGCAACGCTTCCTCATCGCCCAGAACTCCTTTGATATAGATACCCAGCACATCTCCGGGCCCCAGCAGATACGTCTCCGGGGGATCCTGACGAAGCCGCAGCAGGGAGATATCCTTATACTTGTCACGACGATCCGCCTGCAGCAGCTCGGCGGGGACTCGGGATACCGGAATCGCATCAATATTGCGATCCGTGAAGCATCCCGTCTGTACAAGGCAGGTCAATGTGACCATTGCCAGCAGACGGAGTACTCCGCCTGGTGATCGCTGATTGGTTCGTAGTGCAACCTGTAAGGACATTGTCGCTTCCTCCGTATAACCCGAAACCACCGGGCCTCAGTCTTCGGCCCGAAGTTCCTGTTCAATGAATTGTCGTGGGGATTCTCTCCGGCATTCGCTGCAAACCCGCAAGCTGCGATGCCTGGTAATGATTTAATGACTGGCAGTGGCCTCAATCTTCAGACAGCCCGCGGCCTCCTGCGTCGTTCCCGGTCCTCACGGTTTCTCGTCGTAAGAAGTTGACACCGGTATCCTCTCTGATGACTCCGGCGGAACGTCCGGAACCATTTCCGGAGCCGCTTCGCCGGTCGGGGTCATTTCGTCACTGATCAACCCCTCGGACTCCGGCAACATCGCCTGGTCCGGAAGCGGAACCTGTTCAGGGCTGCTGAACTCACCGGCAGTCCTCGGGGTCCGCTTCATCATCAGGTTCTGACGAGCTGTGGGGGAAATTGGCAGAATGCCGATTCCGCCCATCCCATCCTGCTGAGCTGCCAGAGCACCGTGAGAGAACCCGTCAAACCAGGCATTGATTCGACCGCGTCCATTTGGCGTTTCATAGCACGGCTTCCAGTAAGCCCGTGGTGGCAGCGTAGGCTGACAGCCTTTGCCGCCCTCAAGGATGTTGCGGTAACCAGCTTTGAATCCCGATGAGAAGTCCCATGGATGATCCAGATCGTCGTAACACCACGACCACTCACTCCACGCCTTCTGAGACAGGATCTGATTTCTCACCCCCGTCTCCGTTCTGAGCACATAGTCATTGAAGCTGCTGCAGCCGCTGGCAGAAAGTGCCAGCATTGCAAGCCACATCCTGATCGAATTACGGATCATCGTCGAAATCCCCCCCTCTGGAACCAATATGCTTTCTCAGGAGATCACATCGCCGCGTCAGCCCGGAGCAATGTGAAAAGGCTACCTGAGTCCTGGACTGTTGATCGCCGTGCTGCGAACGCCCCTGTCACCGTGCCGCGACTGGCATCCGTCCCAGCGTTACAGTGGCGGCCTCCCGCACGCTTACGCTGGAATCCTTCCCAGCCATCTCAGTGAGTCGTGCACGCAAACGCGTTGCCGACTGACCGAAATCCCCAAGTGTCAGCACAGCGGTCGCACGAACATCTTCATCACTACTGCCCAGCAGAGTCTCAAGGGCCTGCACACAGACCGCTTCACTGTCTCGCCCGGCAAAGTGCCTCAGCATCGTGGTCACCTGGATCTGCAACGCCGGATCTGCACCATTCAGCATCCCCGTCAGTCTGGACGCAGAGGCCGGACTGAGCTCCCCTCGCTGTAACTGCGAATCCACCACAGCCAGTAGCAATCCCGTGTCGCTGGCCGTCTCGGCCGTTTGTTTCAAAGCCTGCTTCACCTGCTCATTTCCGGGACTGCATTCGCCCAGGAGAGTGGCCGCAAGGCATCGTGTTTCGATTTGATCCCCATTGACCAGAGCGTCGACCATCAGCACGCAGTGATTCTCGGGAGTGTCGGCAGCAGCCAGAACATCCTCAAGCCCTGGTGACTGCGGTTTCGCCGCAGACTTCACTGGCGTCGGGACGGCAGCCACTGGTGGTGTCACCGTCCTCGTCGCTGACACAGGGGTCGCAGTCACTTCTGCTGCCCCGGATGGAGCAGCCTTGGTGGCAGGAGCCGGCGTCGACTCAACACTGGACGAGGACACAGAAGCAGCCTGAGCGGCAATCCCCTTTCCGGGCCCCACCTTCGGCAATCCCGCAGTTTCCGCAGGGGCTGGCTTCCCAGCAACCTCAGCGTTTTTCACAGGTGACGCGCCCGTTGCCGTCCGTGCCAAAGCCGTTCCAGCGCTGGCAGGTCCAACCATGGGTTTTCGCATCGATTGTACGGCGACTAACTGCCGTCGAATTGAGGCGTCTGAGGGGTTCTTCTTCAGAGCGCCCCGATACATGGCCTCCGCCTGCTCCAGCCGTCCCTGTTTTTCAAAAACCTGACCAATCGCCACCATTCGATCAGCCGAATTCTGACGGACAGCCGACGCCGGACGACTCTCAGTCAGCAAGGCACTTGCCGCTGAACATCCAGCACCGGAAGCAACCAGTACCCCCCCGAGAAGTATGACCAAGGGCCGATTGAACTTCATTGCAACTCCCCCTCGCGCACAATTGACCTTGCGGACAACTGACGAGCAATCCCCATTCGCCGGGTGTTCGCCTTCCCCCGAAGACGACTCCTGCTGCCAGTTCCTTATCCCGAACTCCAATCAGTTCGGAATAATCGCCAATCGCGCCATGGCAGACTTTTCCCCTTTCTTTCATCGGACTGTTACAAAGCCGGACATTGATTCTTTTTGCAAATTGTGCATTCATTGACTATCCGGCGCTATTTCGCAAAATCTCCACTTTCAGACATAGCCAGACTCAAGGTCGGACCTGAACGGTCAGGCTCACATTGCCCCTCGGGCTCAGCACAGAAAAGCACACGTGTACCGATCGCTCGATCCCGAAAAAACGATCCAAACCCTGAAAACACTCAATAACCGCATCGAGGAACGCTTCCCCGGCGCCAGCCTTGGACGCGTCTGCCGCGAAGTTTTTGTCATCGCAGCCGAAACTCGCATTCAGGCAGAATGGGCCGCCAAACAACTCACATGGATCCGTATCGCCGTCATGGTCATCATCGGGGTCGCATTCGCCGCAGGGGCCTGGGCTTTCCGATACATTCGTATTCAGGGGCAACCTGAACTCGAAGAACTGGATGCCGGATTCAATGTGATCGTCCTGCTCGGGGCCGCCGTCTTCTTCCTGACGTCGCTGGAATCGCGAATCAAGCGACACCGGATTCTGCGTGCACTGCACGAGCTGCGATCCATCTCCCACGTGATTGATATGCACCAGCTGACAAAGGATCCGGGCCTCATTCTGACCAGCGTCGGACAAAGAACCCCATCGTCGCCCAGACACTCGCTGACACCGTTTCTCCTCAACCGGTATCTCGACTACTGCAGCGAACTGCTGTCACTCATAGGAAAACTCGGAGCCCTGTATGCACAAAGTACGTCCGACACTGTGATTCTGCAGTCAGTCAATGACATCGAACAACTGACTAATGGCCTGAGCCGCAAGATCTGGCAAAAAATCATGATGCTCGACAATGACCTCACACCGGGAGAAGCAGAACGGGCATCCACTTCTGCCGAGCAGCTGCAACTTCCCGGCAGTAACACCGATGCTGCCAAATCCTGAACTGCGACCTATTCATGGCTGTGGCACGCGTTTCATCGTATAGAATCCCTCCGATGGCCAGTAATCCCCGGATGTGGCTGCGGTTCCCCCCACGCGTATCTCGTACAAATGTCCGGCAACATGCGGATCTGTGCCTAAAGTCGCCGTTCGCCGATCCGCATTCACAGTGACTCTGTTGATCAGCACTCGACGACGTTCCGCGTCCGGTGTCGAATAACCGCCCGTCCAGTGACGCGTGTAGGACTGGATCTCCCAGTCGTCCGGCTGCTCGCAAATACCCACCGGCAAAGGCCTCAGAAACTCCACATCAAATCCGGAACTCGTCGCTCGGATTTCCCGGATTCCATTGGGCAGGTCACCATCCGGAGTCAGCCGCTCAATACAACCAGTGTTACCGGCTCCCTGCCAGCCACTGTCGCGAAGACTCCCGATGTATAATGATCCATCAGGACCAACGGCACTGGAAATTGGCCCCATGAACTGCGGCGACTCACCTGTTGCTGGCAGACGACTGAATCGATAACAGGCCCCCTGCATCACTCCTGAGACCTCCTGCATCGTGAAACGAATCAGGCACTGAGTATCGTATTCGCATCCGATGCCGTGGCCCGCAAATGCGCCCAATGCGAAGTCCTTCGGCAGAAACGTGATGCTGTTGACACTCCTCGTCCACGGATGAGGAATCATCAGGGCCGGTGTTTCCGGAGTGTCGATCGGTTCACGCTCATGACGTGATGGCACTCCATAATGCTTTCCCGCGATCACATGATTGATCTCATTGAATGTATTCTGCACCCCCTGGTTATCTGTCGCATACAATCGTCCCTCAGAATCAAAGGCCAGACCCATGGGGAATCTCATTGAATACGCAACCGGACTAATCAATCCCCCCGGGGCCACCTTCAGCACCGTGCCCCGCCAGCGATCTTTACTCTCCGATCTTCCTTTCTGTGAGTAATCGCTTCCCAGCCCCACATACAAATTGCCCTCCGGATCGCGTGCCAGCCCCGCCGTCCAGTCATGGTAATCATCACTATAGCCCCACCCCGATGCTACCACGTCGAAATGCTCAGCACGTGAATCTCCATCCAGATCACGCAGTCGAATAATCTCCGGCTTATGTGCAACCAGAAGGTCATTACCCTCTGCAAGGATGCCATAGGGCGCTGCGAGCCCCTCAGCGAACACACTCGCCGCATCGTACTCACCATCACCGTCACGGTCATCCACCAGCCAAACCTGCCCCTTAAGTGAAGTCAGTGCCAGTCGGCCGTCCTTTCGCCAGGTCATCGCCGTCGGCATGATTCCAGTCGGCAACGATGAACGAGTCCCTCGGAATCCGGGAACCGCCGTAATCAACGCCCGATCACTGATGATCGGAGCAATCTCTGCAGCTTCAATCGCTCCCGGAACCGACAGCGACTGCATACGTCGCACGATGACCTGCCCGTTACTTAACGAAATCGCTCGGAGATCAGGATACTGCTGCAGTTCCGTTAGTATCTCTCCAGGAATGCGACCAGCCGTCGGACCGTCTCTCCATGAAGGAAATCGCACAGCCATCCCTTCCGGACACCGCTCCACGGTATACTCGACACGGATCCCTGCCCCCTCAGTATCGGTCGCCAGCTCCTGCAGTCGAATCTTCACGATCAGTGTTCGATTCTCATCGTGGGCCTGCCACGATGTCGTTTGAGAATGAGGCGATGCGGCTCCTGCTGATCCCGCATCCAACGGGTCACCAAAGTGCCATCGAAGACGCAGTTCCACAGAATCTACCGCCGTTGTCCACGAAAGCAGCTCCGCGACGCGTCCCTCGTCAGCAACCAGTTTTAGTCCCGCATCTCGCCCGTCGGCATAGACCAGCTGCACCTCCGGCTCAGCGGCATTCCATTCTCCCACAGGGACGCCGGACAGGCTCCAGAACCAGCTTTTCCCCTCGGTTCGCTGCCTTGCATATTCGCCCGCAGTCCAACGGACCAGTCTGCCGTGATCGAGGTCGATCAATACACTGTGTCCGTTCCCGAATCCAACTGCAAAGGCCCGTGAAATCGCGTCCTCAGAACGGCCACCCTCCGACAGAAACACATCACGAATCACATGAGGCCCTCGACCTCGTTTGACCGCCATAACCTGCTCATAACGACTGGCCACAGTGGGAGGAACGAATCCGGGATCCGACAGCGACTTCCAGAGAACAGCCATCTGCATCGCCAGACTCTGTTCAGGTTGTCGATCCACCGGCTTTCGAATCGCCGGCATTTCAATTCCTGATAACACACGGATCGGATTCCGCATCCAACGCATGAAATATCGCGATCGCAGACGTTTTCCCATCAGCAACAGATCCGAGCCGCGTGTTCCAAATGCCACGTTGCGCGGCTCGAACGCGCCCGCTTTGTGACAGGCAATACAATTGAAGCCCGAAGCTCCAGCCAGCAGATTCCCAGCCACCAATTCCTCGGGCGAGGCCAGTGACGGATGGTGAGGATTCATATGCTCGAAAAGTTCCGCACGCACGGAATCAGCCGAGTCCGGAATCCTGTCCTCAGTGATCAACCGAAATGAAATCGCCTCACGGTCCTCTTCCGAAAGCGAAAAACGAGGCATGCGCACCGTCAGCCACGGAAGGCGACGGATTGAAGGGCTTCCTGACACTGCTTCAGCCAGTACTTCATCTCGAAGCCTGTCGCCCACTGCTGTCAGGGACGGAGGAATCAATTGCTGACTGTGTCCTTTCAGGTCATCACGCAGTGACTCAATCGTTGCCGCATGTCGCGACATACCGAGACCGGTGTCGCGATCATGACACGATACGCAGCCATGCCGCTGCAGCACTACCTCGCCTCTGTGAAAACGGTCGGTACTCACAGGAGCCCCTCGCAGTGAATGCAACCACGCATGTGCCTGTGCGACGATTTCGTCCGAGTTCCTGAATGTTGGCTGCATAGCCGTCCCCGGTAAACGCACGTCCCCGGGACCGACCAGACAACTTCTGCCACCAGCAACTCCCTTCCCGGGTGCACCAACAGCCAATCGCGGTGGCACCTGCAATTGCGACATCTGGTGGCAGGAAACACACCGCAATTCCTCCACAATCAACTTTCCCCGCTCACGGTCACCCGTCACCACAGACGACGAATCGCCAGCATTTTCGCCGCCGGCAACAGCCATTCGCCGCAGAGCAGCCACCAGTTGTCGCCGCTCCTCGGCACTCAGTTCAAACACCGGCATACGATGCGCTGGATTGATTTTTTCGGGATTCGACAGCCACTGATCCAACCACGCAGCACGGCGACGAATACCAGGATTGCAGAGCGAAGGACCACCGTACTCAGCAGCGGACTGACTCGCGGGCAATGAAGGGTGCACCGTGTGGCAGGCCGCACACCCAAGCGTCAACAATAATCGATCACCCGCGTCCGCGTCCTCGACAGAACCCTGACCTTCCATCGGCGACGCCACGACCACCGGTGACTCCGAACGCAGATAAGAAATGATATCTGCCACCTGATGCTCATTCAGCGAATATACGGGCATCGCATGGTTCAATCGGCCCCCCATCAAGCGCTCACGCAGATCTGAGTCTGAAAGCCACCCCACTGAACTTCTCAGATCCGGGGCGGATAGCACCGGCATGTCACTCACCCCGGTATGGCAGGCAGCACAACGCAGAGCGTCGGTAACAAAGCGACCTTTCGCGCCCGCGGCACCGCTGAATTCAGCTGCAGCATCACCCGCAGAGTGACTCAGGCAATCGGCAGGAAGCGGCTCCAGAGTAAAATCCTCGCCCGACCAGTAGACCTGAAACGCCGGAGTGAAACCCGAATTGCCCGCGTCACCGGATTCATAGTCCACCTCAAATTCCAGATCGCCCCCGGAAAGCGCAATCGGATCACCAGACAGGAACACATCCTGCCCCAGTCCGGAAAACACCAGCATGCCTCCAGCACGAATTACCAGTTTGCCCGAGAGTTGCACGTAAAAACGATGGAGACCAGGAGAACGAACCAGTAACTGACCTTTCCATCGCGCCGAAAAATCAGCCCCCATCCGCACATCCGGGGAACCACTCTCCCAGCGAAAGGCCAATCGCTTATCAATCCTCTGTACCGAGCGATCGCCAGCTCGGAATTCTGCCAGCAGACCGGGACGAAAATCCTCAGTATCCTGACCGACAGCACTCATCGCTGGTAAACAGCTCACCAGCAGTAAACTTGCCAGGAGAGTTCCTGAAAAACTCGGCAAAGAGAACGGGTGTTCCACGATCGTCTCCCACTGACGCACAGTTTTGTCTCACAAAGCGTCAACAGTATCGCAGCGCAGATTCACCATGAAAAGCAATGGCGAGCTATCACGATCCAGGACAATCGATGACAGACTTACTACACGACACAGGCCTCGGACTGGCAGGGCAGACAGACTGCCGGATCGAAAAGGGTGCCATACGCCACATCGATGATTGAAATCCGCGGACGCATGCACTCACACCAATAGCTCAACCTCGGTATCACGGCAGCGGATCACGGCGACGCATCAAAGGCCACCGGCCGGGGCAGGGCAGGGCACAATCGCCCCACGGCACACAAAGACGTTGAAACTCGCGCGGCATGCGAGCACGAAAACGCAAAAAATTCAGCGGCAATAGCACCCCAGGGAGACCAGCCGCCTGCTTCCAACCAAGCATCCGTGCCGGTCACTGGAAACAGGCGGCTGTGACCGCGAACGGTCACCCCGGAGACGAATCGCATCCCTGCTATCGTCAGATTCCGCTAAGCCCGGTAAGGCGCGGCAATTTCCTCGATGAACTTCGATCGAACACGCCACACGCCGCAAAGTTAGCGCAATCCATCCATGAACTGCCCCACACTTACGAACGATTGAGACAGAATCAGCCTCCGGATGAAGACAAATCCAGCGCCTCGGCAGTGATCTTATCGAACTGCGGGCCACTCATGGCAAGAAACGAATCCCACCGTTCCTTGTCCCAGATCTCCGCATGATCACCAACACCAATAATCACCACATCGTGACGCAACCCAGCCAAACTGATCAGTCGCTCCGGTATCCGTACCCGCGACTGCTTATCCAGCTGAACTCGCTCGGACTGACCATAAAACAATCTGTGAAAATTTCGGACCTCAACCCGGCCAGTAGAAACACTGGCCACCTTTGCCGCAAACGCTTCGAATCCCTGAACCGAATACAGCGAAAGACACCCCTCATTTCCCGGGGCGAGATACAGATCCTCCGAATCGCCCCCCTGAAATCCATCCTTCAACTGACGCGGGATTGCAAGACGTTGCTTGTCATCCAGAGTCCGGTCGAAGGTGCCAGTGAGAGCCATCGAAAACACTCAAAAGTGATAGCTGGGAAACCTCAAGGAACCCACATTGTCCCCCACTTTTCCCCACAAACCACCACTGCGTGCACTTTAATCGAGTTCTTCTTCACGTCAAGTCCTCCTCCCGCCACTGTCCGGAATTCAATCAGCTAAGGAAACACAAACCCATTTTGCGAAAGACTTTACGAACAGAAAAAAATCCAGTTTCTCTCACAGCCATCCCCCAACAGGAGCCATCCCCCAACAGGAGCCACCCACCCACTCGAACCCCCAACAGGAGCCACCCACCCACTCGAACAGCCGGCCCAAGAGGTGCGGGCACAATCGGAGCCGGGACAATCGGAGCCGGGACAATCGGAGCCACCCACCATATTCACCCTGCCGGCCCAGGAGGTGCCACCCACTCCGGCCCAATCGCCCACAATTGGAGCCAACCACCACATTCACCCCGCACACCATACGCCCACGGCCGGGACGAAGTCAGAAATCACGTATCGTTCACACGCACGAAAACTCGCGATTTGATTGGACAATCCAGCAACCATCGACTGTCGGACGCTCCGCCCTCGCCCCTGCACAGTGTGACTCCAATTCCCGATCGCCCAGGGTGGATGGCTCCTGAAAGAGGTAGAGGGTGGGTGGCTCCCCAAGTGGCCGATGGAAGAGGTCACCTGCCTGATATTCGTTGGCCGCGGGCTAGCGTACAACGGTTAAGCGAAAATGCAGACGCACGTTGTCGGTCGGTGGGGACTCGAAGATGCCTCGCTGATTTCAGCAAGCCTCTATCACACGAACCCACGTGCCGGTTTCTGCCGCCAAATGACTCAAACTCTCCATGTCTTCCCGGAAACATGATGCGACTGCTCGTTCGTTTTCAGACAAAGGCGCTTGACACGGTATTCCGACAGCACAACACTAGTGGGATACAACATATTCCACACCTCAGAAACAACACCACATGCACGAGGACATGTATGCCGCGTCTCAAACGTTCCAGTATTTGTGCGGCAAGTGAGATTCAGGTTTTTCACCTGACAAATCGCTGCGTGCGTCGCACATTCCTGTGCGGCATCGACAAGACAACCGGAAAAGACTACTCCCACAGAAAAGGGTGGATACGACAACGACTGGAGGAGTTGGCGGGCATCTTTGGTCTCGATATTCTGGGCTTCGCTGTCCTCAGCAATCACCTCCACGTGGTCGTCAGAACCCGGCCGGATATTGTCCTTGCCTGGTCTGACAGTGATGTCGTATGCCGCTGGTGGCAACTGTTTCCCCTGCGAAGGACGGAAAATCGTCTTCCCGCTGAGATCACACCCGACGAAGTCAGCGCTTTGTGTTGTGACACGACAGGCCTTCAACGAAAGCGAGAGCGACTATCCAGCATTTCGTGGTTCATGCGTTGCCTTGCTGAACCCATCG
Organism: uncultured Planctomycetaceae bacterium; assembly: GCA_903924405.1. Taxonomy (GTDB): domain Bacteria; phylum Planctomycetota; class Planctomycetia; order Planctomycetales; family Planctomycetaceae; genus SXXK01. Next base: position 37,727 of record CAIYBH010000050.1, on the reverse strand, counting down.
CACGACGTGGAAATCGTGATGACGACGTCACCGGCAGGTTCTGGGAAGGACGATTTCGCGCTCAAATCCTTTTGGATGAAACTGCGATCACCGCCTGCCTCGCTTATGTCGACCTGAATCCAATACGCGCAGGAGCAGCGACGTCTCTGGCAGACAGCGAATTCACGAGTGTGCGTGAGCGGATCAGCGATCTCGTGGCCTCGCAGTCGGCCACCACTCCGACGCATCAGGAAGAACTCATGGCCCACGGGGCTCGCGCGGGCTGGCTGTCTCCACTTTCACTGAAACCCGGCAATGTCTCGTCAGAGAAAATCACAACACGCCGCGCGTCAAATCGCGGGTGCATTCCTATGAGCCTGACTCAGTATCTCGATCTACTGGAGTGGACAGGTCGCCAGATGCGGGGCGACAAGGCTGGAAGAATCCCCGCAGAGTCCGCATCGATCCTCGAACTCCTCGAATGCTCAGAAGACACGTGGCTGCGGTACGTGCAAAGGTTTCGTAAAGTCTTCAAATCCGCTGCTGGACTTCTCCGCAACACCAGGGCCCATAAATGCCTTCGACAGCAGAGGAACACGCAGCCCGCAGCATCATAGACTCGCACCGGCTCCGAGATCAGCCTCCGCTGGCGGCTCAGGGCTAAGCCAAAGCACGGTCCGCCCCAACCTGGCTACGGCAATGACCATAGGTTGCCGCCACGCTTGTCATCCGCCGGGGCTCCGCTGCTTCGGTGTTCACCCACGACACAGCACCAGCACCTTGCCCCTGAATCTCAGGTTACTCGCTGTACGAAGAAGCACAACCTCTAACCAACTCCCGCCCGGGACGATGCTCCTCGAACTTGTGGTTCAGGACCAACAGGATACAGCCCGCCCCGACGCACACGCTCAATTCCGTGCCCCGTACACCACCCGTAGAATTCATTGCGTGTTTACGGGAGTCGAGAGTTCAAAGAATCGCTCAGAGACGGCCTGCCCGATTGAATTCAGGCGAGTCTGGAATCGGTCCACAAACTGATGCAGTCCACTCTCAAGAATCTCCGCTGCCGTCAGTCGGCAGAGTTCGTCGCGCACCTCTGTTGTCAGTATTTCAGCGTCAGTAGACACGCACTCCTCCGACGAATGAGAGATCTCGCCAAGACTTCGCTGGACCTGCTGTATGCAAAAAGCCAGCGATCTTGGAAACACGTTACTCCGCAACAGAAAATCCACGACGTTGACAGGCTGAATTCGACCAAACGTTCTTCGATACATCTGTAACGCACCCGTGGATTCCAGCAGCGCTGCCCACTGCACCACATCGAGCTGTGTACCTGTCGAACCGGACAAAGGCAAAAGAATGAAGTAACGAACGTCGAGAATACGGGATGTCTTATCTGCCCGTTCCAATTGATACCCAAGTGACGAAAAATGCCACGCCTCTCCATGTGACCACGTTGCCTCCGTCGCGCCCAGAACCTGATGCGCAGACCGCTTGATCTGATCAAGGAACGGATGAGGATGCTTCAGAACCAGTTCCGGTTGTGTCGCCGCAGATCGAACTCGAAGGTAGAATCGATTCACAGCTTCCCACATAGGCGTCGTCAGAATCTCACGAACGGATCGGGCATTCTCGCGTGCAGCAGCAAGACAACTGGCGACTGAGTTCAGATTTCTCCGATCAAAAAGCAGATAGTTAATGACATTCTCGCGAGTCGGTGCTGCGTAACGCTGAAGAAAATGCTCCACATCTCCACCGGCATGCAACAGCGATGACCAAAGGACCTGTTCACTGCCGCGGTACCCCAGCGCAATGCTGGACGTGACATCAATAAACCGAGCCTGGTTTTCAGCCCGTTCCAGGTAGCGGCTCATCCAGAACAGGGAGTCAGCGACACGACAGAGCATTTGCATTCACCACTGTGTCAGAAGAATGGACAAAAAAGTGCACCTCAGGCTGGTCAGACAGACCGATGTGACTGCTCCTGCTCATAAAGCCGAGCAAACGGTGTTTCGCTCAACAGGACCCATGTATCCTTACTACCACCACCCTGCGAAGAGTTGACAATCATCGATCCCTCCCGAAGCGCCACGCGTGTCAGGCCTCCCGGAAGCACATAAGTCGGGTCGCCAAAGAGAATAAATGGACGAAGGTCAACATGCCGCGGCGCCAGTTTCCCGTTAATCACCGTGGGAACAGTGGAAAGAGTCAGCATCGGCTGAGCAATGTAGTTTCTGGGGTCGCGCCGAATCGACTCCGCACAACGCTCTCGCTCCTCACGGGACGCCACTGGCCCCATAAGAATCCCATACCCCCCGGATTCATTCGTCGGCTTGACAACCAGTTCATGCAGATGCCCCAGAACGTAGTCGCACTGCACAGGATCAGAGCAGACATAGGTCGGCACATTGCTGAGGATTGCGTCTTCTCCGAGGTAATATCGAATAATCTCAGGCACATAACGATACACGGCCTTGTCATCCGCCACGCCTGTTCCCGGAGCATTTGCCAGAGTCACGTTGCCGGCCCTTGAGGCGCGCATCAGGCCCGCAACGCCCAGCATGCTGTCTGCCCGAAATACCTCAGGGTCAAGAAAGTCGTCATCAATTCGCCGATAAATCACATCCACCCGTTGTGGTCCCTGTGTTGTCTTCATCCAGACGACATCACGGTCATCAACAAATAAATCCGGACCAGTCACCAACTCAATCCCCATCTGTTGCGCCAGAAAGGAGTGCTCAAAGTAAGCAGAGTTGTAGATTCCCGGAGTCAGTACGACTGCCGTCGGTCGCGAAGTTCCCGATGGAGCCGTCTTGAGCAGTGTCTCCAGCAAGCGCTCCGGATATTCATCCACGGGGGCGATAATCGAACCATAAAACATCTCGGGAAGGACCCGCTTCATGATCTCCCGATTTTCCAGCACATAGCTGACTCCCGATGGACACCGCAGGTTGTCTTCAAGCACATAAATCGTACCGTCGTGGTGCCGCACAAGGTCGGTTCCCACAACGTGCGTCCAGACGCCTCCAGGAGGGCGGAAGCCTATGCATTCAGGCCGAAATGTCTTTGCAGACTTCACAAGACTTTCAGGAACCACTCCGTCGAGAAGGATCTGCCCCTTCCCATACACGTCGTCCAGAAAAAGATTCAGAGCGCGAATTCGCTGCTTAAGCCCAGCCTCAATGGTGATCCACTCGTCCCACGGAATCGGGCGAGGTACGACATCAAACGGCCAGATCTTCTCGGTCCCGTCATTGTGCCCGTAGACAGCAAACGTGATACCCTTCTCAAGCAACTCTTCGTCTGCCAGTTTCTGGCGTTCCGCCAGTACATCAGACGTCAGTGATGCCAGGCTTTCCGAAAGCGCTGAATGTCGCGGCGTTCCTTCGGGCGTCAGCAATTCATCATAGGTAGGAGGTAGTGCCGCCACGCAGAAATGCCCTTCCAACGAAAAAACAGAATCGACGCCAGCCTTATCGAAGATACCCGCACTACTGAATTAAATCTTTCCCAGCCACCGACCACCGGCAATCATGACAACCCGGGTAACTGCCTTTGGAGGTTTTCAACGCCGACTCTTTATGCAGTCAACAGATCAGCGAAGCTGATTTACAAGCACAACACGAAAAATCGCAGAATCAGAGATGACACGAAGTCAAAATGTTGTGTACTCGCCAGAAAAGTTCAAAACGGCTCAACAGTTCCCTGTCCGTGTCCATTCCCCAAACAACGGCCGCCTCCACGTCGACATCAACCGCATTGGACCCTGCCCATTTTAGAGGCACATTTCCAGTTCCATGGGCACATCCGTATCAACGCTGTTGTGAAATCGACAGAAACAGGAGGTTTGCCAGACAGAACCGCCATCTGTTCTCAGAGGTCAGCAACAACCGTGCCACATGGCAGTCAGCACTGCACAACTCTTAATCAAATCCTCACCGTTTCACAACGCAGCAACACCGACCAGCAGATCGCTGTGTCCAGTTTTTTCCCCATTCCTTCGTCAAAAGCGTTGTGTGACCACTGAAACAGCAGGTGTTCCTCAAAGGTCCTCCTGGTCCACTCGCATGTAGCAAAGTCTGCTGCGGTCACCAGTTGTGTACAACTGTTCGAGCATATCAATTACGGACGGCTGATAGTCGATACGCCGGTCAATTCGCCCTTTGACGATCCGAATGGGTTTACTGAAATCGATGCCCGGCAGATCCGGGGCCAGCAGAATGGAAAAGTCCGCCGGTGCCGATTCGACTACGATGACGTTGCGATCTCCCAGCCTTGCATTCAGCGTCGCAGGCCGAAAGGCGTCCTGATCCGGAGTCGTTGGCGGATCAAGGGCGGCAAATTGTGATGGCAGAGAATCCAGCTGAATCCAGCCCCAGTGAAGATCTGTTGACCTCAAGAGTCGCGCATGAATGTGTTCGTGGAATTTACGGCGTTCATACCGGGCCATCCACTGAAAAATATCATCTGCCTCCTCAGGGAAACTCTCTGCCCCGCGATCCGGATACTTTACAAACATGACATCAAACCACGATTTGATCTCTTCACCTCGGCGAAACAACTTTGCCGTCAGCAGTCCCATTCTGTCGAACCACAACGGATGGGCATCTCCCATGACCACATACCAGGGCTTCTCGATTGCGTTTGTTGCCGTCCATTGAAAATGTCTTCGTCCGGTTGTACTCAATGCTGCAACGCCGGCAAATTCATGCGGATGTGAGGTCATCATGTCGATCGCCATTTCCGCGCCAACCCCGTGTCCGGCAACAAAAATGTGATCGTCATCCACTTTCAAGCCAAGCTTCAGAGTCCGCAGCAGTTGGAGAAACTGCCTGTGCTGCTGCGCTGAGGCCGCATAGCCCTGCGTCGCCGTTGTATCCTCCGCGAGAAACTGAGGAATCACGACGATGTATCCATGGCTCTCGGCCTGCGTTGCCCACCATCGAAGCCATATATCGGGCTCGCCCTGCTGCCCGGAAAAGGCAATGACGACTGGCCATGAACGCGATTGTCGATATTCCGGGGGCAACAGCCCAACTGCACCGGCAGATTCGCCGGATGCTTTCACGCGAAAAATGGCAGAAGCCCCGGATGTATTAGTTTCCGTCGGCAGAGGACTCGCCGCTGGCAAATGTCGGATCAGCGCAGCCAGACGTTCGGCACTGACTCCCTCCGTCTTTGAAATCGATACTGCCAGTTGCTCCCGTGCCGTGACTTCATCCAGCTCAGTCACGAGATATTCGAGCACGTTTTCCCTTGTCTCAAACAGAAACAGCACATCGAGCAGGCTGGATAGTGTGTTTTCGGGGCCCAGCAACCACCCGGAAAGAGCGGTCGCAATTTGTTCGTCGACGACCGGACGCTCTATCGCCGGTGCTTCCAGCATCAATTCAAAGGCGGAGAAGCGCGTGACCGAATCTTCATCAAGTCCGGCAAGGGCGATCTGCACACACTGCTGGACATCTTTCCGCTGAAGCTCATCGGGCAAGTCCGCAGCCAGAGCAGCAAGTGAATGACGTATTCGATCCATTCGCTGGTTCAAGGCATCGTAATCACGAACGAGTCGTTCCACCCTGACCAGCGTTTCAGGTGTCAGATTGTTGCCTGGGTAAAGTCGGGCCCCGTTGGATGCCAGTCGATGCTGACCTGCATCGCGGCGTCGTTCCAGAGCCAGCGTAATCTCCGCGGCAGTCTGCTCCCTGACAACCTGCAGTTGCTGATCTCGTATCGCTTCCAGTTCGGGAAAATCCTGAGTCAGCATCTGGAGCATCTGGGCTGCCTCCGGGAGTCGATTTGCCCGAATCAGCATCCGAATAATCTCCAGACGACGAGTGGAGTTTGTTCCGTAGTCCTCCACGTGAGTCAGAAGTGATACCAGCTTCTCTCGTGGAATCGCTTCAAGGGATACAGGAAACTCCCAGTCGTGCGTCAGGCTCTGCACTTCAGCATACAACTCATTGATACTGACAACACCAGATTTCAACGTCTCAGATTCGCCACCCGGACGAAGAACAGTAGCCGTACAGATCCCAGACTCATCGAAAGGACCGAGCAAAGGTAAAATCGGAGGTCGATTCTCACGTCGCTGCCGCTTCTGCGGAATGCGGAATGAAAGCGAAGGCCAGGCATTCACATCCAGCACCGGCTCCTCGGCACGCCGCGATGGTACATAGACTTCACGCGAGCCCTGGTGGATCAACTGCATCGACAACTTCTGATCGACCTTGTCCACAACGCGGCGACTTGATGGCACTGGAGCGAGGGTTGTTGCAGAGGAACACATGCCGCTCAGAATCAGGCCATTACTCAGACGAACCGTTGCTGCCTGTGGTTTCTCTCGCTCCACGGGGAGTATTCGGATCTCCCCTTTCGGCGCCTCGTCAAAAGCGGCGTCTGCTGAACATATTGCCGCACACACCAGCAGCACACTCACCAGTCCAGCCCGGACCGCAAAACACGGTTTCCACCCCTGCACACGGAATTGGTAAATGCGACGAATCATTGTGTACGCACAACTCCGTTTCATTACCCAATGAGCCCGAAGGAATTACGAAGAGGATCCGCGCAATGTAACGGCCAACCCTGCAGCTGCCGATCAGACGTCATCAGCTGAAATCATCTCCGCCTCGGACTGCCAACAGACTTAAACACAGCAAGGCCGACTCGATAACCGAGCGGCCTGCCGCAGAAACTTCTCGAATCGACAGAAACAGACCGGGAGACACTGAGGCCAAACCCCGAAAGATCGTGAGTCGTGGCGTTCTCCCCCCAACGGGGTCTCTGATTCTGAAATGATCCGCTGTTACTTCATGAAGAAGTCGGTCGGCCCCCACAGGGTATAGTACGGATACTGATACAACCCGGGAGGCTGATTCTGAGGAGGATACATCAGTCCCTCCGGCGCTGAATAGGTATGAAAGCTGCGATGCACTGGCATAAATGGCAGGTTGCAATTCCCGTTACGACAGGCTGCACCGTGCCCGGCATGCTGACATTCAGGAGAGTGGATCATCTGACCGCCGGGCCCGGCAGCCGACTGACAACTGGGACACCCGTGCACCATAGCTGGTCCGGATGACCAGCCGCCCGGACTTTGTCCACGAAACTCCGGCCCCGTCGATGCACAACCGGAAGCCACCAGACCGATCGCCCCCGAAAGCAATAGTGCAACACCAATCCGATTCATGAAACCGACTCCTATGATCCCCCCGGAATCCACAACCCGCGTCAAATCGCAAGAAGGTTATGGTCGAGTTCCCAGCTTCGGCGCACACGAACAATCGGCCTCAACGGAACTCTGATGCTATCCGTTATCGGCAGAACAATCCGTGAATCGTGCAAATTCCCTGCAATTCGGATTGCAGAATTCGGGGAAAGACAGAAGGTCTTGCGAAACCAGGCAAGTGCGAATACATTCCGACTTGGTGAATTCAGGAAGTCTCCTGCGCATGGATTGCAGCCTAAGTTGCTGCACAGCAGGGGTTTGTGATCAATCATGGAGGTTGAACGTGCACCTAGCCGCCTCAACGCGAAGTCTCTGGGATTTGGCGTTCCCGGCTGCCTGCCTGCAGATTCAGGAAATGGGCTTCGATAAAGTCGAGATTTGCCTCAACGAATCCACTGATCAGCTGAAGCCTTCCCGCGTGGCAGCAGATCCCGAGGGCCACATTCTGCAGATGAAGGACGCCAGCCGACTGTCCGCGACCGCGGTATTTCTTGAGAGCGAGACAGATCTACCTGTGTTCGAGGGCATTGTCCGGTTCGCGCGCCTGCTTAAAGTTGCACAGATCACCATTGAATCCTCCCCCCGTGGTACCCCTTTCAATACAGAAGTGGATCGTCTACGAGAACGCAACGCGATCTGTCACAAAGCGGGAATCCGGTTGTCAATGCTGACCCGCAGTGGAACGCTGGCTGAAGACCCGCATACGGCCGTCGAACTCTGCCAGGCGGCACGAGGCCTTGGAATTACCCTCGACCCCAGTTACTACATCTGTCGCCCCTCGGGCAGCGTAGACTTTGATGTGGTGTTCCCTCATGTGCTCCATCTGCACCTTCGCGATACCTCGCAAAGCGAACTTCAGGTTCCCACGGGCCTCGGAGAAGTCGACTACAATCGAATCATCGCGATGCTCCGCCAGAACAACTTTCAGCGAACACTGAGCGTTGACCTGTTACCACGAACGTTGGAAGGCGATGAACGATTGCGGGAACTTCGAAAGCTCAGACTGCTGCTGACCAGCATGTTGTGACCGCAGGCAACCCTCGTTCGCTTTCACTGTGGTCGCTTTCACTGTGGTCGCTGAAACTCCGCACCGTGGTGGATCTCCATCATCGCCGTATGCCAGTCACCGGACTCGGCGGTGGTCAGCCAGCGCCTCAGCGAAAATCTGCAGGTCCCTGCGCAGTGTTTCGGCCTCAATTGGCGTCAGCAATTGCTGCCCAAAGCGAACGCCGTTAAAAGCTGCCGCAATGCGTCGGGGAAGATCGGTGATCCCTCGAGTCTGAAGATGCGCGGCAAACAGCTCCTCAGCTCTGGACGCGTTCTCGATCGCGCTACAGGAACTCAGGATCGGCATTCCTCCACGCTCACACTGGTCGCAGAAGGCTGCGTAAAAACGTACGATCGACTGTCGAACACGATTCTGACGCGAAAAATGCTGAATCACAAGACGCAACGTGTTCCGCAACCGACTGTACACCCGAAAGCGGATCGCACTCAAAGTCATTACCAGAAGCAAAGTGATCCCGGACAAACCTTTCAGGGTCAGCCAGTGCTCAGGTGGACGAATCAGGTCACGCAGTAATTCTCTGAGAACAGGTGTCACGCCCTGATTGCGAACCGAGTCCAGCAGCGAACGGCTCGAAGTCAGAAATGGAGCAAAAAACTCTTTCTGACGTTCAGCCGACATACTGTTGACATTTCCAGCCCAAAGGTCCGTCAGCGCGGCCTGAAAGGTCGACAGGATCGACCGAGACGCAATGGCCTGTGCTGTCTCGGTACGTTCTGCGGACGGCGTTGGGTCCAGGGTCTTCCACTCCCCGCCAACCCACGCTTCGACCCACGCGTGCGCGTGCCGCTGTCGAACCTCAAAACGCTCAGTGAGCGGATTCAGCTCACTTCCGCAGTATCCGGTAACCAGTCGGGCGGGAATCCCGGATGCCTGCAGCAGCAGCACACAGGCCGATGCAAAATACTCACAGTGCCCTGACTTGCTCTGCAGAAGAAACACCTCAATCGGATCATAATCGAGGCTGATGGCAGGTTGATCCAGCGTGTAGCGAAACCCAGTTTCCGGGCTCAGCGTACTCATCACCCGTCTGACACGCTCACCCTCGGAAACAAGTGTTCCGTCGACAACACTCAGGCGCCGAGCAACTTTATGCAACCGGGGTAAGCGACTGGCGAGGTCGTCCGTGATGTAGGCGGACCGGGCCTTTCTCGTCAATCGATTCAGCGTCATTGTCTGTGTCACGTGATGCATCCGCGGATCGATCATCCAGTATTCGAACGTAAGCCCCGGATAACGTTTTTTCGAGGGACACTCCACAACATAGCTGCGCGCATTCTTCTGCGATACGGCCGGAGTATCCGCCGACCAGCTCAGGGAATTATTCCACGATCGACGAACAATCGATTCTCCGGATACCGACACGACTCGGCTCAGAGGAAACGGTGCGGGCACAGCATTTCCAAATGGTGGCTCCAGCGTCACGTCAAGAATGAAATCAGCCGGTGGCATGCCGGAACCGGAGTAATTGGTCGGTGGTACTTCCCGCGCGACTCTGCCCGGTAACCACCGACCATCCTGGTAATGAGCAAACACATTTCCACGAAAGCGGATTTCATCCATTTCCATCGCGGTCTCAAAAGCACTGACATCGACGATGTCCTGAGTCCATCGGTCACGAATCTGAAAACTCAATGCCCGTTCATTACTGATCAGAATCCGTCCGAATTCTCCCAGACGAACGGCGTCTGAAAGGCCCGTCCGTCGTCCTCCGATCGGTACATCATCCCCCAGTTGATCCGCCAGCAGAGTCCCCCCGTTGACCCAAACCCGGGGAAATGCTGCAAAGACCACCATGGCCAAGGCGATAGAAACCAGCCATGCCCCAAGCACAAGGCCCCGAAATTTCCAGCCAATCCAGACTTCCTGGGGATCCCGGTCCAGGCCATTCCGGACGTCAATTGCTGAAACAATGACCGGGCCCCGAGTTCGACGAAGGCGACGCCGTCGACGCGTTTCAAGGTCCAACCCAAGGAACGAGAACAGAAAGTCCTGAGTCAAACTGAACCTGGGTGCCTGAGTCCCACCAGAGCCCGGCAAAGACCCACGGGACTCGAGTTGCGTCTGAAACTGACGCTCTGCCCGAAACAACGAGAAAACCGACAATGTCCATATCATCAGCAGCGTCATCAGAAAGACGGCGACTCCATAACCCAGCCCGGTAGCCAGAACACCAGCGGTGGTCATCTGAAGTACTGATAGCGCAATCAGCCACCAGAACTGCCGGTATGACTTGTCCATGAACAGAATGATCCACGTCAGATAAATCAGCAGGTCTGTTCCAGCCAGCAGCCGCTGCAGGTTCGTACCGGAAAACTGCATTCCGGCCAGAATCAGGGCGATCACGCCCAGCATGTTTGTACTGAGCACAGAAAAGCTGAAGGATTTGCGATAATCAGCCAGATACAGTCCGACGGCCGCCACCAATGGTGTCAGAGCAGGTGGGAAGAACCGCCCCTGACTGATAGCCATCACCAGACTGGCTGCAGACGTCATCAGGAATACGCTGCCGAGAAACGTCGTCTGCAATTGCTGGTCATGATGATTGATCGCGTTGTCAGACATGTTGCTCCCCCGTACCCACGAACGTCCGTGGAGCAGTGTCGGCAGTGAACACCTCAGCGAGATGCTGGTCGTCGCAGGGAATAATCAGTAGCCGCCCGGTAAGCATGGCTTCCTGTCGCAGAAACTGCCGTGCAACAGTTGCAGCAACACGACGACACTCTTCCGCCCGGGGCGTCACAAGCACAAATCGATGATTCGGGCTGATCGGAACCCGGCAGACAGCTTCAAAAAGCTTTTCAAGTGATGCATTCGCCGAGGCTTCACAGACGGCGAGTGCACGGAGCGAGGCTTCTCGAAATCCGGATGAGCCCTGAGTGGTCACGATGTCCAGGGATTTTCCGGCAATCAGCAGACGACAGTTTCCCTGCCGTACCTGCTCAAGGCACAACGTCGCAGTCAGACTCACAGCCCCCTCAAGTTGCTGCTCTCCCGCAACATCCACGGCATACAGATCCAGCATCAGTGTGAATTCCGCCTGCCGATGCTGATAGTGCTCTTTCACCATCAATTGGCCATGCCGCGCAGTGCTTCGCCAGTGAACGGCTCTGGAACTATCACCGGACCGGAACTCGCGGATACCGTGGAATTCATCTTCAAACATTCCCAGTCGCGTGTTCAGCGTCCGAATCGATTCAGAAAGATTGCGTTCGCGCTTTCGCCAGCCGGGAAGCAACGATCCCGTGGCTGGATAAATCACAATCTCGTCCTGCTGCACAACGGAGTGCCCTCGCTCGCCAACTCCCAGAGGAAAGTGCGAACTGACTCTCAATGGGCCAAGCCGGTAGAGACCTCGCTTCCGAATACACAACTGATATTCCGCAATACGCGTTTCTCCGGGAGCAATGCAGACAAATGTGACAGACGCCTGCTGCTGCAAACGATTTCCCTGAATCACATCCCGCACTTCGATCAGACGTGACGCCAGAAATCGCCGCTGGTTGCTCACCTGAATATCCACGCTGAAGAAACGACCAGCCTGCGCGACAGACGTCACCGAACGCGATACGGAGATACGCGTCAACATCCCTACGACCAGCCAGCCATTCAGTACAAAAGGCCCGGCCATCATGCCGAACACCAGCAGCAGCATATTTCCAGTGTCGGGATTGCCCCCCGTCAACGCAGCGACCGCAATGACCAGCATGATCCCCAGATAGACCAAACCCTCGCGCGGCACCAGAACGCGCGCTGTCAACCCGGTACGCTGGGCAAGGCCTGCGAGCCAGTTCCGCAACAACACCGAGGCGGCCGCCGTCAGAAGAAACAACACCCCAATGCCCGCCAGGATATACTGGCCGGTGCCTCGAAATTCCGGCAGTTGCTCAGGTAGTGCAATCGCCCCCAGAAAACAGGCCACAGCCGAAAGAAGCTGCACGACCGTGCTGGCCCCTATCGAAAACGGAAGCACCGCCTGCTGCGTTGACATAATCTGGTTTCACTCTGCATCAACGACGATACCGATGCTGTGATCTGCAATCCGGCCCAAAACAGAAGCCCATCCCTGAACCCCTGAGCCGGGACACACAACCTCAATATGAGAAATCCCGCCTGCCCCTGCGACGACCATACGGCTTTCCCGCCGATTATGAAGATACCCGCCCTGCAACGTCGGGAAAATATCGGTCGCCTCCGGTCGTCCCAGCCTGCAATCGGCGCAGGGATCCCCGTGGTGTCACTCTGACGTGCAACTCAGCCCTTCGCAAGCGTTTCCGACAATTCTGCCGACGATTTGAGTGTTCGAGGCGGAATACGACCTCAGGATCCGAATCCGGATCATCACGCCCCCCGGAACACTGCCTCTTAAAAAGCTAAAATCGGCAGCTTCCGACGCCAATCTGATGCTCGGAAGCCACCAATCCATCCCCGCGGTCTGCAGCCAGCCATTTCGAGCTAAACGCGCAAGGCCTCGGCCGAGCCCACAAGGTCGGCGCGATACTTTTGCCGAATTGGCTCCACGTGCATACGGAGAAAGCTATCCACCTGTTCCGGGGCCCGCCCTACAAACCGCCCTGCATTCAATGCTCCGGAGAGATCAACGCTGCTGAACGCCGGATCCCGCTGCAGGCGATCGAGCAGGTCATTGGGCAGTCCCTCCCGCTTTACCTGATCAGCTGCTGCCTGACTGTGCTCGCGGATCACCTCATGCAGCACCTGACGATCCCCACCAGCCTGAACCCCAGCCATCAGGATTTCTTCCGTCGCCATGAATGGAAGTTCCGCATCCAGATTTCGAGCAATCACTCGAGGGTAAACCACCATCCCATCCGTGATGTTACGATAAAGAATCAGACAGGCATCCACGGCCAGAAAAGCCTGCGGCATCGCCAGCCTACGAATCGCACTGTCATCCAGAGTACGCTCCATCCACTGAGTTGCCATGGTGGCATCCACACCCGCCTGAAGACTCATCGCAAACCGCGCCAGTGAGCACATCCGTTCACTTCGCATCGGATTACGCTTGTAAGCCATGGCCGACGAACCAATCTGCGATTTTTCAAAAGGCTCCTCGATCTCCTTGCGATGCTGCAGAATGCGTACATCGGTTCCCACTTTATGGCAGGACTGGGCCACTCCATTCAGAAAGCCCATCACCTGGGAATCAGACTTTCTTGAGTACGTCTGACCGGTGACCGCATGGGCCTCCGTAAACCCCATCTGTGCGGTCACCAGTCGATCCAGCTCCTCTACCCGGGCATGGTCGCCGGAAAACAGCGTCAGAAAAGAGGCCTGTGTTCCTGTCGTGCCTTTTACACCACGAAACCTCAGCGTTCGCAACCGATGTTCCAGCTCTTCAAGATCCAGCAGCAGGTCCCAGCACCATAACGTGGCACGCTTGCCAACTGTTGTCGGCTGAGCCGGCTGCAGATGCGTAAACCCAAGGCAGGGCAGGTCGCGCCACTGCGCCGCAAACCGCCCAAGCTGATCAATGACCTGCACCAGGCGACGTCGCAGCAGCAGCATACTGTCGCGCATCTGAATCAATTCAGAATTGTCCGTCACAAAGCAACTGGTTGCTCCCAGATGAATAATCGGACGTGCCCCCGGTACCTGATCGCCCCACGCGTAAACGTGCGCCATCACATCGTGCCGCAATTCCTTTTCGTACTTCGCGGCCGCATTGAAATCGATGGCATCCACACTGGCTCTCATTTCCGCCAGCTGCTGATCGGTAATTTTTAATCCCAGCGACTGCTGGCATTCAGCAAGTGCAATCCATAGCCGACGCCACGTTGAATGCTTGTTCTGCGCTGACCAGATTGCTGCCATTTCCCGAGACGCATAACGGGTAATCAGCGGATTCTCGTAAAACTCGTGCGACATTTCCGTTCCTTCTCGAAGGGGACCATCGCCCCCGGCTCAGCTTCTGAATTACCCCTAAGCGATCCGCCACGCCCAGAGTCCGGATCGACTATCCGCTTCCCCGGACCTGACTCCGCCTGCCGCCCCGGACTGGCTGGGTCCAACGGACATGCCACCCGTCCCACCGGACTGACACCCATCGTCAGCAGGCGACTGAATAGCCGCATCGGCCTGTCACTCTGCCAAACGTCCGGATCCCTACTGCTCACTCCGAAATCGCATCGTCAGAAACTCGTAATCGGGATTCTGCTTCTGGCAATGGGCAGCCTCCCACTCCGATTGAAACAACACAGCCAGCTGACCGTATTGATCAATCACTTCGCGGCTGGATGACAGCAGCTGCAGCTCTTTCTGACAACCAGGTTTGGGCACGACCCAACGCGCCACCTTGTAGTTGAGCCACCGCACTTCCGTTTCTGTGTCATATTCCGACTGCAGGCGGAATCGCACCACGTCAAACTGAAGTTCTCCAACTGCAGCCAGCACGGTCTGTCGAACTGACGAGTTCGGTGTGTGAAAAACCTGAATGGCTCCCTCTTCCAGCAGCTGGGATAACCCGCGCTCAAACTGCTTGCGACGACCAGTGTCCGAGCAGATCATCGTCGCGAAGAATTCCGGAGAAAACTGCGGCAGCGGTTCGAAGACCACCGGAGGTCCCTCGCAAATTGTGTCCCCCAGCAAAAACTCACCCGGGTTCACAAGGCCAATAATGTCTCCCGGAAACGCTTCCTCCATCGTCTCGCGTTCCTGACCAAACAACTTGTGCGCCCGCTTAATCCGAATCTTTTTTCCCGTTCGCGGGTGAAAAACCTCCATGTCACGACGAAACAACCCCGAACAGACCCGCAGGAAGGCAATCCGGTCCCGGTGCCGCGGGTCAAGGTTGGCCTGAATCTTGAAGACAAAACCGGAAAATTCGGAGCGTGTGGCGGAAACCAGCCCGGTCTGACTACGACGATCACGGGGCTGCGGGCAGTACTTCAGAAAGCCCTTCAAAAACTGCTCTACACCATAGTTGGTCAATGCACTCCCAAAGAATACCGGTGTGATTTCACCGGCAAGAAACCGGCCCTCGTCCCACTCCGCCCCGGCCGCCGCCAGCAATTCAACCTCTTCCTGAGCCTGCGCAACAATCCCCTGCGGCATCGTGTCCGCCGGAATCTCCGACAAGGCCTGAACACGCCCCGCGATCCGATGCACGTTGTCACGCGTTTCGAATACACTGGCCTGTTGAGTATCCAGCTGAATCACACCCCGGAAGTCAAATCCCGTGCCCAACGGCCAGTTGACCGGTACAGGCACGATCCCCAGCCGAGTCTCGATGTCTTCCAGAATCTCCAGCGTCTGCTTGCCAGGACGGTCCACCTTGTTCACAAACGTAATCACCGGAATCTTCCGCAATCGACAGACGTTGAACAGCTTCTCCGTCTGACTCTCTACGCCATTTGCAAGGTCCAGCACCATCACCGCGCAATCGGCGGCCACCAGAGTTCGATAGGTGTCCTCACTGAAGTCCTTGTGTCCAGGAGTGTCAAGCAGGTTGATCTTCACGCCTTCGTATTCAAAGGCCAGCACCGTCGAACTCACAGAAATCCCACGCTGACGCTCCAGCTCCATCCAGTCAGACGTCGCTCCCCGCTGATTTTTGCGCCCACGCACAGCGCCAGCCGCTTCAATGCAACCGCCATACAGCAAAAGCTTTTCGGTCAGCGTCGTCTTCCCCGCATCCGGGTGCGAGATGATTGCAAACGTACGTCGACGTGCTGCCTCCCGGGCAACCACCGGATCTGAAACTGTCATTGCTCTCAATCAAATCTGATGTCCGGGCTCAAGTCCCCGACAGATACTGCCACAAAGAAATGTCCCTGAGCCATGCCCACTCATACTGACAACACAAGACACAAAACCAACCCATGCACATGACACCGGAGCAGTGACCCGCACCGTCGTCCACGTCAGCCTCCGGTCACTGCAGGACTCCAAACCCGCTCAGACGCCTGAACCACGTCCCACTGCGTAAAATCCCAAATCATTCCGCAGGCGTCAACCATCGCCGCTGGGTTTCAAATCTCCCTCTTTCGGCAACGGACCACCCCACCCAATACACCTCGCGGTCCAGCTTTCGACAGGTTCGGCAATCGTCCTTGAAACCGTCCACACAGCCCGCACGTTCGAACATTCCAACTACCAGTCGTCCGGTCAATCAGCGATTCAGCATACTGAACAGCATGCTGGCCCCTGTGCACCACACCACAAATTCGCTGCCAACCGTCGATCCCGGCCAGCCCCCAGCTTAATTCCCGTTGAACTTCCGCTCAGCCCCCCCCCCGCAAAAAACAAGAGCGTTCCGTCCGTGATGGATGGAACGCTCTTATGCGCAATTTCAGAGCCAGCAGGATCCCCCTAACGGGGAACAGACCGGCGGTCTTCGAAGGCCGCTGAAGTGTACCGCTACAGGCAAGAACCCGTCTCGCTAAAACGGAGCGTCATCGTCGGCAGCGTCGTAGCCAGTTTCCCGATCCTCAGCAATAGCCACCGGTCGTGACGCCGGCCGATTGCTGTCGGCAAACTCAAAGCCCGTCGCCTCAGCACTGAGAAAAAACCGGACCTCACTTCCCTCGTCCCGCTGCCACTTCCTACCCGCCAGCCGATACGAAACCGTGACTGTGTCGCCGACCTTCATGTCATCCACCGCAGCACAGGCATCCCCGACAAAGTCCAGTGGAACGTAGTTGGTGAACTTGCCCCTGGTTTGCTGCAACACCACCAGACGCTTGCGAAACCCCTTCTGCCCAAAACTCTTCGTGGGCTCGATCAGATGAACCTGCCCGGTGACAGTCGACTCTGCCATGCTAAACCTCACATCAGTACAACAAAAAACGCAATGCCTGCCATAATGCAGTTGGTCAGAGAAATTTCCCTACTTCTTTTCACTGGACCCATCCTATTCTCCCTCCAGGGGGAAATCAAGTATCTCATGGGTTTTGCGGCGATTTCGTCCCGGCAAACAGTTGCACGTCCACAAAATCATCACGTCACTATCGCACCATCCACATGACAAGTCTCGAATTCCTCGGCGACGACGCTTGAGTTTTCAAGGCGGGCATTTTCAAATCCACGGCAGTTCTTCGTCGGCCGAATTACCCCATCATCGGTTCCCGGAAAACCAGAAACGCCACGGCCCCGAGGACAAGCCCCCACCATCGCTCGGCTCACATCCCCCGCGTCCTGCCGATATTCCTCATTTCAAGGCGCTCGCCCATCGGAGTTCTTCAGCATGCCGCACACGAGATTCCTCCTGTCTGCACTCCTCGCCGTTCTTCTGCCGGCATACACCAACGCCGCCGACGATGAACTGATCATCGTCCAGGAAGGCGACCTGCCTCTCGTGATCTCAGCCCCACACGGCGGTGCACTCGAACTCCCCGGGGCCCCCATTCGTATCGGTGAGGGACTGAAAAAAGGCGCGTCAGGTTTCTTTGCGGGGCGCGATACCGGTACCGAGGAACTGGCACTGCTGGTGGTTAAACTGCTGGATGAAAAACTTCCCGGTGCCCCCTCCTGCGTGATCTCCCGCGTCCATCGGAAATACGTCGATTTCAATCGCCCAGCCGAAATCGGGGTCGAACATGAAAAGGCCCGCACACTTCACGATTCCTGGCACCTCGCACTGAGAACGTCCGTCAATCGGATTCGCGAAACGCACGGAGCAGGTCTGCTGATCGATCTTCATGGTCAGGGATCTTCAGCCTCCACCGTGTTTCGCGGCACCAGTCACGGCCTGACCGTCCAGCAGCTGAAAAAACGACATGGCGAGTCCGCGCATGCTGGCGAACACAGTCTGACAGGAATTCTGAAACAGTCCGGATGGACCATGCACCCGGACCCATTCTCCGGGCGCGAGCAGGCCGGATTCACGGGAGGACATATCGTGAGGACCTATGGCAGTCACAAGCCGGATGGAATCGACGCGATCCAACTCGAACTTGGTGCCGACTATCGTAAAGCGTCAGCTCGACACAAAGTTGCCACACAACTGGCCGATGCCATCGTCCGCTACTGCGAACTGTATCTGCCGACAAACCTCCCGTCGTCAACACAGTCAACACAGTAAACACTGGCCGTTCACACACAGGCAACAGCCACCTGAATGGCAGACCGGCTGTTCGGCATGACCACCCACACACGGCGGGATCGTGGTCGTGGTAAATTCCCGGCCGAGAAGTGTCGGCCTTCAGTACCGCTGTCCAACTTCACCCTCGCTTCAATTCGATCACCCGCCATCAGCATCTGGTCAGTAAACTATGCGATCGTTTGCTGACCATCAGGAAGCACAGCTTCCAGGCGTTTTCAGGCCGGACCACAACTGCAACAGACTGGTCGCCACATCCGCAATCGATAACGACGACCACCACGGACATGACACCCCATCCGGCTGCACATCTGAAATCACAGCCTTAATGCCAGCGTCCGCAACGGCGTAGGGCGGTTCTGCTAACCCGCTCCTCCAGATCTCAATACGCGTGCCGGTGGTCTGCAAATCCCCCTCCACAAGGATCACATCACTGTCCGCAAAGGCGTTTTCAAAAGCGACATAACGATCGTCTGTCCTCACAGCGGATTCACTGGGAATGAATAATGCCGTCATCTGCGGGGCCAGAATACCGGTGGCCACAGCTCCGGATGTTCGATGACGATGAGAATCCTTGCCCGGCGTGTCCAGTTCATGATGATGATGAGTGTGCTTGACACTGGCTACTCGAAACCCACGCTCTGTCAGCTCTCGAATCAAGGCGCAAACCATGGTTGTCTTGCCGGCATTCCGACGACCCACCAGATGAATTCGAGGTGTTCCGGGCATCACAACTCCTGTTCGTCAATTCTTCCCTGCCTGACCAGCACCCTCTGTGACAGACGCACGCTCTGAACGCCGCACTCTTTAAACAAAGCACGCCCTGAACAGCCCCAACGCGTCACATCGCCCCCCAGCATAGCTGACAGCAACTGTGGCCTGATCTGAACGCAACGCGTGAAATGCCGGCCCTTATGTCCAGAGTCGAACTCGGGACCGCAGTGATTCCGGCAGCACCTGATCCAGCCGTCGACGCGCTTCAGTATCATGAGTACGAGTACTGAGGTGACTTAGAATGATCAACTCGTTCTGAAATCTATCCGCCCGCTCCAGCAGATCGTCCAGATGCATGTGCCCGAATTTATGGATTTTTTCCTTGCGATGCTCCGGACGAAAAAACGTCATCTCCGTGATCAGAACACCGGCCCGATAGACGTCAGGATGAGCATCAAGCCCCGGAGGAGCTGTGTCCCCCGTAAAACACACCAGAGGTGTCAGCGATTCCGCCGCCACGTCAATGCCCTGCAATCGCAAATCCCGAATCTGATCGCCATGCAACCCATGGAATTCCGGCTTCAGCTTCTTTCTGACGTCGTAAACAATGTAGCCGACGGAAGGCACGGTGTGTTTTGTGGGGAATGTGGTGAAGCGATGCTCACGAGATAGCTCTGTCATCGTTCCCGGCGTGACGCCAATCAGTTCACAAAGCATCCGTCCACGATCAAGCCGCTGCCAGGCCTTCAGGACACGCCACGCATCGTCCACGATCTCCGCAGGCAGATAAATCACCGGCGGTTCCATCTTCATCATCCGCCGTCGGGCAACAAAGACGGGCAGGGCGGCCAGATGATCCAGATGACCATGGGTCACCAGAAACACCTGAGTCCCCATAAAGGACCACGGGCTGGCGCCCAGTTCAAATCCGACTTTCAGTTCCGGGACGCGCCAGTAACTCTGCACCGCCGCTCGAGAATAACCCTCGATTGTCAGCGCTTTGTGGCGAATGGAGTCATAGGGCAGGTTTTCGACCATGATGGATACGTTTTCAAACTCATTCGAACAGAATTCGACAGACCGGACCGCGCAAACTGATGGGCAAATCCGAACGGCGGCGCACGGGACAGATGTCGTTTCAGGTGCCAGACGTGGCCGCAGGTGTCAGCGCCTGCACCAGGTACCCAGGCACCTCAGCCGCTGCAACCGAAACCTGTGCCCCCTGCTGCAGATCTCTGATCTGCCACGTGCCCGCGGCAAATTCGTCCGCGCCAGCAATCAGGCAGAAACGAAATCCACGCTTGTCAGCGTATTTCATCTGTCGCCCGATATTTTTTGCCTCTGGGTAGACCTCTGTGCCAATCCCCGCCCGCCGCAGATTTCGTCCCATCTGCAGATAGGCCGGAATCCCGGCTGCATCCAGCATCGTGACCAGCACCGGAGCCGGAGTTGTGGCTTTTGCCGTTCCACCCAGCTCTTCGAGCGCCGCCAGCATCCGGTCCAGTCCCAGACTGGCTCCCACTCCCGGCAACTGCTGCGACGTGAACAGCTCAGCAAGATTATCGTATCGACCTCCCGAACACACACTGCCAATCCCCGGCAGGTCGCCCAGTATGGTTTCGTAAATCGTCCCGGTGTAGTAGTCCAGCCCCCGCGCAATGGAAACGTCCAGAAGCACTCGGTCCGCCGGCCAGCCACACTGACCCACACAGGCGAAAAGCTCTCGCAGATTTTCCAGTCCAAGTTGCCCGGTCTGACTGCCCTGCAGCATGCCGTCCAACGCCAGCAGAATCTCGTCAGGACGTCCTTTCAGCTGAGCCATGTCCAGTACCTGCGATGCCCCGGCAGCAGGAATTCCACCCTTCTCCTGCATCTCCTGCAGGACAGCATCACGCCCGATCTTGTCCAGTTTGTCCAGGGAACGCAGAATCGTAACCGCATGTTCCTGCAATCCGCACTTTTCCAGCAGCCCGTTCAGAACTCGCCGATTGTTGACACGGATGGTAAACCGCTCAATCCCGATCTTTTCCAGCAGGTCGTTGATGACGAACAGCGTTTCGATGTCCGCGGTGTTGCTGAGCGTTCCGATGGTATCAAAGTCACACTGCAGAAATTCGCGAAATCGACCGCGGGCCGGCCGCTCACCACGCCAGACCGGGCCAATATGATATCGTCGGAACGGCGTCCCCAGTTCCTGAATGTACTGGGCAGCAAAACGAGCCAACGGCACAGTCAGGTCAAACCGCAGCGCCACATCCCGCTCGCCCTGATCCGTGAACCGGAAGACCTGCTTGTCGGACTCCTCGCCTCCCTTGCCCAGCAGAACCTCGGCGTATTCCAGAGCCGGTGTGTCAATCGGCGCGAAACCATAACTGCGATACACGGTCCGCGCAATGTCAATCAATCGCTCCCGAGCCATCATCTGATCCGGGAGGAAATCTCGAAATCCACGAAGCGTCTGCGGTTTGATCCGCTGCAATTTCCTGTCACTCACTGGTTCACTCTTTGAATTCTACTGACTGTTCCCGGCTGAGGTCGCCCCGGGAATTTCAAAAAACATCCCACACACAAAACCCGTCTCGTTATCGGTTGCTACCCCAGCCAACCGACCACTACTTTCAGCAGTTTGTTCCTGCCGAGGGAACCCAGGCAGCCTGACGCAACCCCACCCACAGAAACCAGACCGGGGAATCCCCGAATCTTCAACTCACCTGCAGGATCGGCAGACTCACAGGTCCGTCAACGCTGCGTCGCGGTTCCGCCGGAAGTACCGCCAACGCATATTCCCACAACTGCTCCGGGGTTTCGAACAACTGATCGTACACACCGTCATTGTCATATTCGCACTCGTCCGTCGTGTACGTCCGACAAATCTGAGGCCGTGTCTCGTAAATTCCACACCGGTAGTCCGGAAGAATGTGCTTGCAATCCCCCGGGACCATCAGGTACCAGCTCTCCCCGTCCACAAATACAGAATACGGTCCGTGCAACAGATACCACCGCAGATGATCGTACTGCTCACGTGTCTTCGGGCGGTCAATCTGCATGGCAAAGTAGCGACAACAGCGTGCAGTGCAGTAGCTACAGAGCACCTCACCCGCCGGCAGTGTCTCACGGGTCATCTTTGTTTCTGTCATGGATCTGTCCTTCTGAACAATTGCTGATCCTGCGAATTCTCCCATCAACGGAAAAAGCTGCAACCGTACCACGTCCGCCATTTGCCCCGTTTTTCCGTTCCCCGCAAAAACCTTGAGTTTCCGCGGATGTTTCCCAGCCCCGGAATGGCGGGCTCCGTCCCACGGTCCGCCCGCAGACGTTCCCCTGATCCCACGGCATCGAACTCCAACCGGCTCGACACGCCGACTCCATAGACATCCGCAATCCTCTGCTCTTCCCCCGAATCAGCAGTCGCCGTGATCGGCATTCATCGCGTAAATCGGCAAAAACCTGCTTCTGATGGTTCCTGGACCGTTTTTCTGTCCTTCACCACGGTGCAGCCTGCGATTTCCGTCCCGCAGTTTTGGCAGCACCCAGAAAAACACTGCATGCTTTGCCGAAGCACAAACACTGCCCCGGAAAAGTCTCCCGCCCACCACACAAGTGACTCATTTACCGGTTGTCAGTTTGCCCGCGGTTCTGACATTATCACCCCGGATCCTCCGGTTGCCCCCCAACCAGAGCATCTTCGGGACTCACCATTCGGTACTCGCACAGGCCTCGCCTGAGCCCCCGCAGTGGACCGTCCCGCTTTTCCATTATCTCCGGGCACCCCGTGATGCAGACATCACCAGACGGATGGTCAACAGACCACCGGATGGCCTGCCTCCAGTCGGTGACCTGAGTCCATAATCGGTGTACTTCCCGTTCGATCAGGAAATCCGGATTCCGCGGTTTTCTGGTCTCTGTCTTCGCCATCGGTTACCCGTGCGAAGATTGTCTGTCTGACAGCAGGAGGCTGGCAGAGTGAAACCTGACCAATGGAAGCGTTTGACCTCTCTGACATTGCTGGCAGCAATGCTCAGTTCAGGCTGCGCCGCCCCCGATCGATCGCTGCAGTACCTGCTGCAGACCAATTCGGCCGAGTCACACTACCGTGACTATGCCAGTTCCATCGAATACCCGAAGGCGGGGGAGGAGTCCGAGACGAATCCGGAACTGTTCCGCTCCCCGCGCACCATCACCACGCTCGAGGAAATTGCGGAACGCCCGATCTCCCTCAATGAGTGCGTGCGTCTCGCACTGACCAATGCCGCTATCGTTCGCGAAGATCAGAGCTTCCTTTCTCCCGGCAATCCGCTGCTGGCCAACCCGCAACGCGTGGCGTCCATCTACGACTCCGCCATTCAGGACACCGGATTTCTGTTCGGTAATCGCGGTATGGAGGCCGCTCTCTCCGACTTCGATCCGATTCTGACCAGCAATCTGCAGTCCGGACGTACCGAAGATGTTCAGAATACGGCAAACATCGGGCTCAATCAGGGTGATGTCCTCACCGAAAATTCCACCCAATGGCAGACGCGTCTCGAAAAAGCGTTCGCCAACTCCGGCACCTTTGCCGTAGAAAACAACTGGTCCTACAGCAACAACAATCAAACCCGGTTGTTCCCCTCAGCCTACACCGGGTTTGTCCAGGCAGAATACCGACAGCCACTGCTCGCTGCCTCCGGAACCGAATACACTCGCATCGCCGGCCCGTCCGCACAGAACCTGCGTGGCGTCAGTGGTGTGTCCCAGGGCGTGCTGATCTCCCGCATCAATTCCGATATCTCGATGCTGGATTTCGAACAATCCGTGACCACCATGATCCGTGATGTGGAAAACAAATACTGGGATCTCTATCTCGCGCTGCATCTGTACCACTCCGAAGTCATGACGTTTCGGGATATCGTCAAGTACAGCGATCTGCTCGCTGCACGTGCCGAAGCACAGGACACCGTCTATCAGGCTCAGAATCGCCTCTACGAAGCCGATGCCCGTATCAAAGGGTCACTCGCCGATGTGCTGCAGGCCGAAAATCGCCTGCGACGTCTGCTGGGACTTCCTCTGAATGACGGTGAATTCCTGAAGCCCAGTGACCACCCGTCAGAAGCTCGGTTAGTCCCCGCCTGGGATTCCACTCTTACCGAGGCACTCGCACTGCGTCCCGAACTGCGCAAACAGAAGTGGGAAATCCGCAGTCTCGAACTGCAACTCCGCGCCGCGAAAAATCTGAATCGCCCCCGACTCGATCTGGTCTCTCAATACCGCGTCAATGGCTTCGGAGATACCTTCGGTGCCAGCGAAAATGACGACGACGGTATCACCGACGCCGGATACAACAGCGCCTGGGAATCACTGACTCAGGGCAATCAACAGGGCTGGGGGGCCGGAGTTCAGTTCTCCATGCCTCTCGGACTCCGACTCGCCCGTGCTCAGGTTCGCAACTACGAACTGAGACTCCGCAAGGCACGCCGCGTGCTCCAGGTGCAGGAAGAAGAAGTCGCTCGCGAACTCAATAATGCCATCCTCGAAATGGATCGCTGGTATCTGCTGGCCGAGAGTGGTTCCAAACGCGCTGATGTCGCTGTGGACTACGCCGGTACCGCCGAAGAACGCGTGGCCAATGACAATTCCCGCGACCCCGTCTCCATCGGACGCGTGCTGGAAGCCAAAATCACCAGCCGGGATGCCGATCAGGGATACCTCCGCAGCATCGTCGAATACAACAAAGCCGTCACGGAACTCAACTTCCGCAAAGGTGCTCTGCTGCAGGCGAATTCCATCTACCTCGCAGAGGGTGAATGGAACCCCGAAGCCTATCGGCAGGCCAACGAACGCGGCGATGCCATGACGCATGCCCTCGAAAATCGCCAAGTCGAAACTGTTCCCGAGGAATTCTCTGCCGGCCCGGCCAGCTCGGCCTGGGAGTCTCTGGGTTCGCCGGAACGGCCCTATATCCCCGGCGCTGTCAGCGCAGATCTGCTGCCGACTCCGACTCCGACTCCGACTGCCGTTCCTGACTCACCAGCAGTTGCCCCCGCACCCGCTGAGGCGGCACCAGCCGTACCGAAACCGGCCGCACCCAGCGTGCCGCCCGTGCCCCGGGATTTTGATCTGACCAATGCGGCAAAGTCCGGCAACTCCGGAACCGCCAGCGTGGCACCACGTTCAACCCTGCCCCCACAAGTGCCCCCGGCCCCGAGCTCGGCGGCTTCAAAGCCCGCTCCCGCTCAGGCCACTCCGGCAAGTGCCCCGCCAAATCGTGTCCCGCAGGCTGCCGTTGCCACTCCAGTCTCCGGAACCGCTTCCACCGCAGGACAACGCGGCGCAACCACAATTGTCCGCAAGCCCGCGTCAGCGAAACCTGATTCCCAGGTCACGCCCGCAAGCTATACAGGCCCGGCGTCCGGTCCCGTTCGACAACCCCGAGCTCTACCAGCTTTGTCCCCGGCACCCGCGCCCGGCCCCGGTACCACACCGGTGACGTCCACTCAAACACCAGCAGGAGCCGGAAATCCGGAATCGCTGCCGGAAATTGATCTGAATCCCGCTGGCAAGCCCTGACAGAGCCCTGACAGCACAGAACGTACAAAAACCGCAGCAGGATACTCATTGAGCGTTTCTGCTGCGGTTTTTTCGTTTCCGCTACCAGCCCATCACATAGGCAAAAATCAGAGGCGCAACAATGGTTGCATCCGACTCGATAATGAATTTCGGAGTCTCGACGCCCAGCTTGCCCCAGGTGATCTTCTCGTTCGGAACTGCACCCGAATAGCTGCCATAGCTGGTGGTTGAATCACTGATCTGGCAGAAATACGCCCACAACGGCACGTTGTCCCGCTGCAGGTCCTGATGCAGCATCGGCACCACGCAGATCGGAAAGTCACCGGCAATCCCGCCGCCAATCTGAAACATCCCCAGCGGACTTTGGGCGGTCGTCTTCGTGTAGAATTCCGCCAGCCAGGTCATGTACTCAATCCCCGTCCGTACCGTGTGCACATTCTTCACGTCGCCACGGATCACAGCCGCCGCAAACATGTTGCCCAGAGTGGCATCTTCCCAGCCAGGCACAATGATCGGCAGGTTTTTCTCTGCCGCCGCCAGCATCCACGAATCCTTCGGATCAATCTGGTAGTGCTCCCGATACTTTCCACTCAGCAACACCTGATAAAAGAACTCGTGCGGAAAATAGCGCTTGCCGGCACGATCCGCTTCCGTCCAGACCTCCAGCATGGCCGATTCCATGCGACGCATGGCTTCGCCTTCCGGGATACAGGTGTCCGTCACACGATTCATGTGGCGGTCCAGCAAGGCCTGCTCGTCCGCCGGACTCAACTGCCGATAATGTGGCACTCGCTCATAGAAGTCGTGAGCGACCAGGTTAAACACATCCTCTTCCAGATTCGCTCCCGTGCAGGAAATCAAATGCACTTTGTCTTCACGAATCATCTGCGCCAATGACAGCCCCAGCTCCGCCGTACTCATCGCACCCGCCAGACACACCATCATCCGGCCACCCGAATCAAGATGCCGACGATACCCCTGCGCCGCGTCCACAAGTGCGGCAGCATTGAAATGCCGATAGTGGTGCGAAATGAATTGACTGATCGGCCCGCCATTTCCCGAATTCTGAACCACGCTCACACCCTTCCACGTTCGTGAGAACTTCTCGCCTGCACTCAAATCGATTTCAAAAAACTCAGTTGCTCGTTCAACGAGCCCCCCGGATACGTCACTGTCGAACAACCGGCCAGTGACCCATGTCGCCCCGGATCCTGTCTGCGTATCCTAATCGACCAGGCTGGAACGTCCACTGCACACGCGAAACCCACGCGGTTAATCGTCAGATCAGCGCCGCTGGCTGCCCTGCGCAACCGGCTGACGGTAGTCCAGAGTTTTCCGGACCGCGCCTGCGGATTCTCATTTTCCGCTGCTCCTCGGCAGGAGATCCGGCCCTTTTCCAACCGTTTTCTCGTAGCCATCCCCCGTTTTCACATACTTCGTAAATCCCCGCTTCGCCAACGTGTTGTCAGCCATGCTCTTTTTCATCTTCATCGGCGACCAAATGCCCGCGATGTAGGGCGCACATAACAGGCGACGCACCGGTTGCCCCGTCTCAGGATGCTGCGTCAAGGGTTGGTCTCGAATCCCCTGTTCCACCTCAAACACGTCTCCGATCGCCTCGTCATCCTCTTCCGATAGAATGACCCCGTACACGTATGTCGGCATCATTTCCCTCCCGAATCTTCGCTCCACCATCAGTCACCGACAGGCCCGCAATCACCCAGCGCTCTCGCCTGTCGTTCCTTCCGAACTGCCGCCGGCCTTCATCACCCGACAAACCCGACGGAGAATGATCTCCACAGCCCAAATGCACGTCAAATTCAACCGAACACCTGCCGGTTGGCTTCGTTCAGAGTTCCCACGTAAATCATCGCCAGCCGGAAGATGAAGTAAATAATCAATCCAGCAGTGAACACCCAGACCGTGCCCGAAAGGACGGCCGTCAGCCGACTCATGCTGCGCCGCGCCTGATCCTCAAAAATATGACTCATCCGCGACAACTGCTCCGGTACCGTGCCCGTCTCCTCTGCAGTCGCCACGACCTGCAGAAACTCGTCCGGAAAGATCTGTGCATTCACGAATGCGTCCGTCAGCGATGTTCCGTCAGCAACGTCCTTCCACACCTGTGGCGCCGCGGCCGTGAAGGCACCGTTCTCCGACGCCCGAAAACTACATTCCAGGGAAGGTCGTATCGACATCCCCGATTGCTGCGTCAGCGAAAAACACCACGCAAAGCGCGAGATCGCAAACGACTGCAGGCAGGTCCCCAGCACCGGTATTCTCAGCAACCACGGGTCCAGCATCTGCTGCCCGGACACCCGATTCCTTGTGAATTTCCAGCCGGTATATCCTGCGATCGCAATCGCCAGCCAGCCACACACCCATGTGACCGCGCCACTCGTCCCCGATAATCCCAGACCCGTGACATCAAACGGCTTGCCATCGGCCCCCGCTGGAGGCAACAGGCCCAGAATGAAAATCAACAGCCCGATAATAGCGATCGCGGCGACAAACTGAATGATCGGCCACGCCACCGCCGAACGAAACTCACGCAACTGCTTCAACCGTGATTCATAGTACCGCGCCAGCGCCGCAAAAACCTCCGGCAAGTGCCCCGTCTGCTCTCCAACGTCCACAAGGTCACAAAACAATGCCGGAAACAACGGCCCCTGCTCCCGAATCGCTTCCGTCAGCGTCTTTCCCCCGGAAACCCCCTGTCGGATCTTCTCAACCGCAGGCCCCGTACGACGGTCCGGAGATTGACGACTCGCCGTCTGCAGCGACTTGCGAATGTCCACTCCCGCTTCGATCATCCGTGCCATCGAACGAGCAAAAGCAGACAGGGCCGACCAGCTCAAATCAGGGTTTCGCAACATGACACTGTCCCGCCCGAGAACTCAGAATCCACCGTCCGACCACTCGGCCATCCTGTGTCGCTGCACACAGAAATCCCGCAGGCACCCAGCCACGATTTACTGTCCCGGCATCTCTATACGCCCGCTCAGCCAACGTCAGCCAGTACCTTACCATCCCGGACCACGGCCGCATATCGAGCAGCACAAACTCGCGAGTTCAGGCAGTGCTGCCCCGTTGTGACGTCCAGTTGCCAGCCATGCCATGGACATGTGACGATGCTGCCACGCATCGTCCCCTTGCCGAGCGGACCACCGGCATGTGGACAGATCCCATCCAGTATGTGGAAGTCCCCGTCCACGTTGTAGACCGCAAAAACCCGGCCCTCCGCCACCACCTCCCGACAATTGCCCGGCAGCAGTTCGCGCTCATCCAGCAGTGGAATCAAGGCCATGCGTCTTCCCCGATCATCGTCCACCCACCGATTTTCAATCCGGTGGTCACTCAAAAATCAGCTCTCTCAACAGCACGCAACGAAAACATCACGTGATGACGTCCAACCAGGCATCTGACACGCCGGCCACTCCACCATCGCAAACGCGTCGTCTCAACGCCAATGCCTAACTGACCACCCTGAAACCTGCCGTACACTGCCCCCCGGGCATCACAGCCGGCCATCACAGCCGGGCAGGGCGGCCCCGCCAGCCTGCAGCTCACGGGATGCCCCCCAGCTAAACATCCATTCACAATATGTCTGCCCCCAGAGTCCCCTGCAGGTCTTCCAGGTATTCCGCAGAGATCACCTTCTCCAGCGTTCTGCGAGCAAACTCCAGTCGGCCGGCAATGTCCATCTGCAACTTCTCTTCCGCATACTCATTACTGTTCAGGAAGGTGTCCAGCGCCTGTACATGACGCTGCAACAACGCCTGCTGCCGCTCCTGCCGCACTCGCAATCTCTGAGCGTACCATTCCGAGGACAGCATGGATTCCAGTGTGAACAGGCTGCGAACCTGTGGATCACTGACCGTCCGACCTTCCCATGTCCCATGAGCCATGATGTGCAGCAGGGCTTTCAGTGGTGGACATGCCAGTTCGACAGAACCATCTTCAAAGTACAGCTTCGCGATCCGCTGCTGCGCTTCGGCGATGTACAGCACGCCATCCGCAAATGCGTCGGCATCCTGGCTCTCCGGGCAGAGAATTGATCTATCAAACACCTTGTTCGGATTGTCAAACACACGCCCGGCAAAACGCCGAATGAAGCGGGAAGTAATCCGCCAACCCAGTCGGCTGGCCGGAATCAACCGCCCCCCATGCGTGTAGTCCTCCAGTTTCTCCAGCAACTGCTCCTGAATCAAAAACTCGGCCGATCGTTCCTGTGGACTGAGTCGACACCAGATTTCCGGAATCAGCAGACTGATGTCGTGATCCACACGCACTTCAGAACCAATGTGACCCGCAGGCGTCGAGAAGCCGGCAAGGTTCGTCAGCAGATAACTGACCAACGCGTTGTTCAGATCCGTGATCGGTCGCAGACAGTTGAACGGACCTTTCGTCAATGCACCCTCACTGCCCGCACCAGTCGTTGACGGGCTCTTGCCCGACAAAGCACTGATGAAGTCCATGAACAACTCAGGCAGTTCCTGGTAGTGAATCGGATTGTACACCGCCAGCGGCCGAATTCCCCGCGCTGGCTCAGGAGGATTGTTGCGTCGACCAATCAACACCGCCTGCACCGGAGAATGCACGGGCTTGTCCACAGGCACCGCCCGCGACAAACGAATTCCCATCTCCCCGACATATTTGTTCACCGGGTTGATCAGGTCCGGACGCGGTTGCAGGTACCGAGGATTCCTGCTGGGAACCCCGTTGACCAGTCGCGGTGTGTTGGAACACACCACGTAACTGTCGTCACTTTCCATCATCTCCTGCAGCAGCCGCTGCATCGGCGATGTAAACTGACTCAGGTCCACCGGACGATCACAAATCTCACTGACCTGTCGCCGTGACAGTGGTTCAAAGTTGACAATGAAGTTGTCCGATCGCGCAAGGTCCGCTTCCGTCTGCCGGTCCAGGCCCCGATGAATTGCATCGTCCGGGCGCTGAAACAATCGGTACTCGCAATTCTGTACGAATTTGTAACTGATCTCTTCCGTCAGCACCGTCCCCAGATGCTGCAAATGGCGACGAGGCACCACGACAGACACACTGATGTCGTCCTCAGTCTGCACTTTCTGAGCCGGGGCAAAGTCCTGACGCAGCTTGTACGTCCGCCACGTATTCTCACCCAGCAAGCCGACTCGCAGGTACGTCCCCACCAGTTTGCGATCACCATACTTCAGTTCGTGTCCCGGATGACCATTCACGATGTCGACCGTAAAACACCGTCGCCAGTCCGCTTCCGCTCCCGTATGCATCCGTTTGATCACAAACACAATCGCGTAAATGTGGTCCGGGATACTTCCCAACCACGCGTTGTAGGCGTCTGTGTAGTCCGGCGACGGGGTCAACAACTTGATCACACTGCCCAGAGACCTTGCGGGGTCCAGAATCCGACGACTGGGCACCCTCAAGTAATCCGGTTGCACAGTCCCATCGAGCCGCCAGCGATCCGCATAGTCTCGGTCGAAGATCTCCTGCACCCGCTCCAGATCCCGTTCCGCATCGGCGACAAACACCGGACCATGCAGAAGATAGTCAGCAATCGATTTGCTGATTTCACTCTTCCCGCCACCGCTGACCGTGCACGGCTTGTGACAGAAAACCCCTTCAAACAACGTGCCGATCAGCCGCCACGAAGGAGCGGCCGGGTGCTTTTCCAACCGAACTTTGTATCCGGAAGGTGTGATGTAAACGTACCCGGGTCGCAGCGGTATGTATTGCGGTTCACTGTTGTAGAACCACGACACGCGCTGATCCGCAACTGTAAAACGAGCGTTCTCTGAGACGTAAATCACCGTCGGATGCTGCCGATCCACTGCGTAGCCCTCAGGACGAACATCCATCAGCTTTGCATAGTCCCGGGCAACGTCAGCAAACGTGCGATTGTTGTAACGTTTGCTGTCCGCGTTGAACTCTTCCCCAAGGTTGAAGCTGGCAAAGGCCATGGCTCCGCCCGCGTGCTCTTCTTCCACCAACCCCGCCAGATTGGCGGCGTAACTCAACTGCGTCTTAACTTCCTTCTTGCAGTACCCGTAGTAGTTGTCCGCGATCAGCGTGACAATCACGCCCTCCTCGTTACGACACGTCAGCTTGAAGGGCTGGCCCTCGTTGTATTTCTCGTCCTCTGCCTTCCAGCACATTCCATCCTGCCGCTGCCGCTCAGTCGCCTCGTCATAATGCGGCAGCCCCACATCCTTCTTGCTGATGTCCACCAGATGCGGCGCCAGAATCACGCACCCCGTGTGGCCACTCCAGTGATGCACGTCCAGCGCGGCATCATTCCCGGGCAGAAACGGATCGCCAGCATTTCCAAAAATCGATTCCACAAAGTCGAGGTTGCTCACCAGAGCCCCCGGTGCAAAGAACCGGACTTCCATCGACTGCTCGCTGCAGAACCCGGCCACTTCCGGACACAACACCGGCCGAATCAACAGCGAGACAAACGCTTTCGCCGGAACCGATTCCTCCGAGGAAAATGGTAACTCCAGCAGAGACTCAGGGGGATTCATCGCGTACCGGAATAACGCGGCAAACGTAATCCGAGGCACCGACTTCTTGTCACGTGGGACGGGCAGGCCACCCTCCGTAACATGAAATGTGCCCTCTGTCGTCCGACGGTCATTCGCCGGATTGTGCAATACCCCGTTGCGAACCCGATACGAAGATCCAAATCGATTCGAGTATTCGCTGGCGTTGTGCGGCAGTGACAACTCCCGCGCAATCCCATGCCGATCCAGAATCACCGTCAGGTCCGGCAACCGCAGGGCACTACAACCCCGAATCCGGTCGAAATAACGTCGCAGAAACGCTTCAATTCGAGCGTCCGCGGGACAGTGAATTGAATCCAGTCGCTTCAGCCGATGGTGATAGGTGCTGAGCAGTCGCGGGGCACCCAGCCGGTCATGGTCCTCAAACAACGTCGGCACCGGCAGCCCATTCGCCAGCAGTTTCAGCACGATGTAACGCACCAGACTGTTGCGACTTTCCGCCTGCTGCTCCGCCGTCTGATTCGCGACAAAACCCACAGATTCTTCCAGATCCTGCGTCAACACAATGTGCCCCCTGATTCTGACTTCAGTGAAGTAGATCCGCTCCCGGTACCGTCCCGACCAGTCCGGTATCTCCAGTCGACTCGGCACCCTCGGGAACCGGCAACGCACTCCTGAACCAACAGTCGCGCGCTGCTTCCCCTGAGCCGATGTTTTTCACAAACGTTCGGACCGATTTTGTCAGGAAACCCTGCGTAAGCTCTCTCGGAGAGCCTGTGGGTGCCGTCCGAGAGAGCCTGATCAAACACTCTTCGCCGCTCACTCTTCGTCGGTCACACAGCCCTCAGAAGCCGATTTCACCAGCCGAATGTACTTGGCCAGCGTTCCTCGAACCGCCTTAAACGGAGGTGACTTGAAGGCCGCCTGTCGCGCCGCCAATTCCGCCGCCGTCAGATCCACGTTGATCTCGTTCTTCTCCGCATCAATCGTGATCCGATCCCCGTCCCGCAGCAAGGCAATGACACCGCCAACCTGCGCTTCAGGAGTAATATGACCGACAATGAACCCATGCGATCCCCCGCTGAACCGTCCGTCAGTCAGCAGCGCCACATCAGATCCCAGCCCAGCCCCCATGATCGCCGATGTCGGCGTCAGCATTTCCGGCATCCCCGGTCCACCCTGAGGCCCCTCGTAACGAATAACAACCACGTCGCCCTTCTGAATCCGTCCCTGCTCCAACCCCTGCAGCATCAGCTCTTCTGAATCAAAACAACGCGCCGGTCCCGTAAACACCAGCCCTTCCTTGCCAGTGATCTTCGCCACCGCCCCGTCGGGACACACGTTGCCACGCATGATCCGGATGTGCCCCGAAGACTTGATCGGTGTCTCGATCGGCTGAATGATCGTCTGACCACTCTTCAACCCCGGCAGTCCGGCGAGATTTTCAGCAAGCGTCTTTCCGGTGACCGTCAGACAGCTGCCATCAATCAACCCCTTCTCAAGCAGATACTTCAGGACCGCAGGAGTCCCGCCGATCGTGTGCAGGTCTTCCATCACCCATTTGCCACTCGGCTTCAGATCCGCAATGTACGGAATTCGATCACTCACCGACTGAAAATCATCAATCGTCAGCGCTACACCAGCAGCGCGAGCCATCGCGATCAGGTGCAGAACCGCGTTGGTCGATCCGCCTGTTGCCATGATCAGAACCATCGCGTTTTCAAAGGCCGCACGCGTCATGATGTCTCGCGGCTTGATGTCCCGCTCCAGCAACAGACGAATCGCCGCACCCGCCTGAAAACACTCTTCCAGTTTCCCGGGATCCTCCGCAGGAATTGACGAACTGTACGGCAGTGTCATCCCCATGGCTTCAATGGCCGACGCCATCGTGTTGGCCGTATACATGCCCCCGCACGCTCCGGCCCCGGGACAACTGCGACGCACAATCGCCGCTCGCTCTTCCTCAGAAATCCGCCGCCCAAGGTACTCGCCGTAGGACTGAAACGCAGACACAATGTCCAGCTTCTCGCCCTTCAATCCACAGCCCGGCTTGATGGTCCCCCCATAAATCATCAACGAAGGACGGTTCAGTCGCGCCATCGCCATCAGACACCCCGGCATGTTCTTGTCACACCCGGGCAGAGAAATGTTGGCGTCGTACCATTGAGCCGACATGACGGTTTCAATCGAATCCGCAATCAGGTCACGCGACTGCAGTGAATACGACATGCCGTCCGTACCCATCGAAATGCCGTCACTGACACCAATCGTGTTGAAGCGCATGCCGACCATGCCCGCCGCCTGAACACCCTCGCGCACTTTTGCAGCAAGGTCCATCAGGTGCATGTTGCACGGATTGCCCTCATACCACACACTTGAAATCCCCACTTGCGCCTTGTTCATGTCGTCTGATGACATGCCCGTGGCGTAAAGCATCGCCTGTGAGGCTCCCTGAGATGCGGGCTGAGTAATTCGGCTGCTGTATTTATTCAATTGAGTCATTTGTCGGCCACTGATGGGGGGAAACGGTGAAAGGCAGAACAATACCAGCGCCGCTGTGGCATGCAAGGACGAGCCATCCCGGGGCCTTCGTGTTTCCCGGGAACTCCCCTGACAGCCGTGTTGCCTCCAATCTCCCTCCCCACCACTCCCCCTGCAGTTTTCAGTCCGGAATCTCAAATTCGCTGCGATTTTGTTCACGACTCAGACGCGTTGACGAAAAAATCAGCTCGCCGAAACACCCGCCCCATCCAACCGGATCCACCCTCGACCCCATGCACTTTCACACGCCCACCTCTCGCAAGATCATTCTGGTGTGAACTCAGCATGCCCCTGTCCCCCAAACCTCACCTCGTCCCGGGCGGTTTGTAGGCCATGGCCGCCTTTTCGCTGGATTTCTTCCCCGCTTTCGGCATACTCCCAAGCTCGTTCCGTCCGGATCTTTACCGGTCTAACCAATCAGGATTCGCTCGGTTCGACGCCAGCCGTCCCCACGCAATCCGTCGTTGCCGTGGCGTCCGGTCCCTTTCACGCTCGTCGCTACACGGCGATACCGCCTGTCTGATCCCGTATCGTCCACCCATTCACCAGCTGCACGCATTTACACCACACGATCTGCAACGCTCAGATCTGCGAAATACCCTATCCCGAAGGCCCTGTCATGACCGTTCCTGCCGGCAAAACTCAGCAACCACACCATGATGTCACAATCCTGCTGATCCAGGAAGAGTTCTCCAGTCTGTTCGAAAATCTGCTGGATGATGCCGGCCTCACTCTGACACTCGTGAATTCTCTGACCACACCCAAACTTGTGATCGATCTCCGTCACGTTCGCTTTATCGGTTCCGCATTTCTCGGTCGCTGCATCGTCCTGCAAAAGGCGCTGACCTCCCGCGCCGGTGGACAACTGGCACTCTGCAATATGAACTCATTCACCAGAACGGCCCTCGCACTCGCAGCCCTTGACAAGGTCATTCCCGTCTATGATTCGCCGGAACTCGCTCTTCAGGCTCTGATATAACGATCGCCTCGAACAAGTCTGCGTGCCTCTGCAACTTCACGCGGCCTGCGACAGCACTGCACTCCGTTCCATGTGGACGGGGCAGGGCGGCCACAGCGACTCAACACCCATCGAAGCCCACACACACCAACAAAAAAAGTCCCGAAGAGCATTCACTCTTCGGGACCTCTTGATCATCATGTCACTATCCTGGCCGTCACTCGTGACACAGTGCCCGGCGGCAGTTTTCAGAATTCGCCGACGATCTCGCCACCCTGCAGAGTGATCAGACCGACCAGCGTGGCCGATGACATGTTCTCGGACAAAAATCGCACCGAACCGTCAGCCAGCACCGTCTGTACGCCGCCCGTGTGGAAGGAGTACATTTCGCTGTCATTGGTGCAGTTCATGATGCAGCGTCCGACGATCGTCGTGTTGCCGCTGCCGCTCGTGTCGTTCTGCAGCCCGGCGGAATTTGCTCCATCCACACTGAACCCGTTGTTGATGTCGGCCCAGCTCCAGCCATCAGCTGTGAATGGAGTTCCAAAAGCGACGTTGCCAACACGAGGATTATTGCCGCCCTGTCGACCAATGTACTGCCGTGGACGACCAGCGTCTTCGGCAATCAACATCGTATTCGATGTTCCGTCCGTGATGTCTCGCATCTTCGTACCACCAGGTCCGCGTCCCATCGCGCCCATCGCGTCCTTCGTTCCAATTGACGGCAAGCCAGCCATCACGATGAAGGCATTTCGCACCGCGTTCACGGAACCGTAGTCGTTGTAGCCCCACAGCGGCTGATCAGTTCGAGCGCCACCACTGATGGCGGAGTACAGCGCCGATGTTGGTACTGGCCGTGATCCCGGTGTCGATGGACACACAAAGGCCGCCAACTGTGTCTTTGTCACAGCATCATTGACCGGATTGAACCAGTTCGTGTTGAAGTTGTACGCACTGTACATGTTACCCTGCTCAAGATACGGCAGCACCATCGTATTCCAGGTGACCTGAAACGTCGGATTCGACAAGTTGATGCGGCTCGGCGGAAACATGCCAAATGTTCCCTCATAGTTGTGCAATGCCAGACCAATCTGCTTCAGGTTGTTCTTGCACTGAGTCCGGCGGGCGGCCTCACGCGCCTGCTGAACAGCCGGCAGCAGCAGCGCCACCAGAATCGCAATGATCGCAATCACCACCAACAATTCGATCAGCGTGAAACCCCTGACCTTCCTGCTCGTCCCTAACCCTGACATCATTCACTCCTGAAAAAAAGCACTAAGAAAAACAATCAGTCTTCGTCCTGTGCGTCCGTGACCGGAACGCTCCCTATGTTCCCGCCGCCCATCCATCACGGCCTCACTATTTACTCTTCAGTTCCAGCATCACCGCATCCTGCAAGTCCTCACTCACCGTCAGCACCAGCCCCGATTTCTCCGGCACCTGGTAACGCGCGGGCAACCGCTCCTTACCAAACTCCGGGTCACTGCCGGAGGCGTTGATCACCACCGGCCACGAAACCATCACCGCGTACGCACCCTCCGGTGCCCCGTCCAGCGGTGCATAGGTCGACATCTGAAACGCACCCGCCTCGTCCGTCACCGCGTTCGGATTAATGTCACCCGGCTTTGATCCCTGCAGCAATTGCAGCGATACTCGCGCTCCCGCAATCGGTTTGCCATCCAGTGTCACCGTGCCCTTGACCGGGTGAATCGGAACAGTCGGCAGGTCCTTCGGCGTTTCGCCACAACCCGCGATGCCCGCAACGGCAATCACACCCAGAACCAATGGCATCCATCGCATCACAACGTTCCCCATTCCGTTCCCACGCCAGCGATACAGTCCACATGGACGATCGTCCGCCCCGCGAAGACCCTCGCAACGCGTCCGACGAAATTCACTTCGCCAGTCACCGCGCCGCTCGCTGCCGGCCTCCGACATCACCAATCTTCACAAACATTGTGAAGAAATTATGAAGAGACCAGCTTTCCCGAAAAAAAACTCCCGTAGCTGGCCTGCCATCTCTGCAATCTGCCATCTCAGGAAGCGCAGCCGCCTCCTGTCCGGTCCCTCATCCCTTCCTGCACAAACATCCCGAAAAACGCCCGGAAAACCGCGTTTCCCACGCTTTCAGCTCCACAACC
>CAIYBH010000049.1 GCA_903924405.1 uncultured Planctomycetaceae bacterium | reverse complement strand
TGACGGTGGATCCGACATGATCGCCCAGGGCATTGCCCATCAGGCTGTTATTGCCGT
Source organism: uncultured Planctomycetaceae bacterium (assembly GCA_903924405.1). Lineage (GTDB taxonomy): Bacteria > Planctomycetota > Planctomycetia > Planctomycetales > Planctomycetaceae > SXXK01. Next base: position 8,239 of record CAIYBH010000049.1, on the reverse strand, counting down.
TGATGCCACCCGTCACTCCGGAAACCCCGTTGCCAAAAGTCACGGCCCCAACGTCAGTGAGGCCGGCACGGTCCCAGGCCGGCGACTGGACCACGTAGTTGCCATTGGGGAGGATCTGAGTAGAACTGCCGACCCGATCTTCGCTCGTTTCACCCACCAAACTGTTTTGAACGCTCACAACTCCGCGGACACCACTGGTTCCATGTCCAAAGGTGACCGCACCAGCGTCAACGGCAGATCCATGATCCCAACCAGGCGTGATCACAAGGAAGTTTCCCCCCTTCAGTACCTCAATCCGTTCGCCGACGCCATCAGAAGTCGATGTTCCCACCAGACTGTTCTGGCTGGAGACAACCCCCTGAACACCCGTCAGCGCATTTCCCAAAGTGACGGCGCCTGCCTCAGGCATCGCGTTGTGACTGAAATGCGGGCTGGCGATCAGGTAGTTGCCGGTCCCCAGTTCGAACACGCCTCCACTGCCAATACGGTCACCCACTGTTCCGCCGGTCAATGTGCTGATCAATTGCCGGGTGCTGCCGCTGAACAAGTAGACGGCCCCGGCATCAAGGCCTGCGGAATCGTCCCCCGGAGAGGTGACAACAACATTCCCGTTCATCAGCGGAAGGATGGTGTCACCGAAGTAGTTGTCCGGACGAGGATTTGGATCGTTGAACCAGGACGAGAGCGACCTGTGGAAGCCTTCCGCCATTGACCCTCTGTGAACCTGACTGTCGTAGCCATCCTGCTGAGGAATGCTGACGTAAAACGCTTCGTTCTGCGGATCAATAGAGATGCTGCTGCCGGAAAAGGCGTTCGTAAAGAGCGTGTTGGTGGCATTAACAATCCCATGAACTCCCGCGGTGCCACTTCCAAATGTGAATGATCCGTACGAAGCACCGCTCACAGAGAACGTCAGATTACCGGAAACAACGTAGTTGCCATTTGGAAAAACGTCGACGCCCGACCGGCCCAGCCTGTCCTCAGTAGCGATTCCAACCAGACTGTTTGCCTGGGAGACTCTGCCAGTGATTCCGCTGGCGCCATTGCTGAAAGTGACGGCACCAGCGTTGGTGGTGGTGCCGTTATCCCAGTCAGGACTGGTCACCACATAGTTCCCATTGGAGAGTGCATAAACAGCTTGCCCGACGAAATCGTTTGACTGCTGCCCCACGAGACTGTTTGACTCTGACACACGGCCAACCGTTCCCGCAACTCCGCTTCCCAACGTCACGGCCCCCGCGGAGATCTCAGCACCATTATTCCAGTCAGGGCTGGAAACCACATAGTTGCCGTTGGCCAGCGCTACAATACGCGTGGCAACGTAATCAAAGGCCGAGCCGAACAGGCTGTTGCCTGTGGAAACAGGTCCGTTAACTCCCGTATTGCCGTTTCCAAATGTCGCCGCCCCTGCGTTCTCGTCCGAGCCATTGTCCCAGAGTGGACTGGCGACAACGTAGTGACCATTCGTCAGAGGCTTGACCCCAACTCCTCCGATGCTGTCGTAAGCCGTGGTGCCAACCAGGCTGTTGAACACGGAGACAGCCCCGACAATTCCTGTGGTGCCGTTGCCGAATGTGACCGCCCCTGCGCTGGTCACCAGTCCGTTATTCCACCAGGGGCTTTGAACGACGTAGTTGCCATTGCTGAGCGGCACTGCTCCGCTTGCGGCAATCTGATCCTCAGCGGTTGATCCAACAAGACTGTTCAGTGAAGAAACAACACCGGTCACACCATTGGTCCCGCTTCCAAACGTTGCTGCACCGGCATTCACCACGGTGCCACGATCCCAGTATGGACTGCAGACCACGTAGTTGCTGTTGGCAAGAACGACACGGTCGGCGCTGCCAATCGTATCGCCGTTACTTGAGCCGACGAGGCTGTTCAGAACTGAAACAGAGCCGGTGCGCCCGGTCGTGCCGTCACAAAATGTGACCGCTCCGGCATCAATGATCCCATCGTTGTCCCAGAAGGGACTGGAAACAAGGTAGTTGCCGTTCGGAAGTGCGATTGTGCGGTAGACGCCAACGAGGTCATCACTGGCAGTTCCAACCAGACTGTTGGACGCAGAAACCACCCCGCTGATTCCCGATACTCCACTACCAAACGTGACGGCTCCTGCATCCGCTGCCAGGCCGTTGTCCCATGACGCGGAGGCGACCACGTAGTTTCCGTTGCTGAGCACAGTCACGCCATCTTCACCAACACTATCGTAGGTCGTACTTCCCACAAGACTGTTGGACGAAGATACCGAGCCAACGGTCCCTGTCACCCCATTCCCGAACGTCACAGCGCCAACTTGAGGAACGCTGTTTCGATTCCACGCCGAACTGACAACCAGGTAATTGCCGTTCGGGAGCACCACGATGCCATCCAGTCCAACCAGATCATTGGCCTTTGTCCCGACAAGACTGTTTGTCGCTGATACCGGGCCGCGGACGCCGGTGCTGCCGTTTCCGAACGTGACGGCTCCGGCATTCACGATTGCACCATTGCTCCAGCCTTTACTCACGACAAGATAGTTGCCATTGGTCAGGGGAGTGACGTCCGTACTTCCGACCCTGTCCTGAGACGTCGAACCGACGAGACTGTTAGCGGCGGAAACCACTCCCGAAATGCCGGTGGTCCCACTGGCAAACGTCACTGCTCCTACGTTGACAACGCTGCCGTTATCCCATTCAGGGCTGGAAATCACGAAATTGCCATTCGTTAATTCCGAAACGCCGCCACTGCCAATGGCGTCGTAATCGTCGGCTCCCAGCAAAGTGCTGATCAGCTGTCCATTCGCTCCGTTGAACAGATAAACCGCACCGGCATCGAGGCCACCCGCATCATCGCCGGGCGCAGTGATCACCACATTCCCCGTACTCAGTGGCAGGACCGTTGTTCCAAAACCGTTGCCCTGACTCGGATTGGGGTCAATAAATTCGGGGAATCCCGCAGCCAGCAACGTGCGATCTTCGAGAACTTGTGGTGAGCTTCCGAGACTGGTTCCCGAGACCGGCTGTAGCGCATATCCGCGGTTCAAACGTTTCCTGCGGCGGGTCAGCGATGCAGCGGGAAGAGTCTGGAGAAGAATGTTCTGAACCCTGCGGATCTCGGAAAAAATGGACACCATGACCAAACTCCAATACAGAATCGAAGCAAACGGCCCGTTCGAACTCCATCGATGAACAGGCTCTCGAAATCCGGGGAATCAGACACTAGGCCCCATTTACAGAATCATGGTGCTGCCAGTTGTCACGACACGACACGACACGACACGACACGCCTGACGGTCTTAATGCCAGGGAGTTTCGATGTCAAACAAGACGCGGTCAGGGCGGATGGCGGCACTTTGGCCAGGCGGTCAGGCGGCAATCAAAAAGTCTCGCGTTTCACCAGTGCAGCGGGTTTGCCGTCATGCCGTGCTCTCGCTTCTTGTTTTTAAGAATCGCGTAGCCGGTCAGCGGATTTGTCTGTCTTTGTGAAATCGAGTGCCACGTGGCCATGAGGACCGAGTCCCCGCGTCCAAATCGCGGATTCACGTCCGAGACGATCATTCGGTTGTGCTTCCGGCAAGAACTGGGCCTAAAAAAACGCACGAAAAACGGGGCCAGTGAAAACGGGGCCGAAAACGGGGCCAGCCATCTGTTGCGGCACGCCACAAGTGTCTCGCAAATTGCGATTTACGACGATTTTTGCCGCCCAACTCCTCGTGTGCGGACGTTGTTGCGAGCCGCGACGGTGACGGAGCGGGGTGGGAGCACGGCCATGACAAACGGAGTGTGTTTTGCGGCTCAGATGGAACTTCGCCCTCCCCAAGTCGCGTTCCCCGATGTTCATCCGTGGTTGAAAAAACATTTCCAATGCTCGGTCGCAGGGGCAGAATTCCTGACCTCAAGCCTGCCGTCGCGTCGCGACTCTACGGGAGGGGGCATCGCGTTTCGATGGAATTGCGGAGCAATGCCATGCGAAAGCCTCGGACGCCAGTCCGAGGAACCCGTCCATGGGAAACGTCGGAGTTGCGAAGCAACGGCAGGGGTGCCCCCAAGGTTCGTTGAGGACAACTCGTCCGTGCACGTGCTCGAAACCCAAACCATGCTATTGCGATGCACATCGCATCTGAGGTCTGAATTGGCGCGAACAATCCACCCCAATAAAACCTCTCGCCAACCAACACAAAAATCGCATTCCAGTTAACGTAAACTCAGAATTGATAGGCACTTAAGTGACCGGCCGACAGATGGATGGCCCCTGGTTGGTTGATGGCCCCCCCGTTGGGTTCCCCCGGTTGGGTTGGGCCCCGCCCTGAGCCTCACAGGCGTGCCACTGGAACCCGATCAGGTTTGGTAAGCGTTTTCCACCAAATCCGTGCAACTCGCACTGGCATGAAGCAGGTTGTCAAGCCAATTAGCCCCCGATACGGCAGCGAAAACTCCCATCAGGGCATCGCTGTCACTCATTGCCGTCGCATCGGTCTGTCGGTGCCATGAGTCGGCCACTTCCGCAGGAGTCTCGGAGTGCGTGCCAACTGCAGCCTCGGCCAGAGGCATGGCAGAGGCCTCGGCATTGCCCGAGGGCTGATCCTGTCGCATCCGCCACGGTCGATCGGAAAGCAGAGCGTCCGGTATTACCCCCGGGATACTGACCGGTGGAAGACCGCCGCCCGTCTCATCCGTCAATGCACCGTCAGCGTGCGCGACAGTGAAGTCACGAACATTTGACCACGGCGATGTCTGGCCGCTGCTGGAAACAGCCCGCACCCACATCCGGTAAGTGCGACCCCTTCCAAGCGGTGCCGTAACCTGGAACGAGTTCGTGATCAGGGACGTCTGATGGATCAGTTTCGCTCCTTCAACGTCACCGTTGACCCAAAGTTCGTAGCGGACAGCACCATCGACGGCCAGCCACTGCAGGAGTGGTGTTGTGGAGGTCACTGTGGCCCCCGGCGCCGTGATGGTGGTGCGTCCACCAACATAAAACTCCGTCCGCACAGACCAACTGCCGCGAAAACCGGCTGTATTCGAATCTGCAATTGACCACCAAGCGTAGCTGCCGTCAGGCAGGTCGACCTGAGGCGTCCATGTTGACGTCGAAAGGCCACTCACATTCGTAACGACTGCCCCGGTACCAGTATTCTGAAGGTAGATTCCGTAACTTGTCGCCCCGGCAACATCCGTCCAGTCAAATGAGGGACGCTTGCTGAACGTCGGAAGCAACGGAGTGACAGGGCTCGGAGATGAGGCCACATAGAAGTCTTTTGCCGCACTCCATGCGCCAGCAAACCCGCCAGCACCCAAAGCTCGGACCCAGATGCGGTATCGAGCCATCGGCAGATCCGTACCAGGACTCCACGACGCTACCGCGGAAGTGGTCCGAACGGCCTGAGTACCGCCCGCGGTGAGATTGCTGACCCAGATATCCCACGACGAGGCCCCGTAGAGATTGTTCCACGAAAACACCGGGCGGGCTGTTGTCTGACGGCTATCGAGCGGAGCAAGTGTTGGTGCTGTGATGACCGTGAAGCGGTGCAATTTGCTCCATGGCAGAGCGGCACCGCTACCAGTTACGGCTCGGACCCACACGTCCATCTTACCGACGCCCAGATCCATGGGAAACTGATAGAATGTCCCCGTGGCCTCGCCCTTATGGAATGGGTTGAGCCCGGTCGTTGCATTCTTGATCCACACCTCGTATTTGACTGCTCCTGGGACTGCTGTCCATTCCAGCCGCGGACGCTGCTGCGTAATGTTTCCAACGGGGCCCAGAAGTGTGGGCCTGATGGCTTCGACAGACACGCTGAAGGATCGCGTATTGAACGCATTGTCTTCGCTGGTCGCGAGGTTCCCGTCCGGACCACCGTCCTCAAGGGTCAGGGTCATTGTCGTTGTACCAGTCTTCAGAGCAGTGGGTTTGAACTTAAGCGTACCTGTAGAATTCGGGGACGTGTAATTCACGACTGCATTCGCGATCAGGCCGGGATTGCTGCTGGCAGCCGTTAATCGCAATGGACGGCCCTGTCCCCAGCCTGGGAAAATCCCGGCGAGATTCACCGTCTGCTCAGGGGCATCCTCCTTAATCACGACGTCGGGAATCGGATTGATTCGAGGCAGAAATCCATCTTCCACTGTGCCAATGAAAATTCCACCATCGTAAGCTCCGTAAACAACACTTTCGTTATTGAAAACTAAGTTGCTGAACCACAACGTTCGTGAGCTTCGATAGATGCTGTTGATGTCTTTCACGGAACCCGTTGGGAGTGTTGACGCAGACCACAGAAATGCTCCATCTCCATACTTGATAAGATAGTCTTCATTTCGCAGCCGCACAGTCGTGAGATAGTTGCTGGGATTGCGAAGAGAATTTTCCGGTGAGACGGGCCCGGAAATTCCCGTTTCCCCGTTACCGAAGTAGATGTCACCACTGGAAACATAAAAACGACTGTCACTCAGTACAACCGGATTTTCCAGTCCGACCAGCTGGTTGCTGCGAAAACCGGTCAGACTGTTTCCGAGGCCTACGACACCGAAGGTGCCCACTGCCCCATTGCCCACAGTGATCGCACCGGCGTTCACAATGTTGCCGTTATCCCAGCCGGGACTGAACACGACATAATTGCCGTTGGGCAGTGCTACAGTACCGCCGTAGCTAAGATATGAGTTGAACAGATAGCTGGGAGCTCCGATAGAATCCTCGGGCGTGGAGCCAACCAGGCTGTTTGCAGCCGAGACAACCCCGGAACCACCAGATGTTCCGTTCATAAATGTTACGGCACCCATTCCGTTCCTGACATTGAAAAATGGCTGGCCAGGCTTGCCATACCAGTTGGGACTAACGATCAGCACGTTCCCGTTTGCCAGTTCCACGGTGCTTTTACCGACCTGATCCTGTTCAAAAGAGCCAACGAAACTATTCTGAGCCGACACAACTCCGGCAACGCCAAGGTTTCCGCTTCCGAAAGTTGCCGCGCCAAAATAGTAATTTGCTGATCCACCATTCCAGCCAGGGCTCAGAACTACATAATTTCCATTCTTCAGCGCCGAAATGCCGCCCAAACCAACGCGGTCGTAGACCGTGGAGCCCACGAGACTGTTCTGGACGGAGACGACACCGGTAACTCCAAGCTCGCCGTGTCCGAATGTGACGGCCCCCCGGGCCCCATTCCAACGGGTGCTGACGACCACATAATTTCCGTTCCGCAGTTCAGTGACTCCGGTAATAGTATCCCGCATGCCTATAGAATCAGACGGCATACTTCCGATCAGGCTGTTGCTGCCTGTGATCTCACCGACGATTCCTCGCTCACCATGCCCCAATGTCACAGCCCCTCGGTCACCATTCCAGGTGGGAACGACCACAACGTAGTTTCCGTTGGTCAGCGGCGTCACTGGTTTTTGCACAAAATGCAGATCGCCCTCCCTGCTCCCCACCAGACTGTTGGTGGCACTGATACGTCCGGTTGTGGGTGTACTGCCACTGCACAGAGTGACTGCTCCTGCATCGATCACCGATGCGCTATCCCAGGAGCCGCTGTAGACGACATAATTCCCGTTTTGCAGGACTGTGACGCCCAGCCCGTAATACCATGCCCCTATTCTGTCATCTGTGCTGCTTCCGATCAGGCTGGATGCCTCCGAGATACTGCCAGTCGTCCCGGTCAGCCCGTTGCACAGCGTTACTGATCCGGCGTTGACCGCTGTCGCACTGTCCCATTCAGGCGCTGTGATCACGTAGTTGCCATTCGGAAGGGTGGCAAACAAGCTATTAGGATCAGCGCCAAGCCCGTCGTACGAATGGGATCCTGTCAGACTGTTTGCCGGAGAGACAAAACCTGTGAGTCCTGAAATGCCATTCACAAAGGTCACGGCCCCGGCATCAACAGCTCCCCCGTTGTCCCACATCGGGCTCAGCAGGACGGCATTTCCGTTCGTAAGTTCTCGAATCGAGTCTCCACGTCCGATCTGATCGTTTGCCGTCGGTCCCATCAGGCTGTTCAATGTCGACAGGGCCCCCACAACACCCGTGGCCCCGCTTCCAAACGTCACGGCACCTGCGTCCGTCACTGCCCCGTGATCCGCCATGGGGCTAAGTGTCAGGTAATTCCCGTTTTTAAGAACAATGACGGTGGATCCGACATGATCGCCCAGGGCATTGCCCATCAGGCTGTTATTGCCGTTGATGCCACCCGTCACTCCGGAAACCCCGTTGCCAAAAGTCACGGCCCCAACGTCAGTGAGGCCGGCACGGTCCCAGGCCGGCG
>CAIYBH010000048.1 GCA_903924405.1 uncultured Planctomycetaceae bacterium | reverse complement strand
GCCATCAGACAGCGCTGTTCAAGCTCATCCATCGGGAACGGCTTGGTGAGATAGTCGCAGGCCCCCAGTTTCATGGCATTGACGGCACTCTCAATCGTCCCCTGCCCGGTCAGAATGATGACCTCGGTCTCGATCTGCGCGGTCTTCATCCGCTCGAGCACTTCCAGTCCGGTCAACCCCGGCATGTTCATATCCACAATGGCGACGTCAAAGGATCGTCGATCGCAGAGCTCCAGAGCTTCACTGCCATTGGCCGCAGACGCCACTGTATGCCCCTTGCGTGTCATCCAGCGGGCACAGGTCTCACGAAAATCCGGATCATCTTCGACAATCAGCAGATTGACCGAATGCGACGTTGACATGCAGTTCTCCGAAAATCGCGGCACTCCGTGGGTAAAATCCCAGCTGAGTCACGCGGTGATATCTTTTTGGGGCGCAGTTAGGCCCCTGAATGAGTTCCATGGGGGGAACATCTGGTCTGGCAGGGCACCGGTTCCGGTCCGGGACGACCGTGTTCAAAACGCCGCAAGTGTGCACATTCGCACACACATGTGCGGATTTAAAGCATTGACGATTCGAATGGTCCACCGACGGAATGAAATACAGTGGTTCCCACCATCTGCGAAAGGCATACCTTCTGCGGCAAAATCCATGCGAATCCAAATCGGACGGGCGCTGATGGATGCCGGCTGATGCCTGCCGACACGCGAAACTCGTGAGCCGCAAGACACGACTCGCGGGTAAACACATATCAGGCACACACCGAACACCAATGGACTCAGTGTTTGTGAACAGCCTGAACCGGCAGTGTGAGGCAGATTTCAGCGCCTCCGAGGGTTCCTGTTCCGGCGGAGATCGTTCCGCCATGCGCTGAAATGATCCGGTGCACGATGGCCATTCCGAGCCCCGTTCCTTTCTGGCGCGTGGTAAAGAAGGGTTCGAAGATACGGCTGCAGACTTCCGGAGGCATGCCTGGGCCATCGTCATGGATCGCAAGACGGATGGCGGGATGCCCGTTGAGACTATCGGCCGCGCAGCGGACATGGATGGTTCCCTGATCACCGCAGGCGACGAGGGCATTTTCAAGAATGTTTCGGAAGACCTGTTCCAGTCGATGAATGTCTACTTCACAACGACAGGACGTGCAGTGAATTTCTTCCGTCAGGACGAAATGGCGATCCCGACGGATACTGGCGAGATTCTCCCATTCCTTGCGCCATGTGGTGCTGAGATCATGTTCGCGAAACTCAAGGTGGATCGGAGCGGCATAGCTGCGGACTTCTTCGTACAGTCGGTGCAGGTCCTGCAGAGCGGTTTTGGCTCGTCTGGCCAGATCCAGTTGCTCCAGCTGATCCTGAAGGTCAAGTGTCAGCATATCGAGGCAGGCCTGAGCACGTTGCAGAGCATTGCGGCTTTCGTGGGCAAGGCCGGTGACCATCTGGCCGATGGCGGCCAATCGTTCTGACTGCAGCAATTGTTTCTGAACATGATCCAGATCTGTCAGGTCACGGACAATTCCCGTGAAGAATCGACTGGTCCCGACGGAAAATTCGCTGATGGCGAGGTGAACGGGGAAGTCATTCCCATCCTTTTTTCGGGCGACGATCTGCCGTCCGATACCGATGATCCGCGGAATCCCGTGATCAAGATATCGATGGATGTACTGATTATGTTCCGACCTGTAGGGCTCAGGCATCAGCAGTGACACATTTCGGCCGATCAGTTCCTGTTCTGAGTAGCCGAACATGCGCACCGTGGCGGGATTCAGCGACACAATCAGACCTTCTGAATCGATGGTCACGATGGCATCAACGGCGGTGTTCAGGACAGCGCGGCTGCGAGCCACTTCATCCGGACCTGTGGTATCCTGCAGCAATTGCGAGCAGAGTGTGACGAGAACCAGAGGATCTCCGGTAGGACTATGAAAGGGCGTGGCCTGAAAAATCATGTCCTCGGTGTCATGATCCGCCGCGCGAGAGATCCGGACTGGCAGGTGAAACGCTGAGCCGGACTGCAGCATGCTTTCCCAGTGCTGCGCGATGGAACCTGGTTCTGTCGAATGGACGGATTCCAGCATCAGTTGTCCGGTGGCAAGTCCATCGGCGGGAAACGGGATTGCGGCTGCCAGAATGCGCGAGTTTGGACAGCACACATAGGTCAGCAGACGCACGCTCTTATTGGCTTCATAAGCAGTCATCAACGAGTCTCCAGATTATCCGGGGTCAGCCCGGTTCGTTATCGTCCTGCACCGAGTCAGGCCCTGAACGAACATAGGTTTGGGCGGAATGATTCCCGGGCGATCCCTGAAGGGGATCACAGATCGGCTGGTGTTTCCAATGAGCATCCTTGCGGAACGGAAAAAAGTCCACCGGGACTGCGGGACGATCTGATGGAAGGAGCTGAGCGATTCCGGTTGTAGCGAACCAGGCTGGAAACAGCGGCTGTGTTTTCCTCGGGAGTCTTTTTCAGTATAGACTGCCGCGGCGGAATGAAATTGCCCTGCAGCAGGAGCGAAAAATGAAGAGCTGGCGAATTCTGGCATTCGGGGAAGTCCTCTGGGATCTGCTTCCAGCGGGCGAAACCTTTGGCGGGGCTCCGGCGAATCTCGCGGGGCAGGCGGCGCTGCTGGGTCTGGACGTCGCGTTACTGAGTGCCGTTGGGTGTGACTTGCGGGGGGCCGCAGCGATCGCCAGCCTGCAGCAGTCTGGTGTGCGAACCGACCTGATTCAGACGACGCCGGAATTTCCGACGGGCACAGTCGGTGTTGCGCTGGATTCCGCCGGCAAGCCGATGTTTGAGATTCACAGCGGATCGGCATGGGACGCGATTTCGTGGTCTGACGCAGCCCTGCAGTTTCTGCAGACTGCTGATGCATTGTGTTTTGGGACGTTGTCCCAGCGCGACGAACGATCCCGATCCACTCTGCGACGTTTGCTATCGGTTGAGTCAGCACGGCCGGTGCTGAGGGTCCTGGATGTGAATCTGCGGCAACCATTTTTTTCTGCCGAGCTGATTCGTGAGTCGCTGGCGGCTGCGGATGTGCTGAAGCTGAGTGACGAGGAGCTGCCCGTGGTGGCTCAGGCAGCAGGGCTGTCTGTTCAGCAATCGCCGCAGGCCCTGCTGCAGGAGCTTCGGGCGCGTTACAATTTTCGCATGGTCGCGATGACCTGTGGCGCTGCCGGAGCCACACTGGTCACCTCAGACACACAGGTTCAGCAACCGGGAATTCCAGTCCGTGTTGTCGACACGATTGGTGCGGGTGATGCCTTTACCGCTGCGATGCTGCGAGGCTTGCTGCAGGGGGACGATCCAGCGACGATCGCCGCGGCGGCCTGTTCCCATGCCGCCCGGAGTTGCACACATGCCGGCGCGTTGCCAACCGGTTAAAATCGCAAAAGGGGACATTCTACTTTTCCCGGAATCACGCAGGATTGAGTGCGTCCGATCAGGTGATCAACTGCTCAACGCTGATGCATTGCCGTGGCCCGCAATGCGAATGGCGTGGGCACGTCATCGCAACCGGCCGATAACGCGTTGCCGCTCATGGGGGCGGGTAGGTTTGATGCGTAGTTGTCATCGTCTGCTGACGCGTCGCCGTTCACGAGCTGGAGAGCTGCCGAGGAACAGCGGGGTGCCTGTTCAGTACGCATGCGGCCGAAAACGGTTATGATTTGCGGCCGCTGACCTGAATTGAAACAGACTCCGTGCAAAGGAACTCCCATGCTTCGTTCCACAAACCGGCCAGCCTGCAGTGGGCTGGTGACTCGATGGCGTTGTTGGCTGACTGTCGTATTGCTGACGCTCGCAATCGGTCAGCACTCCGTTGGTGCAGACCCTGAGAAGATTGCTGATGCGCCAGGGCGTTGGACAGCGGAACGGGCGAATGCCTGGTCCCGAGATCAACCGTGGCTGGTGGGTTGCAACTACATGCCCAGTTCGGCCATTAACCAACTGGAGATGTTTCAGGCGGAGACGTTTGACCCGCAGTTGATTGATCGGGAGTTTGGACTGGCTCAGAGTCTGGGCTTCAATTCCGTGCGTGTGTTTCTGCATGATCTGCTCTGGAAGCAGGATCGCGACGGATTTCTGAAGCGATGTGAACAGGTCCTGAGTCTGGCGGAACGTCGTGGCATTCGCGTGATGTTTGTGCTGTTTGACAGTTGCTGGCATCCGATTCCCAGGCTGGGCAAACAGCCGGCACCACTGCCGTTTACGCACAATTCAGGATGGGTCCAGAGCCCCGGCGTGGAAGTCCTGAAGAATCCGGCAGCATGGCCGGAACTGAAGGACTATGTGGTCGGCGTCATCAGTCACTTTGCCAATGACAAGCGTGTCGTGGTCTGGGACATCTGGAACGAGCCGGACAATTTCGACGGCGGGGCAGCGAAGCGTCCGGGTCTGGAGCCGAAGAACAAACCCGCGTTGGTCAACCAGCTGTTGCCGCAGGTCTTTGCGTGGGCACGTGAGGCCAACCCGAGTCAG
>CAIYBH010000047.1 GCA_903924405.1 uncultured Planctomycetaceae bacterium | reverse complement strand
TTGCCGCGTCATATCGCCGTCACACGGCCTCCAACAGCGTTTTGGTCGCCTGAGAAGATCTACCATTACGCTGCCGCAAAAAAATCCGCGCCCGTGACAATGGTACGATTTCAAGCAACAGACTTTTGTCGCTCGTGTCCAACAAAAAAAGGGCGACCCCGCAGGATCGCCCTCATGACAAAACACCGCTTACGGGAGAATTACAGAATCAATCACATGAATGATACCGTTCGATGTTTCGATGTCGGTTTTGATGATCCCGGCACCGGCGATCTTTGCTCCGCCTTCGGTCGTGATGCTCGCTGCCTTACCGTTGACGGTCTTCAATTCCTTCGCTGCAACGACGTCGCCGGCCTTCAGTGCACCGGGTACGACATGGTAGGTCAGAATGGCGACCAGCTTATCCTTGTTTTCCGGCTTCAGCAGGTCTTCTACTGTGCCCTTTGGCAGTTTCGCAAACGCTTCGTCCGTTGGGGCGAACACAGTGAAGGGGCCTTTGCCCTTCAGCGTCTCGACGAGTCCGGCAGCCTGAACGGCAGCCACGAGGGTCTTGAATGATCCGGCAGCCACTGCGGTGTCGACGATATCCGGAGTCTTCGACTGTGCCTTCGGAAGAATCACGGAATCAATGACGTGAATCACCCCGTTGCTGCAGGCGATATCCGTCTTGAGGACCTTCGCGTTATCAATCGACACGCCACCGTTGGCGACAGCGATGGTGACTTCCTGGCCCTGAACTGTCTTGGCAGACTTCAGCTTCACGACATCGGCCGCCATCACGTTGCCTGCCACTACGTGGTAGGTCAGAACGGCCACCAGTTTGTCCTTATTTTCCGGCTTCAGCAGTTCTTCAACCGTGCCTTTTGGCAGTTTGGCGAATGCCTCGTCCGTCGGAGCGAACACGGTGAACGGCCCCTTGCCCTTCAGTGTCTCCACCAAACCAGCAGCCTTCACTGCAGCCACCAGAGTCTTGAATGACCCTGCTTTCACGGCCGTGTCAACGATGTCAGCCTTCTCAACGGCGTGGGCAGGCAGTGAAGTGTGAATCGCACGGCCCGAACCAACCGTTGCACCACACTGTGTCTTTACCACGCCACCATGAGTACGGCGAACTGTCCCGCATTTGTCTCCAGCGACGACGGCGCTGCCAAGAGCGGCAACAAGAGCGAATGCCATTAACTTCTTCATGCTCAGATTCCTAACCAATTGAACCATATGACGGCCACCACCCCACATATGGTTGCAGCCGGAAAATCAAAAGAGATCCGGAGCACTAGCCCGAACCATCCTTGTGCTATGTTTTACGCTGCACACCCGGTATGGCAACTGGGAGAATTCGAATTTTAACGCAGGAATTCGCTGCGCCCGGCTGAAACAAACACCACAGTCCATGCCTCCGGAATCAGGACCGCCCCGTCCGAATCGCCGGCTCTGAGCGACGTTTAAGCCCATGTTTCGTGGATTCATCCCCCTGATTCTGCTCAGCACAATTGATTTCCACCCTGGTTTACCCGGATAATACCCGGCGAGTCATCTCAGCGAGACCAAACGCCGTCGGAACGCGCTTCGACAATCCGAACGCCACTGGCAGGCGCACAGAAAACATCTGATTCACATCGGGAGCATCCGGACCATGGGACTATTTGATAAGCTGCGGAATGAGTTGATCGACATCATCGAGTGGATCGACGACTCTCAACACACACTCGTCTGGCGTTTCCCTCGCTATCAGAACGAGATCAAGAATGGTGCACAGCTGATCGTTCGTCCCGGGCAGAAAGCCATCTTCGTGCATCGCGGTCAGATCGCTGATGTATTCGAGCCTGGTCACTACGAGCTGAAGACGGATAACCTGCCGCTGCTCAGCACACTTGCGGGCTGGAAGTACGGATTTAATAGCCCGTTTCGTGCAGAAGTGTATTTCGTCAGTACAAAACAACTGACAGACCTGAAATGGGGCACACCGAACCCCGTGATGATGCGGGACCCGGAATTCGGGCCGATTCGAATACGGGCCTTCGGTACTTATTCACTCCGCGCCACAAGCCCGGCCGCGCTGTTGAAAGAACTGGTGGGCACAGACCAGGACTTTGGTGCTGATGCGGTTGCGGAACTGCTGCGTTCGATCATCGTCAGCACACTCTCAGAATTGCTCAGCAAGTCCAACATTCCTGCCTTAGACCTCGCCAGCCACTACAGCCAACATGCGGACGCACTCCGCCGGGCTGTGCAGGAGAAAATCGACGACGAATACGGCCTGGAAATTCCGCAACTGGTCATCGTCAACATTTCCCTGCCTGAATCGGTGGAAAAGGCACTGGATACTCGGACCAGCATGGGTGTCATCGGTGACCTTGGACGCTTTCAGCAGTATCAACTGGGGCAGGCCATGACGGCAGGGAGCGGCGGTTCCGCGGCCGAAGGTGTGGGACTTGGCCTCGGTATGGCGATGGCCGGCCGCATGATGCAGGCCGGTGCCTTCTCGGCCCCAACCGCATCACCACCAGCTCCGCCCGCACTCTGGCACATCGCCGTCAACGGCCAGTCGCAGGGGCCATTTCCGGCCGATCAGTTGCTGTCCGCGATTGCCGCTGGCAAGGTGACTCGATCCACGCTTGTCTGGACAGCGGGCATGACGAGCTGGGCGGCAGCCGAACAGGTGCCTCAACTCGCGGCAGCGTTTGGCCCTCCCACACCACCCCCGGTCCCCGGGATGTGATCCAGTGGGCCAGCCGGACTTTGCCGTCAAATCTGCAGGCCGGCTGCCCCGACGCAAAGCCGCGTGTGAAAAGGCCAGATCATCCGGCAACGTTCTTTCGCGTTATTCAAAGCAACTCTGCGCCACGTTCGCAATTTCGGCACCTCGTCTGAAAGAACATGCCGACGTTGCCAACGGGCGCCGTGTCAACTATGCATTGGATCTCCGCAGCAACGACCGGACCTCTTCACGACCTTCTCAATTCAGGTTGTTGTTGTCACCACTGATTCCGGCACACGGAACCGCATCAATCACAAACACCAGCCACCAACACACCTGATTTCACCGAGGATTTTTGTGGACTATGAGTGCTGCCGGATCTCTTCCCCCAGACCTTCCAACAAGCCACCGCGAATCTGAAGCCAGTCCTGCTCCATCCCCAGAGAGCAACACCGCGGGCCGTACCATCAACAATGATCGGGGCCGGATTTTCCCCTGCGAGAATTGCGGCGCTGACATGGAGTTCCATATCGGTCAGCAAACACTGGTGTGCCGTTTTTGCCAGCACTCCGTCGATATTCAGACGACATCTGACGACAGTGCAACCGAAAAGGACTACGCCGAGGCTCTCAAACGCATTCGACAGCAGCGGCAGGCCGCTCAAACCGAACAGCACTCCGCAGACGACAACTGGACCAAAGCGGAAAAACACCATCAGGAACTCCGCTGCGAATCCTGCGGCGGCAATGTGGAATTCTACGGCACACTTACCAGCACCCACTGCCCGTACTGCGGCGTCCCGATCCAGCTCGAAAAAGCTCATCGGAACGAACCCAATCGAATCCCGGTCGACGGACTGATTCCATTCCGCGTCGAAAAAAACACGGCGCAGAATCAGCTCGCCGCGTGGGTGCGATCACGCTGGTTCGCACCCAACTCCTTCCTCAAAGACGGAGTCAGCGGCCGTTTCAACGGCGTCTATCTCGCCTACTTCACCTACGATTCACTCACATGGACCGCATGGTCAGGTCAGCGTGGCGACGTCTACACAGTCTCAGTCGGCACCGGCAACAACCGACGCACGGAAACTCGCGTCCGCTGGAGTTCAGTCAGTGGAGAGTTCCAGCGTTTTTTTGACAACATTCCGGTCCTCGCCAACTCCGGTATGAATCGCGAATTTATTCAGGCGCTTGAGCCTTGGCCCCTGCATCAGGTCGTTCCGTTTCAGCAGCAATACCTCGCTGGACTTCTCGCCAGAACATATGACATCGAATTGGACGCCGGCTTCAGGGAAGCGAGGGCTCGGATGGACGCGATGATTGCTGAGGACGTCCGCGGGCGTATCGGAGGCGACCGGCAATCGATTTCATCCATTCAGACGCAACTGAACGCGGTCACATTTCGTCACCTGCTCCTGCCAGTCTGGCTGATGGCCTATCGTTTTCATGGAAAAACCTACCAAATCTTTATCAATGCCGCGACTGGGGAGGTCCAGGGACAACGCCCCTACAGTGTCTGGAAGATCACCTTCACATCTCTGCTGGCCCTGATCGCCACGGCCTTTCTAATCTACTGGATCATGCAAGCCTGATCCCGACAGAAGCACACGATCGTCCCCCAGTAACAGCCGGCCGAATGACGGGGTTCAGCAAATGCTCACGGAATCACAATCTCCATGTTGCTGATGCCTTCGCTGGTCACGGTAACCTTCAGCGGAGATTTTTCAGCCAGCGCGTAATCCGGTCGCCGAATTCGATTTGCCAACTCAGCCGACAGAGTGACTGTGTAGTTGCCCGGAGTTACGCCGGCCCCCCAGGGAAACGTTTTCATCTCGAACTGCCCGTCCAGCTGTAACTGGCTGCTGGGAGCATCCCCCTGAAAGTCATTTTCGCCTGCGGGAATCATGGAAACCGAGCCGGCAGTCAGTGGCTGTTTCTGAAACAGGACCTTCCCCGCGACTTTCACAAGTTCCGGGCGACCATCACTGCAACCGGCAGGCATCATCAGCAACGCCCACAACATCAGTCCTCCGGACGCATTCAGGAAGTGCCGCCACTGCGCGGAAGACGATGTCGCTCGATCACGTCCCTGAACCATCCCAGCCTCCTCGTGCCTGACAAAATGCCCAACCAATCATCCGAAAACAAAAAGCGAGGGACACCATGCCGCATGCAGCGACCACGCTTCTACTCCAATGAGAGCACACGACCATCGGCGGGACGTATCAGATTGTGAATGACCGTCTTGTCAGTCTGAAAGCTGAGCGAACGCACGCTGCCATCTCCGAGGCAAAACTGCGGGCCACCTGGAGAAGGCGTTCCCCAGTTTCCACCGCCACATGAGTACTCCCCGTCATTCCATCCCGCTCCGTTCACACGTTCCGGAAACAGATTCAGCTCGAAATCACTGTAGAGTTCAAATCCGCAGCGACCAACTCCGCCGTTTCCACCCAGCACCCAGGGCTCATCCCAGTAAAGCACGCCCGCCTGCCAGGCACGCTGTGCCAGTGCCTTTTCGCCCAGAAAAATTGTATTCGATGTCCCATCCGTGATATCTCGATACAGAGCAACGCGCCCCCAGCCAGCATAGGTGGTGCGGAACACCAGTTCATTCGCTGCGTAATCCGTTCGAGCACACGGTCCCTGCCCCGCATCGGTGTAGGACCATCCAGGATACACGGGGTCAGTCGTCGGCACCGTAAACAGACCACCTCGGCGGGACGGGTTGTAAAACACGGGGAGTGCCGTTCGATAGCAAAGCAACGGGTCGTCAAAGAGCGCAGTTTGCTCGAGAAAAGGAAGCAGACTATACAGCGTTGAACCCAGTTGGAACTTCGGCAGATCTGAGGGATCACCCCAGCGAGGCCGAAACTGACCATAGCCCGGAATGATGGTCGCGACGGCCGGCGAAGGAACTACGCTGCCACGTGACCGTATCTCATACGGTGCCGAATTGGCCGCAATTCCCGGCGTGTAATCGTATCCACCACTGGTGGGAAGATGGCGATAAATTTCCTCGAAGCCAGCCACGGCCAGTCCCAGTTGACGGAGATGATTGCGGGACTGAGTTCTCCGTGCAGACTCGCGCGCCTGCTGCACCGCGGGCAGGATCAGAGAAACAAGCACGGCGATGATCGCGATGACCACAAGCAACTCAATCAGGGTAAACCCGCGCAATCCGAGCCCCGGACCACTTGACCGTGAAACTGGCGGTGTTCTGATGCGCATGATCGGTTCCCTGAGAGCAACATGTACGGGCCTCCAGAGTTTAACAGGTACAGGATTGGGCAGAAGAGTTCCCACGACGCTTCCGTGAAACTTGTTGAGACAAACAGCGATCAGGATTGCCAAGGGGGGCAGATTGAGTAGTATATGAACACACGCCTAAGCAACTCTGCGATCCCAGACTTCCTGCAGCAGAACCCTGAAGCAGTCGAACACTCACGTCGCAAACGACGGTATCACCCGCAGCGTTCCAGACGACGGAAGCCTTCCCGAACAGGAAATGACACGATGAAACCGGTCTACATTATGGTGGGGGGATTTCTGGGAGCAGGAAAAACCACCACGGTCTCACGACTGGCCCGCCACTACATGGCGGCGGGTAAACGCGTCGGGATTGTGACCAACGATCAAACCAACGACCTTGTGGATACCCAGGCCCTGCGAGCGCAGGGCTTCGACGTCGGCGAAGTCGCTGGCTCCTGCTTTTGCTGTAATTTCGATGCCCTCACATCCACTGTTGAAAAACTCGGCGCCGGAGCACTTCCGGACATCATTCTGGCAGAACCTGTGGGCAGCTGCACAGACCTCGTCGCCACCGTCATTCGTCCACTCACCGAAGTCTACGGTGTCCCGCTCGACATCGCCCCCTATGGTGTGTTACTCAAGCCCAGTCACGGTCTGAGAATTCTTCGCGGCGAAAAAAGCAGCGGATTCTCGCCCAAAGCGGCCTACATATTTCGCAAACAGATCGAAGAAGCAGATTTTATTGTCATCAATCGCGTCGATGAATTATCGGCGGAGGATCTGAGCACCCTGGAAGAACTGCTTGAACGGGAATTCCCCGGCCGAGTCATTCTCCGCTCATCCGCCCGGACCGGCGAAGGCTTCCAGTCGCTCGTCGAAATGCTGGAACAACGCGGCTGCTTTGCCCGTCGTTTGATGGACGTCGACTATGATGTCTACGCGGAAGGCGAGGCCGAGCTGGGCTGGTTGAACAGCCAGATCGAAGTCCGAGGCACCGAAGAATTCTCTCTCGACGCGCTGCTGATGAATCTGATCCGGCGGCTGCACATCAGCCTGCTCAACGCCGAGGCCGAGGCCGCCCATCTCAAAGTCATTGGACTCTGCGATACCAGCTACGCCGTCGCCAACCTGATCAGCAATCAGACCGGACCGGAACTGTCTCTGCCATCCGGTGCGGCCACTCGCACAGCAAATGTC
The DNA here is from genome assembly GCA_903924405.1 of uncultured Planctomycetaceae bacterium. Classification (GTDB taxonomy): domain Bacteria; phylum Planctomycetota; class Planctomycetia; order Planctomycetales; family Planctomycetaceae; genus SXXK01. The sequence goes on along the minus strand of CAIYBH010000047.1, from coordinate 30,997 downwards.
GTCGTTAACGCCCGAGTCGCCATCGACCCGGCTATCCTTGAAGACATGGTACGCGGGGAACTGTCCGCCGAAACCGCTGCCCAGCGCCTGCAGTACTCCATTGTCTCACTGCAGAGTTTTCGACCGGGCCGTCCCGTGCCCACCCACCGCATTACAGAAGGCTCCGGCACCCGCTAGGGAACAAGTCCTGTCGATAAACGCTGCAAAACAACGGCACCAGGATTCACACCACGCCCTCGGGAGATGTTGCTCGTTCGGCAACAACGATGGGCTCCGGCCACCAGCCGATGTACGCTTCCCAATCCGGATTGCCGGCCAATGATCGTTTCCACACAATCATCACGTATTCAACCCGTAACTTCGGCTGACCCCAGACAATAGTTACTGCCGACACGTTCTCCCAACGTTTGCTCGCTTTGGGACCATGGCACCAAAATCTGCAAACCGGCATCTGACGTCCAGACTGAAACGCCTCGCCCAAAGGCAAGCCGCAGCCAGTACGGCAGGCAGATCAGATTCCGGAACTGCAAGTCTCAGCGTCCAATGAAATCCGTGGAAGTGCGTGATTTGCGGATCGCTGCAAACTTTTGCAGTGGCGACGTGGACGGTGGGTGAAAACACGGTAAGCTTCGGTAAGAACTGTGCAGGACAGCAGGCAACGGCAACACAGGCAGAAAATCCGCATCAGGCGGAAAGGACGACAGGACGATGAGACGCTGGATAATGGCAGGACTGTTGGCGTTGATCTCTCAGGCAGGGCAGGCGGCCTGCGGTGCCACCGTAATTGACGAAGCAACGGCAGCGCCACAGAAGGCCGTTCAGCAGTTCACCAACGGCGAATCGCAGATCGTCCCGGCCTTCCAGAAATCCTCCGAATGGATTCAGCATCACCTCTGGGTCGAGACCGAATTCGATTCGGACGGCAATGGTCGCAAAGACCGCATGCATGTGGACGTAACCCGTCCGAAACAAACAGACACAGAAGGCCTGCGGGTGCATGTGATTTACGAATCCAGCCCCTACTTTGCCGGTACAGGAGCCAACGGTTCACAGTACTTCTGGGACCCGCGTCAGCCACTCGGCCAGCCGCAGAAAAAGCATGAGGTTCCACCGGCCATTGACTTCCAGAAAGACATGGGAATGATCTCCGATTCCCATGTCAGCGACTGGGTTCCCAGAGGCTTTGCTGTCGTGCACTCCTCATCCCCCGGTACAGGTCGTTCTCAGGGGTGCCCCACCGTCGGCGGCGTCAATGAATCTCTGGCCCCGAAAGCCGTCATTGACTGGCTGAATGGCCGCGCAAAAGGGTTCACCACACCCGATGGTGATGAACAGGTCATGGCCACGTGGGCCACGGGCAAAGTCGGTATGACCGGCACCTCTTACAATGGCACAATTCCTCTGGCCGCCGCAACCACCGGTGTGGAAGGACTCGAAGCGATCATCCCGGTCGCACCCAACACGTCCTACTACCACTACTATCGCTCACACGGACTGATTCGTCACCCCGGTGGCTATATGGGTGAGGATATCGACGTGCTGTACAACTTCATCAACAGCGGTGACCCCGCAACTCGCAAGTACTGCGATTGCGAAGTTCGCGACAAGGTCATGCTGGCAGAACTCGACCGTATCACCGGCGACTACAATTCCTTCTGGGCCAGTCGTGACTACCTGAATCAACTGCAATCGCTGAAAGCCGCCACGCTGATGGCCCATGCATTCAACGACTGGAACGTGATGCCCGAGCACAGCGTGCGCATCTATGAAGCGATCAAGGCCAAAGGCATTCCCGCCCAGGCCTACTTCCACCAGGGCGGTCACGGCGGGCCTCCACCGTTGAAACAGATGAACCGCTGGTTCACACGCTACGTGTGCGGAGTCAATAACGACGTGGAAAAGGACCCGAAGTCATGGATCGTGCGGGAAACAGCAACGCGGGCAAACCCGGAACCCTACGCCGACTATCCGCATCCAGAAGCGAGAATTGTCACATTTCGCCCGGAAAAAGGTGGCTACGGCACTGGCAACCTGATCTCAGGCAGCCGGCAGTCTGACGCCCCGATGCACGGACAGGAGACGCTGATCGATAACTTTTCCTTCAATGGAGCCACACTGGCCAAAGCCGAATGGACTCAACACCGCCTGCTGTACGCCACACCAAAACTCAAACAGGCGGTACACCTGTCCGGTACAAGCACGATCCGGCTGCGTTTGGCCAGCAACCGTGCCACAGCCAATCTCTCTGTTTGGCTTGTCTCCCTGCCATGGACTGACAGCCGCGTCATCACAGATGACGTAATCACCCGCGGCTGGGCAGACCCGCAGAATCAACAGTCCATTTCCGAAAGCACTCCACTCGAACCCGGAAAATTCTACGACCTCGAATTCACACTGCAGCCGGACGACCAGGTGATCAGTCCCGGTGAGCAACTGGGACTGATGATCTTCTCTTCCGACCGGGACTTCACGCTCTGGCCTGATCCCGGCACCGAACTGACAGTCGATCTGGACCAGACAGAACTGAGCCTTCCACTGGTTGGTGGCGAAGCTGCCTGGCTACAGGCAATCGAATAGACTACCGCCAAACTCAGACGGACCACTCAGCAGCCCTCGCCCGGAACAATCCCGCACCGACCGGATTCAGCGTAGACGGCCTCCGCAGGATCCCGGGCTCAGGCCTGTCGCGACCACAGTCAACACAGTGCTCGGCGCGCGTCGCAAAACGCTTAAGCTGCAGGCCTGTTTCAGAGCTCCATTGCCCCGTCAAATCCGCTGCGACGGCGTCACTCTGCACCGAGGTGACTGCCATGCGGTCGGTCACGCGAAAGGCCATCGGATGCGTCTGAGTTCCCGAGCAGCCAGCGAGTCCGTCAGAGTCCTCAGCAAGACAAGGTGAACCAAATATGCTGCGCTTCAGCAGATATCTGTTAGTCATACTGCTGTGTCAACAACTCCCTGCCCAGGAACCAGCCACCGAACCGGAAAAAAACCGGAACCAGCCGGCAATTCTGGAAATCACGGACGACATCGAGCTGGACTCCGATGTGCAATACGGAGCCATCCGTGTGCTCCGCTCCGGTGTCCGCATCAACGGTAACGGGGCGTGGCTGATTGGTCCCGGGGCACAGGCCGGGCAGCGTCCTTCAGAATACCGAGGCACGGCCATTCTGGCAGAAGGAGTGTCTCATGTGACGCTGCGAAATGTCAATGCGCGAGGCTGGGAGACGGGACTGGTCGTGCGAAACGCACGGGGTTGGCTGATCGAAAACTGCAATTTTTCAGACAACTTCCATGACCCGGACTTTGGCTGGGGTGAAAACGGTCGACGCGGCGGCATTGTGTTGGAGCAGGTTTCCGAGAGTGTGCTGCTGCGCAATCGCGCGAATCGAGTCTGGGACGGGTGTGTGCTGGTCAAATCCAACGACAATCTGCTGGACGGCAACGACTTTTCTCACTGTTCCAACACCTGCCTGAAGCTCTGGACCGCCTGCCGAAATTCGATCCGCGATAACGTGCTCAGCCATGGCATTCGGCTCACCCCCGGGGAGGTGCATGCACGGGATTCCACCTGTGTGCTCATCGAAAGCGGCTCAAACGGGAATTCGCTGATTCGCAATGACTGCACATACGGCGGAGACGGGATTTTCGTGCGTGTCCTGAATGGCTGGTGCAGTACTGGAAATCTGTTCGAAAAAAATGACTGTTCTTATGCCAACAACAACGGCGTTGAATGCTGGGCTCAGGAAAACAGTTTCGTCAGCAACACAGCGAACCACTGTAGCTATGGATTCTGGATGGGGGGATCCGACAAGACGCGTCTGATCAACAACGAAGCGTCCTTCAATGGGTTGCCCGATGGCCAGCACAATTCCCCCCACCTGCCCGAACAGGGGCACGCCGGAATCGTGTTCATGTTCGGGCCCTCAAGTCACACGCTGGTCCGTGGAAATCGGTGTGAAGGCAACAACGGAGCCGGAATTGCCATCGTGGGCGACCTTGCCAGTCGCGGGCAGAAATGGCAAGCATGGCACTGGGTTGTTGATGGCAACCACCTGATCAGCAATCGCTGGGGCATCTATGCGAAACATGCCGCGTGGCTTGTCTTCACCGCCAATCAATTCGAGAACAATCAGACGGACAAGATGCTGGACGAGGACGTGCTTCAGGTGGACGACCGCGACGGACAGACTCAGCCAGTCGCCTCTGGCGCTGGACCATTGCGGCTGGAAGTGCTGGGGCCTGCGAGCGTCATGGCGGGGACCGAAGCTGAGTGGCGGGCGATCGTTCACGGCGCTGCGAGTGCAGAGCCCCTGAGCTTTCAATGGGATCTGCAGCAGGGTCTGTTACGCACAGGCCCTGGATTTCGCCAACGCTTCAACCAACCAGGTTTTTATCGTCTCGGAGTCAACGTCACGGTCGGACAGCAGACGGAGTTGGCATGGCGTGACGTTTACGTGGTTGGTGCTGATGAGGTGTCCGGCACAGAAGGTGAACTCAGCAACTGGACTCTGACCGACTTTCAGGAGCGAGTGCGAAGTGCCGAGCAAAAATCCCGCATGCAGATAACAGCCGACCATCAGGAAAAGCTGGTCGGCAATTCGTCACTTGGAGTCACAATCGATCCCTATGCGGGCTTTCGAGTCGCACTGAAATGGACAGCCCCGATGAAAGAAGCGCGACAGGTAAGCGATCAGCAGCGATTGTCCTTCTGGCTGAAATCCATCAATGAGGATGTCACGGGATGGCAGGGCGGACCATTTTTGACCCTGCACGGCGCATCGGGAGAAGAGTGTCTCCTCGAGCCGGCGGAGGGCCGAGACCTCATGCGGGAACTGGATGACAACGAAGGCCGCGACGGTTGGCGCCTGTTTGAAATTCCACTGGGTGGTGACACACGATGGAACAGGATCGGCAAGTTACCTGCCACAGTGACTGGAATCAGCCTGAGCTTCGATTCGTGGGGAGCGCCACCCCTGAAACTCTGGATCGACGGGCTCGACATCGATCGTCCCCCGCAGCCCGCTGTCATCCCCTGAGAACATTTCGAGATGCGACCCAATTGCCGCTGGGATAATCAGACGCGGGCAGGGACGCCTTGTTCCTGCTGCGGCTTGGATTCACACGACATCAACGTCATGCAGGAGTCCGGTTTTGCCGTCGGCGGTGCGGCCTCTTCCTGGTGACACCGCATCGGACGAGGGCCTGGTATGGCACATGCACACCTTGTACTGCCGGGGGGCCTGTGAAAAGGAACCGGATCCACGGGTTATCCGATGGCGTGGCGCACGCGGCCTGCGGTGAGTCTGACGAAGGGTCATGGGCGGTGACGCAGTGCGTCGCTACGGTGCCATTGACCAGGTTTTTGTCAACCGAAATTCAACAAAAAAAACCGCCGAGGAAGCACGAACTTTTTGGACATTCTGAGGAAAAACTTCGTGCGGAATCGCGCCTGTTGCCGATTTACCGCACACACAACAAATAGTGTTGACAGTCAACCAAAACACACTATATTGCGGACGTCGCTCCCAGCGGCACCTGATCGGTTCCCCTGAAATTGTGGTCGCAAACTGTTGTCACTGAACGGTTTGAGAGTGTCTGACGGGGGGACTGTTGACAGGCTACCGGCAGACAATATTCTGTCCGGTGTTCCGGTACGGAGGCCCTCTTCGACAGGAGGTCGATTTCGCGGATAAGTCAATCATCAGACGCAGCTCAGTTACCAGCCCGGAACGAGCCCTCCTTCACCGCTGTTGAAATTCGTTTGCAGCGCATTGTGAAGCCAGAAAAGCCCGGAACTGCGTTCGATGCTGCGCCATGCCATGATGTGTGACTGAACCGCAGGACAGAAAACACACGCTGAATAGGCAACTCAGGAAAGACTGAAAAGACAAAACCAGTGTGGGCCGCTTGTCATCGGACGGTGACAAGTTGTCGGGTGGAAAATGGGCGCGGCTTGTCGGATTGCGGCGGCGGTCTACAGACAGAACTTGCAAAGCGAAATTCTGGTCCACGGCATCAGGGGACCAGAATCAAAGAATACGAGCTCGGCTCGCGGTTGTAGACAGGTAGTGTACGGTGGCAGAGTCTGCACTGGATGTGCAGATTGAACTTCACATGGATCAGCAGGGGGGAGAGCATCGAATGATTCGAGCAGTATCAGAATGGATTATCCGGAAGCGGGATGGTCGAACGGTTCCGTTTGACGCAAAACTCATCCACAAGGCGATCTGCAATGCCTTTCGTGCGGAGTTGAATCTGGCTGCCGGTCAACCGCTGGATGGCGACATTGAGCGTGAAGTCGGTGCGATTACCGGTGACGTCGTCTCCGAGGCGGCTCAGGACGCGGCAACGGATCGTGGTGTGGGTGTCGAGCAGATTCAGGACCTGGTCGAAATGCAGTTGATGAAGCGCAGTCACTTTCGTGTGGCGCGGCGTTACATCGTGTATCGGGCTGAGCACGCAAAAATTCGCTCACTGCAGCAACCGGATGGTATGGAAGTCGCCGAAACGACGTCCTCCCCGCGTATTCATGTGCACCTGGAAGACGGCCTGCGAGTTCCCTTTGATGTCAACCGAATTCGCCGCCGATTGGATCTCGCCTGTCAAGGTCTGGCAGAATGCGACGCAGAAGACCTGCTGCAGGAAGTGATTAAGTCGGTCTTTGACGGGATCTCAGTCAGTGAGATTTACCGGGCCATGATTCTGGCGGCGCGCTGCCGCATCGAACGGGATCCGGCCTACGATGTGGTTGCCGCACGATTGCTGCGGATGGTGATCAGCAATGAGGCTCTGGGAAGTGCACCGACTAACGCCAACGAATTTACACGGCTGTACCGCAATCAATTTGAACACTACATCATTGACGGGATCAATGCCGATCGGCTGACCCCGGAACTGCGCAGCCTGAATCTCACACGAATTGCTGCTGCACTGCAGCCTGACCGCGACGCTCTGTTTAAGTATCCTGGTCTCCAGGCAGTGTACGACCGCTACCTGCTGCACATTGACGGACGCCGGATTGAGACGCCGCAGTACTTCTGGATGCGGGTGGCCATGGGACTGGCGTTGCAGGAACCCAATCCGGAAGAACGGGCGATCGAGTTTTACAACATGCTGTCAAGCATGCGGTTCACCTCGGCGACCCCCACATTGTTCAACTCCGCCACAAACCACCCGCAGCTCAGTTCGTGCTATCTGTCGACTGTGAAAGACGACCTTGAGCACATCTTCAAGTGCGTCGCTGATAACGCCAAGCTCAGCAAATGGGCTGGTGGACTGGGCAACGACTGGACCAGCATTCGAGCGACCAATGCGCATATCAAAGGGACCAATGGCCGCAGCCAGGGTGTGATTCCGTTCCTGAAGGTGGTGAATGACACTGCACTGGCTGTCAACCAGGGCGGAAAGCGAAAGGGTGCCGTATGCTCCTACCTGGAAAGCTGGCACATGGACATCGAGGAGTTCCTCGATCTGCGAAAGAACACCGGGGACGAGCGTCGGCGAACTCACGACATGCACACCGCGAACTGGATTCCCGACCTGTTCATGAAGCGGGTCGAGGAAGACCGTGAGTGGACTCTGTTCAGCCCTGACGAGGTTCCGGATCTGCATGACGTCTACGGACGTGAGTTCGAGAAGCGTTACACGCAATACGAAAAGCAGGCGGAAGCTGGTGAAATCCGGATGTTCAAGAAACTTCCGGCCAACGAGCTCTGGAGAAAGATGCTCACTCGCCTGTTTGAAACCGGGCATCCATGGATCACCTGGAAAGATCCATCCAACATTCGCTCTCCCCAGGATCACACTGGTGTCGTGCATAGCAGCAATCTCTGTACAGAGATCCTGCTGAATACCTCGTCGAAGGAAACGGCTGTCTGCAACCTTGGATCCATCAATCTGCTCGCTCACATTGTCGATGGTCAACTGGACGTCGGTATGTTGAAAGAGACGGTTCGGATTGCGATGCGGATGCTGGACAACGTCATCGACATCAACTTCTATCCGACGGATGAAGCAAAAGCGTCCAACGCGAAGCATCGGCCGGTGGGTCTTGGAATCATGGGCTTCCAGGATGCGCTGGCAGCACTCAACATCAGTTACGCCAGTCCGGAAGCCGTGGATTTCGCCGACCACAGTATGGAGGCCATTTCCTACTACGCGATCCTGGCATCGACAGAACTGGCATCAGAACGAGGAACCTACAGCACCTACGCCGGCTCGAAGTGGGATCGCGGATTGTTGCCGATTGATACGATGGATCTGCTGGAGCAGGAGCGAGGATGTCGCATCGACGTGGACCGCTCGGCACGGATGGACTGGCAGGTCGTGCGTCAGGCCGTGGCTCAGCACGGCATGCGAAACAGCAACTGCATGGCAATTGCCCCGACAGCGACAATTTCCACCATCATCGGCGTCTCCCAGTCGATTGAACCGATGTACAAGCATCTGTATGTGAAGAGCAACCTCAGTGGTGAATTCACGCACCTGAATACGGCTCTGGTTTCCGAACTGAAACAGCGGGGACTGTGGGACGCTCAGATGCTGGCCGCGCTGAAGTACTACGACGGGACGCTGATGGATATCGCCAGAATTCCCGGGGACATCAAGGCTCGGTATGTCACGGCCTTTGAACTGGATCCGCGTTGGTTGATTGAATGTGCCGCACGTCGTCAGAAGTGGATCGACATGGGACAGTCGCTCAATCTCTACATGCGTGAACCCAGTGGCCGCAAACTGCACGACATGTACTTCCTCGCGTGGCGCAAAGGCCTCAAGACGACCTACTACCTCCGAACGCTTGCCGCCACGCAGGTTGAAAAGTCGAACGCCGACATCAACAGCTTCGGGCTGCAGCCTCGCTGGATGAAATCGCGGAGCGCCTCCAGTGAAATTCAGGTCAGTCGATCTGAAGACTCACGAGAGACTGCGGCGGAGACGATTCCCGCGCCGCACATCCCGGTGACAGAAGCCTCGCAGTACAAAGCCTGCAGCATCACCGACCCGGATTGTGAAGCGTGTCAGTAGGTGCTGCAGCAATTCCAGGCTCGCCTTGGCGCAGGCCGTGAATTGTTGGTCAAACGCCCGTCTGATTGTTCTTGCAGACCTTGTCCGGACTACGTCAGCAGAGCAACAACGGGCGAATGATGACGACTATCAGACGTCTGCCGTGGCAGGGCCGGGACGTCCGGGCGTGAACAAGACGACGAATGTTTGTGTCAGGTCGATAATCCGGAATTTAAGGTGAAGATCTCGGCCTGTTTGCGGTAATCCTCAGTGGGCCGGGGTTTCTCTCTGAAAGATGGTGGAGCAGACGCGACGTGTGCAGTATTGGCCGCCTCCTCTGATGTGGAGCGGCGAATTTTGTTTCGTCTCCGCCATGCAGATTTCCAGAAAGTCAGCCTGTCCCGGCTGTGGTTGAATCGGTCCCGTTGACCTCGCCGGCAACGGATTTCAGCTGATTGATTTTTGTGGTTTTCCAGGTCCAGTTGGTTGATTCGTGGTTGGCCCCCGGATCAGGATGTGAGCATTGCGGTCCTCGTTTCTTTTTGTTCTCATGGAGTGAGTTCGAGTATGTCAACACTTTCGTTTGATGAACCAATGGTCGCTGTAGAGGAGCCGAAAGGCGGCCGTGTTAAGGCAACAGAGAAGCGACTGATCAACTGCGCCCAGGTCGACGTCAATCAGCTGATGCCGATCAAGTATCACTGGGCGTGGGAACACTACATGAACGGTTGCGCGAACCACTGGATGCCCACCGAAGTCGCGATGAACCAGGACGTGGAAGTCTGGCGATCGAACAAGCTGACCGACGACGAGCGTCTGGTGATCAAGCGAAACCTGGGGTTCTTCTCTACAGCCGAATCGCTCGTCGGAAACAACCTCGTACTTGCCATCTTCAAGCACGTGACCAACGCGGAATGCCGCCAGTATCTGCTGCGACAGGCATTCGAAGAAGCTGTGCACTCACACACCTTCCTGTACGTCGTGGAAAGTCTCGGCCTGAATGAGGGTGAGATCTTCAACATGTACCGGGAGATCCCGGCCATCGCCAGCAAAGATCGATTCGAAATGGAGCTGACGGCAGAAATACTGTCCGACGGCTTCACCACGGACACGCCAGCTGGCCGCCAGATGTTCCTGAAGAACCTGATTGGCTACTACGTGATCATGGAAGGGATCTTCTTCTACAGCGGATTCGTCATGGTTCTTTCCTTCCTCCGTCGCAATCTGATGAAAGGAATTGGCGAACAATTTCAGTACATCCTGCGTGACGAAACTGTGCACATGAACTTCGGAATTGACCTGATCAACGGAATCAAATCCGAAAATCCGGATCTCTGGACACCGCAGTTCCAGACAGAAATGATTGAGAGAATCCGACACGCGGTAGAGCTTGAGATCGCCTACGCAGAAGGCTGTCTGCCACGTGGTATTCTCGGGTTGAACGTGGAAGCCTTCCGTGACTACGTTCAGTACATCGCCGATCGTCGGCTGGAGCGAATTGGTCTGCCAACACAGTACGGTTCAGCCAATCCATTCCCATGGATGAGCGAGACGATCGACCTGTCGAAAGAAAAGAACTTCTTCGAGACGCGTGTGACCGAGTATCAGAGCGGTGGATCACTGAGTTGGGACTGATCGACGCTGATTATGAGTAGTGCAGAGATCTTCAGCAGCGACAGCAGAAGGCGGCAAAGCGATCAAGTATAGTTTGATCGAATGCCTTGCAGACTCAAAGCGTTTCATCGATGTCTCAGAGGTAAATTCCCGAAGACCCGGCGTGCATGGTAACGTCGGGTCTTTTTATTTTGCCAACCAACTGAAGGGCAGAGAATACCTACAGGCCGCCCGGACGGACATCGCTGTTGCAGCACAGCGGCAATAGGCGGTTGTTGCCAGCCCCTGCCGAGAGTCACAGTTCATCCAGAACCGTGAGCAGAAGCCAGAGATGGCAGCATTGCAGGGTACTGGGGAGTCATTCCTCGTTCGCCACGATGAAACCAGCTGGAGTGTTCTCCGTGACCTTTGCCGTTAGACAACACCACCGGCCGCAAAATCGTAGAGCAAACGCCCGGACGCACACATGCGGTCGTTTTGGCATCACCTCAGGGAGCGACTGCGAGTGAGGCGTGGAGTCTGCAGGCCTTGCGACGTTTTGACGCGGGAAGTTGCGGGATGCTGAACAGCCGTCGCCAACAGGCAATTGATCGAGCAGTCACAAGACCCGCTACAGTGTGGAGGACAATTCCACGGGGATAATCAACGCCGCTCGCCCTCGAAACAATATTTCCACAAAGAAACAATTATTCCAGGGGCAACCGAAAGTTTTCACACCCCTCAATCCTCATATCTGCTACAGGTGTCGTCAGCCAGATTTGCAGAGGAAAAGTTGTGTGGAACGCCGCTGGTTGACGCAAATTCTCGTACAAACTTTGACGTCATTATTCGATGGAATGGCCTGAACGGTGCGTGGATTCGTGGCGGCGACTGGTGGTTCTGAAGACACAAAAATTGGAATCCGCTTCCGTCTTCCGGTTTTGAGGCAGCTTTTGTTGAACCTTCAGTTTCTGAGGGATATCCTGCCCGTACTTAAATCGACACTGACTACAGGGTAGCACCCGAAGCATGAGGATTTTGTTGTGAACGCGGGCACGTCCACAGAATCTGAATTACGATCAGGCGACGTGGCCAGTGTTCATGATCGGTGTCAACAGCGCAACGTGGATCTGCAGCAATACAGAGAACTCAACCATTCGTCACAAAGGCGGCGAAAGAAAGTGTCGAGAAAAAAGCACAAAAGCCGTAAAAAGGCCGAACTGCCATCTGTCGCATTCCGCAGTCTCAACTACCGTTGCAGCTTCTGCTTGAAAGTGATGACGCCGGCACCATTGATGGGGCTTGGGTACCTGTTGGTCTTGTTTGGCCTGCGCCGGCAGTATTGCCCGCATTGCTTTTCGTCGTACCTGCTGCCATACGGTTGGCTGCGGTACGTGTTGTTTCCGTTCCGGTATGTCTACATTTCCCTGAACGACGAAGACGAGGACTGAAAGTTTCACAACGGCCATAAGGCTTGACCTGTGTGCAGGCACTGTGGTGATGCCCGGGTCGAAACATACTGGCAGACTGAAGACCAATTCAGGCCAAAATGTCGTGGACAACGTGACCATCGACATCGGTCAATCGGAAATCCCGGCCGCCATACCGAAATGTCAGTCGTTCGTGGTCGATCCCCAGCAGGTGCAGCACGGTGGCGTGCAGATCGTGCACATGCACCTTGTCCTTTGCGGCATAAAAACCAAAGTCATCGGACTCACCGTGACTAAATCCACCTTTCACACCTCCACCCGCCATCCAGTAGGTGAATGCGTGTGGGTTATGGTCACGACCGTCATTTCCCTGAGCTGTTGGGGTGCGTCCGAATTCAGCCCCCCACATCAAAAGTGTCTCATCCAGCAGGCCACGTTGTTTCAGATCCATCAGTAGTCCGGCGATGGGTATATCCACCTCCGCAGCCAGGCGTGAATGTTCATTTTTCAGGTCAGAGTGCTGATCCCAGTAGGCATGGGAAACCTGGACAAAGCGTACGCCGGACTCAGACAATCGTCGGGCCAGCAGGCACTGCGTTCCGAAGTTGCTGGTCGGTTCCTGATCAATCCCATACAGCTGCCGCGTCGATTCAGTTTCACCGCTGAGATCAAACAACTCGGGCCCGGTCGTCTGCATTCGAAAGGCAAGTTCAAAGGAAGCAATTCTGCCGCGAAACTCAGCGTCGACTTCAGCGGACAGGCCGGGGGGCGAAAACAGCTTGTCGGCAGGTGTCGTCGGGCGTACTGCATCCAGTCGATTCAGCAGCGACATCTGCAGCTCCTGCAGAGCAGGGGAGTTTGAGGGATGTGTGAGATTGGCCAGCTGGGCGCGTGTCACGCCCTGTTCGCGCGACGTGGCGATCCGAGTCGCCTGGTGAATTGGCGGCAGAAACGCAGACCCGAAATTTCGCACGCCGCCATGTCCGAGCGTTGGATTGATCGTCACAAAGCTGGGCAAACCCGAATTCTCTGTCCCCAAACCGTAGCTGATCCACGCGCCCATACTCGGGCGAACAAAGGTATCTGATCCCGTATTCATTTTCAGCAGGGCCCCACCGTGCGCTTCATTGGAGCCGTGTATTGATTTGAGAAAAGTAATGTCATCGGCACAGCGTCCGACATGGGGAAACAGATCGCTGACCCACGCTCCGCAGTCTCCGTACTGACGGAACTTCCACGGGCTTTTCAGCAGGTTCCCGGTCTGAGCGAACTGCACGCGAGGCTTCGCAAACGGCAGTGGTTGGCCGTTATGTTTCTCCAGCAGAGGCTTGTAGTCGAATGTATCCACATGCGATGGACCGCCATGCATAAAGACGAAGATCACGCGCTTGGCTCGCCCGGGAAAATGTCCGGGACGCGCGGCAAGCGGGTTGGACGCCGACGGTGAACCCTCCCCGGGCCCAGCCGCAGAAAGGCTGCTCGCCAGCAAATCGCTCAGAGCCAGGGCGCCAAATCCCGCGCCGCATCTGGAAAGCCAGTGCCGTCGCCCGAATTGGCCAGCGTTATTTTCAATATTCAAGCTGATCTCCCGCATGATGCTCGGCCGGAGGCGAACCACTGGCGAGCACATTGTTCCTGTTTCTGGCCTCGGTCTTCACAACATCAGCGGAGTCTTCAATCCGGTTTGTGATCGCGAACTGCCGCGCCAAATCACAGCCATCCCGAAACGACCGCGCTCACCATCGGACTCGTTTGCCTGAATTGTCCTGTGAGTCCCGGCACGGCGTGTACCTGGTGTACCTGTTTCGTTTTCCCGATCATCCTACCACGTTTTGAACCGGATCAACAGGATATTTGATTCCGGAGGAAAGGTCCTCGAGACTGGGTTCATTGGGGCCCCTGATGTCACGGGCGGCAGAACGGCCTGATCCTCGTGAGCAACAAGCGGATGAGTGTTCCAATGGAGCAGGGGATGCCTGACAGAATCAGCCCGGTATTTCGTGAAAAGCCTCGTCATGCCCGGACGATTCGGTTGTCTGACGAATTGAAAAGACGGCGATCAGTACTGCAGGAATCTGGGAATCTGCTTGATTTTCCGAAAAAAGCTGATCTTTTATGGCCCCAACCTTCCAAAAATCGGGCATTTCCGGACGGACGGGGTTTCTCGATGTTGAACTTCCAGGCCGGTGCCGATACCTTTCCGAGTTCGGGATTCCCTTGAGTTTGTTCAAAGGGGCCCGAGTTTTCTCTGCACGCCGCCGCACTGATGCGGGATGTGCCTGTCGAGCGTTTGTAAAGTGACCGGAATCAGGGTGCTCAGCATCGGGTTCCAGGAGCATGCTTTAAAAAACGCAGTGGAGACGGTTTTCTGAGTGTTTCAGAGAACGGTGCAGAGCGCATGGGATTTATTGGGAGTTTTGTGAGGAAATGGGTCGTTACACTGGTCCGAAGGGCCGCATCAATCGTCGTCTGGGCATGAACGTGTATGAGTCCGCTGGATCGATCAAAGCCAGCGAGCGCAAAGAGTATCCACCGGGGATGCACAAGCGACGAAAGAAAGAAACCACCTACGGCGCCGCGTTGATCGAAAAGCAGAAGATCAAGTACTATTACGGGCTTCGCGACCGACAACTCTACCGTTACCTCGACATTGCTAAGCGAACCGCAGGCAACACAGGGGCTACGCTGCTGATTCTGTGTGAGCGCCGTCTGGATAACGTGGTCCGCCGTGCAGGATTCACATTGACCCGTCCTCAGGCTCGCCAGGGTATCGTTCACCGTCACTTCCAGGTGAACGGCCGGACGGTCAGCAAGCCGGGCATCATGGTCCGCCCCGGAGACGTCATTACTCTCCGCAACCGACCGAACATTCGCAAATTGTACAACTTCATCGGTGAGTCCTCCAGCGGTGCCACTGCCGAATGGCTGGCTGTCGACAAGGCCTCGATGAAGATCATCGTGACCACTCTGCCAACGGTCGACGACGTCATGCTGAAGGTGGACGTTGGTCCGGTCGTGGTATTCATGTCACGCTAGGACCTCGAGGTTGCAGACGATCACTGGACATCAGGGCCGACGATTCATCGTCGGCTCTTTTTTTGTGTACCGGCTCAATGCGGTCATCGATAAGCCAAGCCTCGTGACCAAATACGGTTCAGGCCGCAAACCCGACTCCGCACCGCAGGTACCGCATTTTCCGCGGGTGTGCGCGGCGGGTGCACCGGGAATCATCTGCGGTTCCAGCTTTCCACTCGGCAAATCGTTCAAGGGTCAATGAGGTATTCCCAGGGAAACCATGGGGGTGACCGTGTTCCTGCCTGTTGCCACTCTTCTGATCAAGGTATGATTGAGGGACAGGGCACCGGGGCACGACACGGGCGCTGCAGGTCATCGCCATCCTTCAATAATTCAGATAGATCCCGCCACTCCGTGCGGCCGGCGGCAGAAGTGCCACGGGGCGAACGGCGGGCTGATACAGGAATCATGACTGATGTCGGTTCGTCTCGGCGTGATTCTACGCCGTCAGGTGGGCCGCTTTACTTTTCCCGTTACACTCATTTTTGAATACTGCTGAGTTATGGATTCCAGGTTTATTCGCAATTTCAGCATTATCGCCCACATTGATCATGGAAAAAGCACGCTGGCAGATCAATTGCTGCTGAAAAGTGGCACGATCACTCAGCGTGAATTTCGTGAACAGATCCTGGACGATCTGGACATCGAACGACAGCGTGGCATCACGGTCAAGGCACGGTCTGTCACGATCAACTGGACGCTGGACGGTCAGGTGTACGAACTGAACCTGATTGACACACCCGGGCACGTCGACTTCCACTACGAAGTCAATCGCAGCCTTGCCGCCTGTGAAGGCGCGTTGCTGCTGGTGGATGCGTTTCAGGGTGTGCAGGCACAGACTGTCGCCAATGCCTACGCGGCCATCAACTCCAATCTCGAAATCATCCCCGTCGTCAACAAGATTGACCTGCCAGTCACGCGTGTCGATGAAGTTCTGGACGAAGTAGAGACGGTACTGGGCCTTGATGCCTCGGACGCACTGCGGGTCAGTGCAAAAGCCGGCCTGAACATCGAATCGGTCTTCGAAGCCATCATTCATAAGATTCCCTGTCCGAAGGGAACACTGCAAAAACCGCTCAAAGCACTGGTCTTCGACAGCAAGTATGACAACTACCGGGGTGTGATCACCTACATCCGTATTTTCGAAGGCGGGGTAAAAAAAGGCGACAAGATCCGCTTCATGCGTGAAGGCATGGTCAGCGACGTGCTGGAGTTGGGGCAGTTTCGACCCAACATGAAGCCCTGCGAAGAGTTGGGGCCAGGGCAGGTCGGTTACATCCTGACCGGGCTCAAAGAACTCAGCAAAGTCACCGTTGGCGACACGGTCACGCTGTTTCATGAGCCAGCCACAGACGCGCTGCCCGGTTATCAAAAACCGAAGCAGATGGTGTTTTGCGGTATGTATCCGATCGACGCCACCGATTTTGAAAACCTGCGGGAAGAACTGCAGAAGCTGGCAATGAATGACTCCAGCTTCTCATTTGTCCCGGAAACTTCTGACGCACTGGGATTTGGATTTCGCTGTGGCTTTCTGGGCATGCTGCACATGGAAATTGTGCAGCAGCGTCTGGAAGGCGAGCAGGATATGGACCTGATCCAGACTGCTCCCAACGTGACCTATGAAATCCTGACGAAAGATGGTCGGACGATGATCATCGACAATCCTCAGGACGTGCCTGATGCCGGGATCATTGAAGAATTCCGCGAGCCGATCGCAAAAGTCAGTTACATCGTGCCATCGCAGCATGTCGGTACCATCATGCAGCTATGTCAGGATCGCCGCGGCACTTACAAAAGCACTGAATACCTCGGGCCTCAGCGAGCCCAGATCATCTACGAACTCCCGCTCAGCGAAATTGTCTACGACATGTACGACAAGCTGAAAAGTGTCACCTCGGGATACGGCACCATGGACTACGAGATCATCGGATTCCAGGCCGCTGATCTCGTGAAAATGGACATACTGGTGAAAGCTGTGCGTGTCGACGCGCTGTCCACCATTGTGCATCGGTCCAGCGCCGAGCGACGCGGGCGTGCTCTGGTAAAACGCCTGCGGGAAGAAATCAGCAAGCATCAGTTCGAAATCGCTCTGCAGGCCGCGATCGGCACTCGAGTGATTGCCCGGGAAACCATCTCTGCCCTGCGAAAGAACGTCACCGCGAAGTGCTACGGCGGTGACATCACCCGAAAACGAAAACTGCTGCAGAAACAGAAAGAGGGCAAGAAGCGTATGAAGCAGTTTGGAGAAGTGGAAATTCCTCAGAAGGCGTTCCTGTCGGTTCTGGAGAGCAATAAGGACGAATAACACACGGCCCTTCAGCAGGCTCCTGTGTGAATTCCGCGTGAGTTGTCCGACGTCGATTGGTGAAGACGGCACTCATCCCGGATTCGTCCCCCCCCGCGGGGACTCGTGCACAGCTGGCGGAAATTCACAACAGGCGGCTCACAATGCCAAACGCAGAACCATGGCAAACAGCAAGGTGCTGTCAGTGCGGGTTGAGCCCGTTGTGTGTCCGTCAGATTTCCTGTCACCGGCTCCTGACCAACCGCACTGAACGGTCGGCCGAAGCATCCTGCTCTCGTCATGCCGGCAGGTCCGTTGGTTCCTTATCAATCCTTCGGCGTAGTCCTCCGCCTGCCAGTTCAGAAGCGCGCCCCGTTATCCCGGCAACCTTCCACATCCTGCTCGCACTGATGATCACGCTGTTCACTGGTTGCGGGGCAAATTCCACATCCTCAAACTCCGATGCCGGCAATTCTGTAACGCCTCCTGAACAACCACTGGAGGAAAAAACAGCAGCGGTCGCAAATCCCGGGACATGGCCGGTTGTCCGCTGGGTCAATGTCCCGGAGCTACCGCAGGACATTCAGATCCTCGACTCAGTCTTCTGGGAACCCGACGATACAGTCAGCCTGCGCAAGCGAATCCTTGCAGAACCTCGAATGCGTGGCGCCCGCGTCCTTGAGATTGGAACTGGCTCAGGACTGGTCTCACTCTGCTGCCTGCAGGCCGGAGCCGAACGCGTGATTGCCACAGACCTGAACCCCGCTGCCGTCGCCAATGCCCTTGCAAACGCCCAACTTCTTGGATTTGCACAGCGACTGGACGTGCGACAGGTCCCCCGCAGAGCCCCCGAGGCGTGGACCGTCATTCGACCGGATGAAACCTTCGACTTCATCATCTCCAACCCGCCCTGGGAAGACCGCAAGCCAGTCTCCGTGGAGGAATTCGCACTTTACGACCCGGGATTTCTGCTGCTCAAATCTCTCGTAACCGGTACTCAATCTCGCCTCCGCCCCGGCGGACGATTGTGGCTGGCCTATGGATGTGTGACGGCCATTCGCCACATCCAGCGTACTGCCGCTGAAGCCGGACTCGACTGCCGGATACTCGATGAACGCAGCGTGGACACCCTTCCGGAATTATTTTTGCCCGGCATGTTACTGGAAATCACCGTCCCGTAGCCTCGCAGGGCATCAGTAACCGGACGAACCAGCGAAACGACGTTCAGTCAGCCACGAATCGCGACTCGCTCTGTACCTGCGAGTTCCCTCGTTTCCCCGTTGCGATCGCAAAGACCATCATCGCTGAGGTTACTGAACAACGCTTTGGACGTCCCAGCTTTGCATCGCATCGCTCTCGCGGCCACAGCAATTGCAGCGAAAAGATTCGACGCCGCCTACCGCCCCTTCCCGGACACTGATTTCCAAAACCGGCGTTCAGCTGATACGCTTCACATGCGAAGTCTGCAGCGACTGGGTGCGGGCGGGTTATTCACGCCCGGTCGCATTGTTTTCCCGGGGTTGTCAGGGCCACGGGGTCGTCACAACCGCCGTACAATTTTCTGTCGTCCGGAAATCGCAGGTCGTGTTGTCACTGCGTTTTCCGGAACGGGTTCAGAAATCTGCACAGTTCAGGGCTCAACAACCAGATCAGCCGTTCCAGGGCAGCGGCAGGACATTGAAAGCCAACTTGGCATCACAACAGGGCATGTTCCATGCAGGCACCGGTGACCGGTACCGATTTCTTTAAGCTGCTGGAAAAAAGCGGCCTGTTGACACAGGAGCAGTGTCAGCGCGTCGGCCAGCGATATGGCCTGCCCCAAACACAGTCCCCCCAGCAGATTGCCGAGCTGCTGGTGACAGAGCGTGTATTAACTCCGTTTCAGGCAGAGCGTCTTCTGGAGGGACGTTACAGGGGACTGGTCGTCGATGGCTACCGCATCCGCGAAGTGCTCGGATTCGGAGGGATGGGTTGTGTCTACATCGCGGAAGAACCAACCGGGGAACGCAAGGTGGCGTTGAAGGTGCTGTCGACAGAGCATGCTCTGGATGCCGGTATGCTGGCTCGACTGAAACTGGAAGCCGCTGCGGGCATGAAAATTCACCACCCTGGAATCATCCGAACGCATCGGCTCGCCTCAACAGGAGCGGTACACTACCTCGTCATGGACCTTGTCCGCGGCATCAGTCTGCACGAACTGGTCGCCCTGCATGGACCACTGAAATACTCCATGGCCTGCGACATTGGACTGCAGGCCGCCGAAGCCCTTCACGCCGCCCATCAGGCGGGAATCATCCACCGGGACATCAAACCGGCCAACTTCCTCGTGGAAAGCTCCGGTCTGGCGCGCGTTCTCGACTTCGGACTCGCCATGATTGCCGACACATCGGACGATGAATTCTCACTGTCGATGGTGTTTGGCCATGACTGCCTCGGCACACCGGACTACATCTCACCCGAACAATCGCTCGACAGTCGCAAAGTGGATCTGCGTGCTGATGTCTACAGCCTCGGCGCCACTCTGTTTGTTGCGCTCACAGGAAAAGTCCCGTTCCCCGACAAGTCAAACAAAGCCAAACTTGAAGCGCAGCGAACCCGCCCCGCTCGCAACGTCTGTGAACTGAAACCTGACATTCCCCCTGAGGTCGGCGCGATCATTCAGCGGATGCTCGAGAAAGATCCGGCCCGACGATATCAAACCGCTGCTGAAGTCGCCGAAGCACTCCGCCCGTTTGCGGTTCGAAAATCAATTCAGTTCGACTTTCGTGAACTGATCACCCTGCGAGCTCGGCAAGCCAAAGCACGGGCTGAAGCGGCCCCGCGCAAATCCAGTGCTCCGCGATCTTCGATCTCCAACACAGCCGACTGGCTCCGCACGGAAGGCCTTGAAATCAGCAGCGCGGACAGCTTTTCCGCCGCCGAGACTCCGGCAGCTCGAACTCACGCCCCCGAAATCCGCCGCAAGCCAGCCACGCCCACTGCTCCCGCTTCAGAAACAGGACCACGCTCCGGTGCCACCTCCGTCAACCAGCCGACTTCACAACCGCCCCTCGGCTGGACACTCAGAATCACCGGGAGAAAGGAAGACCAGCCACTGCTGCGCGCCCGAAATAGTGTCGGTAAAAAGCCCGGCTCAGACATTCAGCTCAGCGGGGAGGGCATCGACGAACTACACGGCAGAATTGACTACCTCAACGGCAGTTGGCACTACCTGCACGAATCCACAGAGTGCCCCACGCTGCTGAACCAACACCCCTGCAAGCGTGCCCGGCTGAATCATGGCAGCGTACTCCGCTTTGGTCGTCAACTGCAGGTGACCCTGCTCCACGCAGCCCAGCCAGCCGTCACCGGACGTCCCCGGAAAACTCTGCTGTGGACATTCCTCGTCCTGATCCTGCTTCTCGTCGCCGCTGTCGCACTCGCCCTGCTTCGCCCCGACCTGCTTGACGCTCTGTTCTAAACGCCTGTGGCACAAACGCACACCGCCATCGGCACGGCAAACGTCCACGTCAGCCGCAGCAACTCCCCGCAAGCGCAAGCCTCCTCCTCAACCGATCCCGCGCCCTGCGACGACCGATCACCCACAACCGGCGACTGCTTACCCAGGCAAATAAAAAAAAGCTGTTCAGTGTAAACACCGAACAGCCCGGGAGGATTGACCGAGGGATTGCTCCAACGATCAGCAGTGACTCCCATATCCAGCCGCTGCAACAACGTCAGCGGTACCGAAGTTAAGGAGCGACTGGAAAAAGACGCCCAACAAAGGCAGCGAATCACAAACCGATGGCAACATCAGTTCGGAACGCATCAGACCTTCACGGAACGCACTGTTCGAATGATCTCAGATGCAACCTTGTAAGGATCCGCATTGGAGGCCGGACGACGGTCTTCCAGCCAGCCCTTCCAGCCGTTGGTGACAGTTGCCACTGGAATACGAATCGATGCACCGCGGTCCGAAACACCAAAGCTGAACTTGTCGATCGACTGAGTTTCATGCTTGCCGGTCAGACGCATGTGATTGTCCGCACCGTAAACAGCAATATGCTCTTTGATACGCGGACTAAACGCGTTGCAGATCTTCTCGTAGGTTTCCTTGCTGCCACAGGTTCGCAGAACCGTGTTGGAGAAGTTGGCGTGCATGCCCGAACCGTTCCAGTCCGAATCACCCAGCGGCTTGCAATGCCAGTTGATCGACACGTTGTACTTCTCGGCTGTCCGCTCGAGGATGTAACGAGCCACCCAGACTTCGTCCCCGGCCCGCTTCGCACCCTTCGCGAACACCTGGAATTCCCACTGACCGGTCGCCACTTCGGCGTTGATGCCTTCGACGTTCAACCCGGCCTGCAGGCACAGGTCCAGATGCTCTTCAATGATCTCACGACCGAATGCATTCTTCGCACCGACCGAGCAGTAGTACGGGCCCTGGGGAGACGGGTAACCACCAACCGGGAAGCCCAGCGGCAGGTTTGTCTCACGATCCCACAGGAAGTATTCCTGCTCAAAGCCAAACCAGAAATCATCGTCGTCGTCATCAATCGTGGCGCGACCGTTGGAATCGTGCATCGAACTGTCCGGATTCAGCACTTCGCACATCACCAGAAAACCGTCCAGACGCCCCGGATCCGTGAAGATCGCCACTGGCTGCAGCAGACAGTCGGACGATCCGCCCGGCGCCTGATTGGTTGAACTGCCGTCAAAACACCATACCGGGCATTCTTCCAGCGTGCCGCCGAAGTCCTTCACGATCTTCGTCTTGGAACGCAGAACCTGCGTGGGCTTCGTTCCGTCCAGCCAGATGTACTCGAGCTTTGATTTCTTCGCCATGTTCGCTAACTCCTCCCGCTGATGATCAATTCACGACAGACTGTCGAGCAAACATTGCGCGGTCAGCAGTAGTCAATTTCGACCACCGCCAACACCTGCACATCCGCCCCAATCGGCTTCCTGTCGCCAAAGCCTTGTCGGCACTGTCCAAAGGGTGACGCCTTACACAGACGACTGGTCAAGAAACCCTTCCAGGACCTCAACGCTTCCCAGCACCTCAGACCACAGTGCACTGCAGCCCCCGTTGCCTGATTGCCTTTCCAGCAGACTGAGTTGCCCGTTTTTTATGCAACTCTCGGTTCTGCCTGGTGGAAACAGCCGATGCGTGGAAAAACAGCATATTCTGTGCCAATACATTTCCCGAAAAATCAAGCGCATTTTCTGAAGGGAAACAGCGCGTTCTTCCACGGGTTCACCGCGAGATCTTAGTGCAGGGGGTTCAGTTTCCTCCGTTACTCTCCGGGACTATTCCCCGAAATCTCCCAAAAAACAGGCTCCGTGGCCTCCAGCTCGAGCCAATGGTCTCGCGCTTCGCCAACCACGAAGTCTGCCCCGAGTCGCCGCAACAGCAGCCTCATCGCCAAACACGCCCGATCAGAAAACTCGGACTCATGTCGACAGCATCTCCCCCCACAGACCAACTCAGACACCGTCGCTGAACAGCAGTAGGGGACGTCAAAATCCACAATTCCGAACAATCCAGCCCGTGGATTCCGCGACACTTTTTTCACCAGACTGTTAAAACGGCACCTCACCCCCAATACACGCGAATGTCCCTTGACTTCCCCTCCGGATTCTTCACCATTTGTCACAGCAGAGCGTATAGTTCTGGCGTGTAAACCTCGCAGGCAACGTCCTCCCGCATCGGCAACCAGTTCCGGAACAGCCGGCAACTTCGGCCGTGGGTGCCTGCGTTTTATGTGTCTGTCATCACAATGTGTCGTTTCCACGCCTGGATGTTTGCGCGGACGCCGCGTTGGTGATCACCGGCCCCGTCATTTCCCTCCTGAAAATCCTGCCACTCCTATGCAAACGAAGATTCTGGTTTCCCGTGCTGCTGTGTGTCTGGCCTGGTGGTTCAGCCTGCTGGGGGCGTCTCTGCAGGCGGCTGATCCCATCGATTTCAATCGTCAGATTCGTCCCATCCTGTCGGATCTGTGTTTTCAGTGTCACGGCCCGGACGCCAATGAGCGGAAGGCCGGCCTGAGGCTGGACACTCCCGAAGGTGCAAGGGCTGTGCTCGAATCCGGTCATGCGGCCCTGATCCCCGGAAATTCCGGCGAAAGCCAGGTGATTCAGCGTGTCAAGGCCACAGATGCTGACGTCATCATGCCTCCGCCAAACACAGGAAAAGCAGCAACTGCCGCCCAAATCGCGTTATTGCAGGCCTGGATTGACCAGGGAGCTGAATACAAGGGGCATTGGTCATTCATTCGCCCGCAGCGGCCTGCGGTTCCCCAACCACAGCAACCCGCCCGCGTTGTCAATTCCATCGACAACTTCATCGAAGCGCGTCTTTCTCAGGCCGGGCTGCAACCAGCCCCTGAAGCTGATCGCGTTGCCCTGATCCGCCGCGTAACGCTGGACCTCACCGGACTGCCACCGACCCCGGCAGAAATTGACGCGTTCCTCAACGATGCCTCGCCCAATGCGTGGGAATCAGTCGTCGACCGACTGCTCAATTCCCCCGCCTACGGCGAACACATGGCCCGCTACTGGCTGGACCTTGTCCGCTACGGTGACACCCACGGTCTGCACCTCGACAACGAACGCTCGCTCTGGAAATACCGCGAATGGGTGATTTCCGCATTTAACAGGAACAAACCCTTCGACGAATTTGCCACCGAACAGCTTGCAGGAGACCTGCTGCCCAACGCCACCCTCGATCAGAAAGTGGCGACCGGTTTTAACCGCTGCAACGTCACCACCAGCGAAGGCGGGTCCATCGATGAAGAAGTCTATGTGCGTTATGCAGTCGACCGCACCGAAACCGTGTCCACCATTTTCATGGGCATGACTCTCGGATGTGCTGTCTGCCATGACCACAAATTTGATCCGGTCTCCCAGAAAGAATTCTATCAGCTGTATGCATTTTTTAACGCATCCGCTGATGCCGCAATGGACGGCAACGCACTCGCACCACCACCGATCATCAAAGTTCCATCCGAAGAGCAGACCCGCACACTCTCCGAACTGGACCAGCGCGTCGCTATGCTCAAAACCGATATGGACACCCAACTGTCCAGCTTCGCCTACACGGACCCGGGTCCGACAACATCGCCAGTCCCCGCAGAACCGACAGAGTTCGTCTGGATCGACGACGAGGCACCAACAGCCGCCCAACTTCAGGGCGATACACCCTGGGAATTCGTGTCCGCACCGGATCATCCTGTGCAGTCCGGAACAAAAGCCACCCGACGTCAGGCTTCAGGACTCAGCCAGCACTTCTTCACTGGCGCCGCGCCCACTCTGAAAATCGGTGCCGGTGACAAACTCTTCGCCTGGGTCTGGCTGGATCCCGCCAACCCACCCAAAACCATCATGCTGCAGTTCAACGACGGCGCATGGGAGCATCGAGCTTTCTGGGGAGAAGACCGGATCGCCTTCGGCAGCGGTGATGTCCCCGGACACCGTCACCTCGGTCCACTCCCCGCTGCTGGCCAATGGGTGCGGCTGGAGGTTGACGCTTCCCACGTGGGGCTCAATCCCGGTGCCGAACTGAACGGTTGGGCCTTCACTCAGTTCGACGGACTGGTGTATTGGGATCACGCCGGCATCGTCACCAGGACTCCCCAGGGAACCCAGTCCTTCGAATCACTGGCAGCGTGGGAAGCCTTCGACAAAGGACTTGCCACCTCCACCGTGCCGCAACCCGTCCGCGACGCAATCAAAGTTGAGCCCGGTCAGAGAACGCCCGAGCAGTCGCAGTTGATCCGCAGTCACTTCCTGAAATTCGTCTATGCCGGCAGCCGCACCGTGCTCGAACCGCTGCAGAAGCAGATTGACGATCTCTCCAAACAGCGGACCGACCTCGAAAACTCCATCCCCGTCTCCATGATCATGCAGGATCTCCCCACGCCCCGGGACACCTTTGTTCTCCGGCGCGGCGAGTACACCCTGAAGGGCGAAAAAGTCACGCCCGGTGTGCCCTCCGTCTTCCCACAACTGCCCGCAGGTGCCCCGACCAATCGCCTCGGACTCGCACAATGGCTGACGGATCCCTCACACCCACTCACCGCCCGAGTCACCGTCAATCGCTTCTGGCAGCAGATCTTCGGAACCGGCATCGTCAAAACGGCAGAAGACTTCGGATCGCAGGGACAATGGCCCACGCATCCGGAACTGCTGGACTGGCTTGCCGTGGACTTTGTGGAATCCGGCTGGAATGTCAAAGGTCTGATGAAACAACTGGTCATGTCCGCCACCTACCGCCAGTCCTCCCGAGTTTCACCGGAACTGCTGCAGACAGACCCCGAAAACCAACTGCTCGCCCGCGGTCCTCGCTTTCGCCTCGATGCAGAAGTGGTCCGTGACAGTGCACTGGCTCTAAGCGGTCTGCTCCGCGGACAACTCGGCGGAAAAAGTGTCCGCCCCTACCAGCCCGATGGTATCTGGGAATCTGTCGCCTTCGTGGGCAGCACTACCCAGTACTACAAACGTGACGAAGGGGACGCACTTTACCGTCGCAGTCTTTACACATTCTGGAAACGCACCGCACCGCCGCCGTCCCTGATGGCCTTCGATGCCCCATCCCGGGAAACCTGCGTCGCCCGTCGCGCCCGCACCAACACACCTCTGCAGGCACTGGTGCTGATGAATGATGAGCAATACGTCGAGGCGTCTCGCAATCTTGCTACCCGCATGCTTCAGGCCGGCCCGCAGACTCAGCAGCAACTTGCCTTTGGATTCCGGCTCTGCACAGGCCGCATTCCCGAGGATCAGGAACTGCAGGTTCTGGCTCGCGTCTACGCACAGCACCTGGAACACTACAAGGCTGCGCCCGCAGAGGCCGAAAAGCTCCTGGCAATCGGGCTGTCTCCGCGCGCCGCAGAAATTCCAGTACCGGAATATGCCGCCATGACCATGATGGCCAACCTCGTCCTCAATCTCGACGAAACAATCACCCGGGAATAGCCCGAAAGACATTGTTTCACGCACGAAATTCCCCGGAATTGGCCAGGCCTGACGGGGAATTGCCTCACTCGCTTGTTTTCACAGCCTCAGCATTGTTCAATGCAACGATTCTGCCTGAAGTGCAGCCAGGTTGCAGGCAAATCTGACAGCTTCACTCAGGACTTTCCGCGCGAAAAGCAATTCTTCCGGTATCTTCCGGAGGTCGCATGTTATCACCCACTTTTTGACAGTCTCACAGGATTCGGACGAATGGCGGTCAAGGTTTATTACGAAGACGATGCCGATCTCAGTCATCTGAAGGGCAAAACGATCTCGATTATCGGTTACGGAAGTCAGGGCCACGCTCAGGCTCAGAATCTGCGCGACAGCGGCTGCAATGTCCTCGTCGGACAGCGCCCCGGTGGTCCCAACTATGATCTGGCAATCAGCCACGGCTTCAAGCCCGTGTCCGCTGCCGAAGCCGCCGAAAAAGGCGATCTGATCAACATCCTCCTGCCGGACGAACTCCAGGGTGACGTCTACCGCAATGACATTCGCCCGCATCTCAAGCCGGGCAACCTGCTGATGTGCTCACACGGCTTTAACATCCACTTCGGCCAGGTTCAGCCCCCACGCGGCGTGGACTGCGCCCTCGTGGCTCCCAAGGGCCCCGGCCACCTTGTCCGCAGCGAGTACGAAAAAGGCGGTGGAGTTCCCACCCTGATCGCTCTCAGCGACGGTGCTTCCGAAACCTCCCGACAGCTGGCCCTGGCTTATGCCAAGGGGATCGGCGGGACTCGCGGTGGTGTGATCGAAACCACCTTCGCAGAAGAAACCGAAACGGACCTGTTCGGCGAACAGGTTGTTCTCTGCGGCGGTGTCAGTGCCCTCGTTAAGACAGCTTTCGAAGTTCTGGTCGAAGCAGGCTACCAGCCTGAAATGGCCTACTTCGAATGCATGCACGAACTGAAACTGATCGTGGACCTGTTCTATCAGGGCGGCCTGAACTACATGCGTTACAGCGTGTCGAACACCGCAGAATTCGGCGACTACACCCGCGGTCCTCGCATCGTCACCGAACAGACCAAGCTGGAAATGAAAAAGATTCTCAGCGAAATCCAGACCGGACAGTTTGCCCGCGACTGGCTCCTGGAAAATAAGGCCGGCACGCCGTCCTTCCAGGCAACTCGTCGCCGCGAACGCAATCATCAGATCGAAAAAGTTGGCAAGCAGCTGCGCAAGATGATGAGCTGGATTGCCTCTAAGGAAGTCTGAACGTCAGCCCTTGCGGCTGTCGTGATCTGCACCGCACGACTCACGGACCCGGCACTTCGAAATTCGAACTGCCGGGTCCTTTTTTTCGCTGACCGGTGCAGCGTTCACACGCCGCGTGCCTCAATGCTTTCTGTCATCGTCCACGTGGACTTCTAACCCCCGACACCCGAAACGCCATGCTCCAGATCACCCCCGTTTCCGGCCCGGTCTGTGGAACAATTCGACCACCGGGATCCAAAAGCCTGACAAACCGCGCCATGGTTCTGGCAGCACTGGCCGACGGACCGACCCGGCTCACCGGCGTCCTTGACAGCCAGGACACCCGAGTGATGGTCGACAGCCTGCGGCGTATGGGTTTTACCGTGGAACAGGACCTTACCACCTGCACCTGCACAGTCCATGGGCAGGCGGGACACATCCCCGCAACGCAGGCAGACCTTTGGCTTGAGAACAGCGGCACCAGCATCCGCTTTCTCACGTCATTGTGTGCTCTTGGCCGCGGCACCTATCGGCTTGACGGAGTCGCACGTATGCGGCAGCGACCGATTGGTGACCTCGTACAGGCGTTACGACCACTCGGAGCATCCGTGGAATTCGAACTTCCCGGCACCGACTGTCCCCCGGTCCTGGTTCAGGGGACGAAGGGGCAGATGACCGGTGGCACGACCACCATCGCCGGCAGTATCAGCAGTCAGTTTCTCAGCAGCCTGTTGATGGCCGCGCCCGCCTGTCGTGACGCGGTTCAGGTCAAAGTCGTTGGCGAACTCGTCTCGCAGCCGTACGTCACCATGACACTGCAGATGATGCAGTCCTTCGGAGCCATCGTGGAATTCCCCGAAGACCTGTCAGAATTCCAGATTGCCCCGCACCCTTACCATGCCGACACCTACGACATCGAACCCGACGCCTCGGCGGCCAGCTATTTCTTCGGAGTTGCCGCAGTGACTGGCGGTACCGTGACCGTTCAGGGGCTGACCCGCGACGCGCTGCAGGGTGATGTCGGTTTCGTGGACGCGCTCCAGCGCATGGGCTGCGAAGTGACCTGGGGAATGGACAGCGTCACCGTCACCGGGCGATCGCTCCATGGAATTGACATCGACATGAACGCCATCAGCGACACAGCACAGACGCTGTCGACCGTTGCAGTCTTTGCGAATTCGCCCACGCGAATTCGCAACGTAGGACACATGCGTCACAAAGAAACCGACCGCATCGCTGCAGTCGTCACAGAACTGCAACGTGCCGGAATCCAGGCCGAAGAACATTCTGATGGGCTGACCATCCACCCTGGTCACCCTCAGCCAGCAGAGATTCACACCTACGATGACCACCGCATGGCCATGAGCTTTTCTCTGCTGGGACTGCGAGCACCGGGAATCTGCATTCAGCACCCCGAATGTACCGCCAAGACCTATCCGAACTACTTCCAGGACCTTCTGCGTCTGTGTTCAGGAGCTGCCACATGAACGGACGCGAACGAGCAGGGCGGGGTCGGCAATCGGACACAAACGATCGTATTCGTCAGTGGCAGACGGGCAGTGGCGACTCGCATCGCTCCCGCACCGACGGATCCTCCCGCCAGCCAGAAGAGATCCGGATACCGGAACCCTTTGAAAATGGCCGCATCCTTGCCTGGGTCGCCCTCCAGGAATGCGAACGGGACGAACGCTTTCTGCAGGACATCCTCGGCGAACTGGACTCTCGCCACCAACTGCGTTCTGCCGAACGAGCCCTCGCCGTCGACATCGCCGCTGGCGTCGTGCGTCGGCGGAGAACGCTTGACCGCCTGATTGAATCCCGCCTGACACGACCACGATCGCAGACCGAACCAGAACTTTGGCAGATCCTGCGAATCGGTGCCTTTCAACTGTTGTTCGCCAGGACGCCGCCACACGCGGCCGTTGATTCTGCCGTACAACTCTGCCGGCAGCTGGGACGGGACCGCTGGACGGGCTTCGTCAATGGCATACTCCGCAGCCTTGGGCGCCTCGTGCTTGAACAACCCGGGAACGGCCCCGGGCCCTCCACACTCCCTGGCCCGGACGGTCAGTGGTTGGCCCTCAGTGAAAACATTCTTCCGGCCCCTGCCAGCGACTGGACCGGGTGGTTCGCCGACGCATGCTCTCTTCCCACCGTCCTTGCAGCCCGCTGGGCCAGTCGCTTTTCCCCCGAGCAACTGCTGACTCTGGGCCAATGGATCAACGCCGCTCCGATCACCACCCTGCGGATTAACAAATTGAAAGCTGACCAGGCTCAGGTGCAGCAGGCACTGCTGGCGGAGGAATGTCAGGTCAGCCCCGGCAGCCACATGGGCAGCCTTCGACTGGACTCACCGGCTCGACTGGAACGCCTGCCGGGGTACCAGCAGGGCTGGTGGAGTATTCAGGACGAATCCGCCATGGCGGCCTCCGAACTGCTGGCACCAGCACCGGGCGAACGCATTCTGGACATGTGTGCGGCCCCGGGCGGCAAGACCACACACCTCGCCGAACTGTCAGGAGATGCCGCAACCATACTGGCCTGTGACATAGCGGAAGGGCGACTGGACCGTATCCGTCAGAACGCCCAGCGACTCGGCCTCAGCTCCATTCAGACGCTGCGGATTGGCAAAGACGGCAGTGGCCTGCCGGACGGACCATTTGACGCCATCCTGCTGGACGTCCCATGTTCCAACACCGGCGTACTGAATCGTCGCCCGGAAGCACGCTGGCGATTTTCACTGGCCGGAATGCAGGAACTGATCCTGATTCAGACTCGATTGCTGATTCAGGCAGTGGAACGAATCCGGATTGGAGGACGGATTGTGTACAGCACCTGCAGTCTGGAACCGGAAGAAAACTCCGGAGTCGTCACGACGGTGCTGGGAGCCATGGACGGCCTTGTCCTTGAGAGCCAGCAGCAGCACCTTCCGGGCAGCCCGGCGGACGGGGCCTATCAGGCGAAGCTGATCCGCACACGATAACGGTGCTGGGCGCAATCCGGTGTCCAGCGGCAGAACATCGTGTCGATTTGGCATCAAACAATGGGGAAGATGCCGCAAACGCAGAGAACTCGCTTGCCAAACGGGAACGGATCCGGGATAATGCTCCGCCTTGCGTCTGTCCACTGGAACTGCAATCCGGGGGAACAAGACGCTGTCTCCAATCGCGGCGGACCCAGCCAAACCGGGTCAGGTCCGAGAGGAAGCAGCCCTGCGGTGTCGGTGTTCGGGTGCGTGCGGAGACAGCGTTCTGTTCCCTTGACTTGGTTGATATCAGTGGCAGTGTTTGCCGAAGAAATTTGGCAGGAAAGAAAAAGCGACCAAAAGCCCCTGAAAGCGGACTTGATTCCCTTGGGAACACTCGCTAATTTTCCGACCCCAACACAAGATTCCTCTGTAGCTCAGTTGGTAGAGCAG
>CAIYBH010000046.1 GCA_903924405.1 uncultured Planctomycetaceae bacterium | reverse complement strand
GAGGACGTTTTCGAGTCAGTCTGTGATTTGTTCCTCGCTGTCGCTTCGGGTTGGTATTGAATGGCTGGCCAGGAAACGCGAAGCATCCTTTGGGCCATTTGGCTATTGGTTCCTGCCCCCTTTTCTGAACGCTGGAACGTGGAAATGCCTTGAATTGGGGTTTCCGTGGTGCCTGGAACTTGGGAATCTGCGTGGCTGTCAGGGTTGGCGATTTTGGGGAGGGGAGACCGGAGCTATTTCCGGGGTGAGGCAGCAGATGACAGGGAACGAGCAGTCGGTTGGTGACGAGCGAGTGCAGGGAGCCTATCGGACATATGGAATGGGTTCGGTCGCATTCTGGAGTTTCCTGGCGACTCAGTTTCTGGGTGCCTTCAATGACAATTATTTCAAGCAGATGGTGCTGTTGATTTGTGTGAGTGAGCGAGTGGTCGGGGTTGCGGGAGGGTTGCCATGGAAGGAGTTGGCGATGGCGGCATTCGCCCTGCCCTTTGTGATTTTTTCGGGTTTAGGGGGATTCCTGTCGGACAGGCATGGGAAGCAGCGCGTGATTGTGGGGTGCAAGCTGGCGGAGATCGTAATTGTGGGCATTGGCCTGTTGATTCTGCGGATTCCGGGGCTTTCGATGCAGTGGCAATTGGTGGCGTTGATTGGTGTGTTGAGTTTGATGGGCGTTCACAGTGCGATTTTCAGTCCATCCAAGTATGGGGTACTGCCTGAATTGTTTCGTGAGGAGCAGTTGTTGCCTGTGAATGGCGCCGTGCAGATGACGACGTTTCTGGCGATCATTTTTGGAACAGTCTGTGCGGGGATTGCACTGGATCTGATTCGGGAAAGTTTGTGGGTGGGCAGTGTCATTGCGATTGGCGTGGCGATTGCGGGTGCGGTGGCATCGATGCTGATACCGAAGACGCGAGTGGCAGAGCCTGGACTGCAATTGAAGTGGGAAAACCTCGCGGTTCCGCGATCGATCCTGGGCATTCTGCGGCGTGACCGACACCTGGTGCTGGCCTTGCTGGTGTACGCGTTGTTCTGGTTTCTGGGGGGAGTGACGCAGATGTCGGTGAACACTCTCGGCGAAGGGACTCTGCATCTGAGCAGTACGCGGACCAGCATCCTTGTGGCGGCGATGGGCATTGGGATCGCGGTGGGGTGTGTGATCGCGGGTTTTGTGGGGAGCGGATCGAATGGCCATCGCTGGACGGTTCGGGGGGCGTGGTTGCTGGTGGTGTCGTTGTGTGGAATCGGATGGTTAGGGAGTGGATTTGCGGGGCTACCGGCCAGTTCTGGTCGAGAGAGCGAATACATTTCCGAGAGTGTACTGCGAGCGGACGTTCTGGAATGGGCACTGCGAAGCACGATGGTGATGTTAGGTATTGCGGCGGGAATTTTTGTGGTCCCGATCCAGGTATTTCTGCAGCAGGCACCGCCGGCCGCATTGAAAGGGCGACTGCTGGGCGTGCAGAACCTGATGACGTGGATCGGGATACTGTTGTGTGCTGTGTATTCGGCGGTCTTTGGTGTGATGGTGAGGGCGGCAGCGGGAGCTGGGGCGGACGTACGATTGCAGTGGATAATTTTTCTGACGCTGGCGGCGATGTTGCTTCCGGTTGGACTCTTTTACCGACTGCCGAACTTATCGGAGCGTCGGGAGACACTTCAGTCGTAAGCCAGCGACTGCGGCGTGATGACGCGACTGGTTTTCAGTTTTCAGTTTTCAGTTTTCGGGCGTCGGGCGTCGGGCGTCGGGTGGTCGGGTGGTCGGGTGGTCGGGTGGTCGGGTGGTCGCGGGGTGCAGCTTGCGGGAAGACATGGTAATATGAAGCTCCGTCGAGGCGGCGTGGAGCGGCGGAGACTGTTCTATCGGGCCAGATCAGGCCTGCGAAGTGGTGAGCGGGTGAGGGGGGAACGTATCAGATGGCGGATGCAGCGGTACTGGCGACGCTCGGCTTGATCCTTGGATTATTCTTCCTGGGTCTGGAGTTTTTCGTACCGTCATTCGGGATGCTGCTGGTGTTATCTCTGATATCGCTGGTGGTTTCGTTTTGGTCAGCGTGTAAAGCGTGGTGGGGTACGGATCCGGTCTTCTTCTGGAGCTACGTGTTTGTGTTAATCGCAGGGATTCCCGGATCGCTGATGGGGGCGGTTGCGATTCTTCAGGGAACGAGACTGGGGCGGCGGATGACCCTGGCGCCGACGGATGACACCGGGCCGACTCCGGTGAACACTCTGCTATCGCTCATTGGGCAGACTGGAAAATCGCAGACTTTGATGACGCCAGGCGGGATGGTCGTGGTTGCGGGTGAGCGGTTTCATGCGGAATCGACGGGAATGCTGGTGGAACCCGGGACCATGGTGGTTGTGGTTGGAGTGCGTGCAAATCGGCTGGTCGTTCGGCCGCAGCGAGAGGACGAGTCGGCAGGGGCGGCAGTTGGCGGGGCATCAGACGCAGAACTTCCCCGGGGGAAAAGCGGGGACTCTGGCAACGACGACGCCGGGCGGCTTGACTTCGACATGCCGTCCGATTACACCCATGGCGGCGCGCGGGCAAAGTCTGACCCACGTTAGTCTCGGGTTTGCGGCGTGCTGCCTGGTTTCAGGAGAATCTGATGAGTGCACCATTCCTGCTGGCACTGTCCAGTCTGCAGTGGGGAATTCTGGTTATTGTGTTGCTGGGTCTGCTGGTTTTTCTGGCGGTCTTCGCCCAATTCGCCAGTTTGTGGCTGCAGTGCAAAGTGACGCGGGCTGGCATCAGCCTGCTGGACCTTGTGTACATGCGTTTTCGTCGAGTGAATCCTGCGTTGATTGTGCGCAGTAAGATTATGGCGGTCCAGGCGGGACTGCGGAAGAAGTATCCGTTGTCGACACGTTCCCTCGAAGCGCATGCACTGGCTGGCGGCAACGTGCCGAACGTGATTCGGGCATTGATTGCGGCTGACAAGGCCTCGATCCCATTAGACTGGAACACGGCGCAGGCGATTGATCTGGCGGGGCGTGACATCCTTGAGGCGGTGACGACCAGTGTTTATCCGAAAGTGATTGACTGTCCGGATCCGAAGAGTCAGCAGGGAACGTTGTCGGCGGTTGCTGCGGACGGGATTGAGTTGCGAGTTCGAGCGCGGGTGACTGTGCGTACGAATATTCAGCAGTTGATTGGTGGGGCCACAGAAGAAACGGTGATTGCGCGCGTGGGCCAGGGGATTGTGCAGGCGATTGGATCCACGAAGTCCTACAAACTGGTACTCGAGAATCCGGACTACATTTCCAAAACGGTACTGGAGCAGGGCCTCGAGGCACAGACCGCCTACGAGATTGTTTCGATCGACATCGCTGACATCGATGTGGGCGCTAATATTCGAGCGAGGTTGACGGCGGATCGAGCGGAAGCGGACATGCGTGTTGCGCAGGCGAGTGCCGAGCAGCGCAGGGCAGCAGCGCGTGCGCGGGAGCAGGAAATGGTTGCCTTGATTCAGCAGAACAGGGCTGCGGTGGTATTGGCAGAATCTGAAGTGCCGAAAGCGGTGGCGGAGGCGTTTGGAAATGGTAAGCTGGGGTTACTGGATTTTTACGAATTGAAAAACGTTCAGGCGGATACTCGGATGCGTGAATCGATTGCTGGTGAAGGCTCGACACGCGCTGGCCGTACAACTGAGGGTTAATGTCCGCGGTATCGCCCAGATTGGTTTTCAAGTGTTTAGTTCGGGCTGATTGTCGATTCATCTAAGGTCAGAGAATGTGAAACAGGCGGGCTGTCCTGAGGGCGGATTGGTTTGCAGGGTAGTCCGTATGGACGTTGAAGTGTGAGCGAGAGCTCTGGGAAATTTCGGAGGGCATCCTTCGAGAAGTAACCGGGATGACAGGGAGCAGATATGCAGATCAGGCGTTGGGTATTGATGCTGGCGATGATGGTCACAGCGAGTGTGTCAGCCAGTGGAGACGAGTGGCAGTCGTTGTTTGACGGGAAGACACTGGACGGCTGGGACGGTGATCCTCGCGTGTGGAGTGTTGAGGACGGGGTAATTACCGGCCGGACGACTGAAGAGGTGAAGCTGGATCGGAACACGTTCCTGATTTACCGTGGTGGCGAGATCGACAATTTTGAGCTCGAGCTGGAGTACCGGATTGTCAACGGCAACTCGGGCATTCAGTACCGTAGTTTTGAGTTGAATGACGGCAAGTGGCGGATTGGCGGCTATCAGGCAGACTTTGAAGCTGGCGAGACGTACTCGGGCATTCTGTACGGGGAAGCGTTCCGTGGAATTCTGGCTCAGCGTGGCCAGTCGACGGAGTTGGTGCGGAATGACGGGAAGTTTGAAGTGAAGGTGACCGGGAGTGTTGGGGAATCGGCTGCGATTCAGAAAAGCATTCGTCGGGAAGACTGGAACAAATACCGGGTAGTGGCGAACGGGTACAATTTTCAGCACTTCATCAACGACCTGAAGACGGTGGACGTGACGGACAACGACGAGAAGGAGCGGCGAGCGGTAGGATTGCTGGCGCTGCAGGCGCACGTTGGTCCGCCGATGACGGTTCAGTTTCGCAACATTCGACTGAAGCGACTGCCGGCTCCGAAAAAGGTCGCACTGATTGCGGGGCGTCCCAGTCATGGCTACGGAGCGCACGAGCATCGTGCGGGTTGCATGCTGCTGGCAGAGGCTCTGAATGCCTCCGGTTTGGGCATTGAGGCAACGGTGTACGCGAATGGCTGGCCGGAAGACGAGTCGGTTCTGGATCATGTGGATGCGATTCTGATTTATGCGGATGGTGGCGGCGGTCATCCCTTCAACAGTCATCTGGAGCGACTGAAGGAGATTCAGAAGCGTGGTGTTGGCATGGTTTGCATTCACTACGGCGTTGAAGTGCCGAAGGGGCCATCGGGTGAAGCCTTTCTAAGCTGGATCGGGGGTTACTTTGAAACGGACTGGTCCGTGAATCCTCACTGGACAGGCAGTTTCGGGAATTTCCCGGCGCATCCGGTTTCGCGGGGTGTGAAGCCGTTTCGTGTGAATGACGAGTGGTATTATCACATGCGATTTGCGGAGGGGGGCGTGAATGTCGTGCCCGTGCTGTCCGAGCTGCCTCCGAGTGACACGCTGGTTCGAGCGGATGGCAGTTTGTCGCGACCGGACGGGCCTCACAGCAACAACGCCGCGGTGCGTGCTGCTGTGCTGGAGCGCAAGGAAAAGCAGACGGTTGCGTGGGCATCGGTTCGTCCGGACGCAGGTCGGGGATTCGGGTTCACGGGTGGTCACGATCACTGGAACTGGGGTAATCGTGACTTTCGGACGCTGGTGCTGAATGCGATTGCGTGGACGGCGCACGTGCAGGTTCCTGGGTCTGGCGTGAATTCACGCGACTTGTCGGTTGAAGACCTGATGGCGAACCAGGATTACGAGGTTCCTGGGGACTTCAATCCAGCGCGGATTCAGGCGATGCTGGACGACTGGACAGCGGCTCGCGCGAAGTGATGAATTGAATGCAATGACGGAAGCGCCTGGCCTCAATGGGGACAGGCGTTTTTTTTTGCCGGAGACGTGACTCGGGATGGGATCTGATCGATACCTGCGGGTACTTCCGTGGGTGACGGACTTCGGTTTGTGTGGGGGAGGGGGATCGAGTGAACGAGAACGAGCAGCGGGAGCGCCGCTGGCACTTTGCGGATTTCTCCACGATTGAGGGAGTCGCGTGTCCCTGTGGAACGGCGAGGCGTGCGTTTCGTGAGGTTCCGGAGTTCCCTGGGACTCTGCATTTGACCGAGATTCATGAGGACGCGCAGCGGCACTACCACAGGACATTGACGGAGACGTATGTCATTCTGGAGTGTGGTGAGGACGGGCGGCTGGAGTTGGATGGGGAGTTGATTTCTGTGAAGCCTCTGCAGGCAATTGTGATTCCTCCCGGGGTGCGGCATCGTGCCGTGGGGCGCATGAAAGTGCTGATTATTTGTGTTCCGGAATTTGACGCGCGGGATGAGTGGTTTGATTGAGGACACGTGGCGGTGTGGGGTTGAAGTTTGAGTGGAAAGCTCGGGGCGACACGTGAGTTGTGACCGGGGGAAGTGTGAGCGGGTTGAAGGGAAGGATGAGGTTGTGAGAGTGATTGATTTGCGCAGCGACACGGTGACGCGCCCGACGATGGAGATGCGGCGGGTGATGGCAGAGGCCGAAGTTGGTGACGACGTGATGGGCGAAGATCCCACTGTGAACGCGCTGGAAGCGCGGGTTGCGGAGTTGTTCGGTCGTGAAGCTGCCGTGGTAGCCTGCTCAGGGACTCAGAGCAACCAGATGGGTGTCCGTGTCCATTGCGTACCCGGTGACGAGTTGCTGATTCATGAGACGGGACATATCTGTAATTTTGAAGGGGGAGCGCCAGCGGCCTTGAGCGGTGTGAGTGTCAGGACGCTGACCGGGGTTGGGGGGATGCTGGACCTTGGCGACCTTGAGGGGCGAGTGCGTGTGAATGACCAGCATTTTTGCCGCACGCGGCTGGTGTGTCTGGAAAACACCACGAATCTTGGGGGTGGCCGTGTTTATCCGCTGGAAGTGATGGAACGGGTGTACGCGTGGACTCGGGAGCAGGGCTTAAAGTGTCATCTGGATGGTGCGCGCTTGTTCAACGCGATCGTAGCGGGTGGATATTCTGCGAAGGACGTGGGGCGTTGTTTTGACACGATTTCGATTTGTTTCTCGAAGGGGCTGGGATGTCCGTTTGGTTCAATTCTGGTGGGGGACGGGGAAGACATCAGGAAAGCGAGACGAATTCGGAAATTGTTTGGTGGTGGGATGCGGCAGTCGGGGATTATGGCGGCGGCGATTTCGTATTCGCTGGAGCATCATGTGGAACGATTGGCGGACGACCATGAGCATGCGCGGCGAATCGCGGCGGGGTTGCGTCGGTTTGCGGGCATTCTGAATGTTCCGGAAACGGTGGAAACCAACCTGATTTTCTTTGATCTGGCGAAGGAGTGTGGCACGGCGGTTCAGTTTGCCGGGGCGATGCGGGATGCGGGTATCCTGATCGGCCCGATGGGTGGACAGCGGGTACGGATGGTGACTCATCTGGACATTTCGGAAGCGGACGTGGACCGGGTCGTGAGTGCAGTGGGCGAGTGTCTGGAGCGAGGCTTTCGGGAACGTCCGGTGCAGGGAAAAGGACCATTTTCGCGGTAAGTCACAGGCAGAAACGGCAGGATCGCGTTGTGCTCACGCAGAAAGTGCTGCAGAAGATGCGTGGAGGATGGGACGCTGGGGGCTGGGGGGCCTGTGGGGCTAAGTGGAATGGGATGATGGCAGTGGCCTGTCTTTACTGGCTGAGGACAGGCCTGATAGTCTTCGGGACTGAGAGCAGTCGTTGTCAGGAGACGGCGTCGGGTCAACCACGGACGGGAAGCAGCCATGTTGTTTCGAAGGATAGAGCGGGAGAAGCTGATGTCTTCTCTGGCGTTGATGTTGTTGGCACTGCTGGCTGGATGTGGTGGTCCTGCGCAGGTGGAAACGACGGCTGACGACGATCTGATGGATGAACTGCTGAGTGACGGTTCCCGGATGGATTCAGAGTCGCGGGATGTGGAGTCTGGTGCAGTGGAGCGTCGAGAAACCGGGCGTGGTGCTGGTCGTCGACCGGCAGGAACGAGGGTTGATGATCGCCGGGGCATGTCAGAGGAAGTGTCACCGGTGGCTCTGGAGGAGGAGTCGGATTCCGGAGAAGCGGTCAGACGGCCGCGTGGTGAAAAGCTGGAGCTTCGCCTTTCTGCCGGCGATCGGTTTCCTCTGATCAAGACGGTTGAGCAGACACTGGTACAGCGTTCGGAAACGCATCCGGCCATGGCGCGGACGCGACTGGAATTGAACCTGGTGATACTGGTGCAGGAGGTGCTTCCGGACGCGATTTTGCTGGGGGTTCAGTATTCACGGGTGAAGTACGAGCACGACATCAGTGGTCGTCGGCTGGAGTTTGATTCGGCGACGCATCAGGGGAATGTGCCCTGGGACGCCGTGCCGTATGCCGGCATGGTGGGCAACGGGTTTTCATTCTGGCTGGGCCGAGACAACACGATTCGTGAGTTGGTGGGTTACCGGGAGTTTCTGGAGCGATGTGTTCAGCAGGTACCGATGGAGCGTCGGCAAACGCTGCTGGCGGAATTGAGCAGTCGATTTGGCGACGACGGCGTTGCGAACTTTGTGGACGACTCGATTGGATTGCTGCCGTACGACAGCAGTGTGGACGCGGACGCGGCGTCGATGGTGATGCCGGGTGATGTCTGGACGCGAGAGCGCCGGCTGATGCAGCCGGTGCCGGTGTATCTGACATCAACATACCGTTTGACGGACATCAATGCGGCCACGGCGGAGATTGAGATCACGGGGCGGATCGCATCCGGCGAAGCGGTGAATTCGGAGGGAGCAGGACGGGTACGAATTTCGGGTGGTCGCAGTCTGGGCCAGTGCATTGTGGATCGAGTTTCGGGACTACCGGTGGATGTTCGTCTGAATCGGGTGATGACGATACAGATTCAGACAGCAGAGGGGCTCGAGGTGACTCAGGAGAAGGAAATTCTGACGACGATTCGAGCGTTCCCGGAGATTCGGGAGTCTGGAGTCAGGGATCGCACGGATCTCGGAGTGCGTCAGACGTCCTCGCGGCGTGGCGCCGGCGAAACGCGTCAGCGGGCGGTTCAGGCCACCTATCCGGGGCAATAGTTTTACGGGACAGGAGCTGAGCGATCAGCTGTGAGTCTGAATGGCGTGTTGTGGGAGCGGGGTGCAGCAGTATGGGACAGCGAATCGGTCGTCGTCGGGGACTGGCGGGAATTGCAGCGGCAGGTTCGTCGATTGTGTGGCCGGTGACGTTTGGAGGAATTCGCGCTGCGGAAAGTCGCTGGAAAGTTGAGCGGCCGGGAATTGGAGCGATTGGTCTGCGGTATCAGGGTTCGGTGATCGCGGAGAAGGCATCGCAGTATGGGAACCTTGTGGCCTTGTGTGACGTGGACCGGCATGTGCGTGAGCAGGCGCGGGCGGCGTTCGGCAGCACGGCGGCGATTTTTGAAGACTATCGGGAGATGTTGCAGCAGAAGTCGGTGGATGTGGTGTTGATTGGAACACCGGATCACTGGCATGCAAAGATGCTGATGGATGCCTGCCGATCGGGGCGGGACGTGTACTGTGAGAAGCCGCTGACGCTGACGGTGGCGGAGGGGAAGAGGGTACAGGATGTTGTGCAGTCGACCGGGCAGATTGTGCAAATTGGTTCGTGGCAGCGGAGTGACCACCGATTTCGACTGGCGGTGGAGTTGGTTCGGGCCGGGCGTATTGGTCGATTGCAGACAGTGGAAGTGATTCTGGGGCGGAATGAGGTTGGGGGGCCATTTGCTTCGGCTGCGGTCCCGAAGCACATCAACTGGGATCTCTGGCAGGGGCAGACACCGGACGTCGCATATAGTCCTGAGCGTATGCACTACACATTTCGCTGGTGGCAGGAGTATTCCGGGGGGCAGATGACGGACTGGGGAGCGCATCATGTGGACATAGCGCAGTGGGCGATCGATGCCTTGCCGGTTGAGTTTTCCGGGACGGGACGATTTCCTCAGACGGAAAATGGTTACAATGTGCCTGTGGAATTCAGTGCTGTTGTGCGTTTTGCGAATGACGTGGTGCTGACGATCAGTGACACGGGGCGTAATGGGATTCTGTTCAGCGGTACGGAGGGGCGTTTGTTTGTGAATCGTGGTACGATTTCCGGAAGTCCGGTGGAGGCGTTGGCTCAGACCCCCCTGCCCCGCGAGCAGTTTGTGCTGTACGGCTCTGACAATCTCAGTCGTCCCGAGCGATCGGGAAAACTGGACGCGATCGTGAACCACATGGGCAATTTCTTTGACTGTGTGGAAGGGCGCAAGACGCCGCTGTCGGACGTCGCGAGTCAGCATCGCAGTATCAGCACGTGTCACCTGGCGAACATAGCGATTCGTCTTGGGCGAACGCTGAAATGGGATCCGGTTCTGGAGCGATTTCCCGAGGATGCGGAAGCGAACGGGTACCTGAGCCGCCCTCAGCGTGCGGGGTTTGAAGTGGACTGACAGAAACTTACGAGTATTGGGATTTCCGGGATTGGTTGATGGTCGATCAGCCGACCAGTAACGAGCAGATGGACGGGAAGCATTCATGGCATCGGGGACAAAACCAGCATCGTCATACACTGGTGAGGACATTGAGGTACTGGAGGGGCTGGAACCGGTGCGTCGTCGTCCGTCGATGTACATCGGCGGAGTGGATTCGCGGGGTCTGCATCACCTGTTGTGGGAGATTGTGGACAATTCTGTGGACGAGTTTCTTGCGCGGGAATGTGATCGGATTACGGTCACTCTGCACAAGGATGGTGCCTGCTGTACGATTCAGGACAACGGTCGCGGGATACCGGTAGACAAGCACCCTCGAGTGAAGAAATCGACGCTGGAAGTGATTTTGACCACGCTGCATGCGGGGGGGAAGTTCAGCGACAAGAATTATTCGCGCAGTGGCGGGTTGCACGGCGTGGGATCATCTGTGGTGAATGCCTTGTCCTCAGAAATGGTGGCGACGGTTCATCGGGATGGCTTTGAATGGCGTCAGCGATTTCGTCGCGGGGTCCCGCTGGGACCGGTCGAGAAGGTCCGTCCGTTTCGGGGACGCGGCACGACGATTCACTTTCGGCCGGACGATGAGATCTTCCGGAGGACTCAGTTCAATGCGGACACGATACGTCAGCATCTGGAAGACATTTCGTACATTCACGGCGGGTTGACGATCATTTTTCATGATGAGCAGAAAGGCGAGACTCACGAATTGCATCATCCGGAGGGAGTGCTGGCCTATATTGAGAAGGTGACCACGGACACGGGCCGGAAGCCGGCGCATGAGCAGGTGTTTTCGGTATCGCGTGACGACCGCGACGCCAAGGTTGAGGTGGTGCTGCGCTGGACGGATTCGACGGAAGAGACCATTCGCAGTTACGTGAACGGCATCCGGACTCATGCCGGCGGGACTCATGAGAACGGACTGAAATCCGGGCTGGTCAAAGCGATCCGCAACTACATGGATGTGCATGATTTCAAGGCGCGTGGAGTCACGATTACGTCGGACGATATTCGGGAGGGGATTGTCTGTGTTCTGAGTGTGTTTATTGGTGATCCGATGTTTCAGGGGCAGACGAAGGATCGTCTGAACAATCCTGAGACCAGTTCTGCCGTGGACGGGGTGGTGCGACCGGCGCTGGAGAACTGGCTGAACGCCAATCCGTCTCTGGCTGACGCCATTCTGGGGCGGATGGTACTGGCGGCGCGGGCAAGGCAGGCGAGTCGGGAAGCTGTTTCTGAGGTACGTCGAAAAACGGTTGGTGTGCGGAAGACGAATCTTCCGGGCAAGCTGGTGGACTGCCAGACAAAGAACGCGGATGAGACGGAATTG
This sequence comes from uncultured Planctomycetaceae bacterium, assembly GCA_903924405.1. Taxonomy (GTDB): domain Bacteria; phylum Planctomycetota; class Planctomycetia; order Planctomycetales; family Planctomycetaceae; genus SXXK01. The sequence continues at coordinate 20,288 of CAIYBH010000046.1, read as the reverse complement.
TTCATCGTCGAAGGGGACTCCGCCGGCGGCACAGCGGTGATGGGGCGTAAGGCGGCGACGCAGGCTGTGCTCCCATTGCGTGGAAAGATTCTGAACACGGAAGCCATGTCCATGTCGAAGATCATGGACAGCAACGAGATTCGGGACATTGTTGAGACCCTGGGGACCGGAATTGGCAGCAATTTTGACGTGCGGCATCTGCGTTATGCACGGATCATTCTGCTGATGGATGCCGACAGTGACGGCTACCACATTTCGACATTGCTGCTGACGTTTTTCTTCAGGCATATGCCGGAACTGATTCGGCAGGGACGACTGTTCATTGCTCAGCCACCTCTGTATCGGATCGAAATAGGCAAGGAGGTCCGGTACGCGCGCAATGATGTGGAAAAGGAAGAGATGCTGTCGGCGTTACCAGCCAACCGTACGGCCACGGTGCTGCGGTTCAAGGGGCTGGGGGAAATGAATGCGGCGCAGCTGCGTGATACGACACTGAATCCGCAGGCTCGAGTGCTGTTGCGGGTGAATATTGAGAGTCAGCTGGAAGCGGACAAGACATTTCATCAGTTGCTGGGGAAAGACGCCAGTGAGCGATATCGCATCATCATGGACGACGCCAGCTTCGCGGATGACCTTGATCTGTGATTCCTGTCCAGCCGGTGGTTGACGCATGACTTCCGGCTGGTGGCAGGAATGGGCCGCCGAAAGGATCCGCGCGGGACAGGCCGGGACAAATCTGATAGACTTCCGGCAGGAGAAGCTTGACTGGATGGCAGTCGCTTCCGGCTTGGAAAAGATCGTGGATTTGTTCAGGTGGACTATGGTCGTCCGGATACTGTGTGCGCTATGTGTCTGTGGGGTGCTGTCAATTCTTCAGGCTGGAGACTGGCCATCGTGGCGGGGTCCCAACCGGGATGACATTTCCCTGGAAACAGGGCTGTTGAAAAAGTGGCCGGAAGAGGGACCGAAGAAGCTGTGGGACAGTCAGGACGCGGGGCTTGGTTACTCGGGTTTTGCGATTGTGGGCAAGACCATTTACACGATGGGTTCTGACGGCACATCAGAGACATCCAGTGACTTCCTGATTGCTCTAGATGCAGAGACCGGAAAAAAGCTGTGGCAGACACGGCTGGGGCCATATCTTGAGAATGGCTGGGGAGGTGGACCGCGAGGAACACCGACCGTTTCGCCGGCGGGGGATCTGGTGGTGGCGATGGGGGCCCGTGGTGACGTCGTCTGTGCGTCGACGGCTGACGGACGTGAGGTTTGGCGCACCGCGTTGCTGCAGACAGATCTGGATGATCCGAAGAATCTGGGAGGTCAGTTGCCGGACTGGGGGTATTGTGAATCACCGCTGATTGACGGAGACCGAGTGCTGGTGACTCCGGGAGGAGCGTTGGGCGCAGTCGCCTGTTTTCAATTGCAGACGGGAGAAAAGCTCTGGCAATCAGGAGAGATCACTGAGCTGGCGCATTACTCGTCGATCATAGCGGTGGATCATCACAGCAAGCGACAGTACATCCAGTTGACAGCATCGAAGCTGTTTGGCCTGGACGAATCCGGGAAGTTGTTGTGGCAGACGGATTTTAGTGGCCGTGTGGCCGTTATTCCGACCCCGATTTACCGGGACGGATTTGTTTACGTGACTGCGGGATATGGCGCAGGTTGTCTGTTGGTCAACGTGACGGCAGACAATCGTGTCGAGAAGATCTATGACAACAAGATCATGAAGAATCATCATGGCGGCGTGTTGTTGGTGGGAGATTATCTGTACGGGCACAGTGATTCGACCGGGATCATCTGTCAGAATCTGATGACGGGTGAGAAGGTCTGGTCGGACGAGAAGCGTGATCAGAGCAAGGGGGCGGTCGCGTTTGCGGATGGCATGCTGTACTGTCTGTCAGAGGACAAGGGGGAATGTTTTCTGGTGGAAGCCACACCGGAGGGTTATCGTGAGGTGAGTCGGTTTACGATGGCGCCTCAAACGCAGCAACGCAATCCACAAGGCCGAGTGTGGACTCACCCGGTCATCTGTAATGGCAAATTGTACCTAAGAGACCAGGAAATCATCTGCTGCTACGATATTCACCAGTAAGTCTATGTGAAATGTGTCCTGTGGTGATATGTGCAGAGAAAGGACCAGGCGATCGCCTGGTCTTTTGCTGCGCTGTCGAGGGGAAGGTGAGGTGATGGCCGGACGAGTGTTTTGATGGTGATTTGGTTGGTTTGGTGACATCTCGGGTGGTTATGATTTCGGCGGTTTGGCGTATTGAGTTGCGGACTGTGCGGGATCGGGAAGGCCGTCTGTGTGTGTCGAATTCCGTTTTGCAGGGTGAGTGGGAAAAAGAGTGGGAATCGGGCCGAAAGTTGTGATTTGGTGACTGTCGCAAGACTGCCGGTCGTGTGGGGTTTGGCGAAATCCGATGCCGGAAGAGGGGCCTGAGTTGGGGGTTTGGCCGGGGGGACGAGCAGATGTTGTGTGGTCGAATGGCAAGCCAGTGGTTTACCCTGAACTTCGGATTGAGTCTGGTTTTGGGGCTGGGCCAATGCTGGTCTGATGAGCCTGAGGTGGCGTCATCGGCGGCGTATTTTGAGACGCATGTGCGTCCGATTCTGGTTCAGCGGTGTTATTCGTGTCATTCGGAGCAATCTGGCAAGCGTGAGGGGGGATTGTATCTGGATGCGGCGGAGGCATGGCTTGAGGGTGGCGAGCGTGGTGCGGCGATCATACCGAGGGACCCGGATGGTAGTTTATTGGTTCGGGCAATCCGCTACACGGACTCGGACTTCAGCATGCCGCCGACTGAAAAGCTGGGTGATGAGCAGATAGCGGTACTGGAAGCGTGGGTTCGGATGGGAGCACCTGCTCCGGCGGGGCGGTACGCAGCGCCGTTGGCAGCGCCTTCGGATCCAGTCGCTGGTCGTGATCACTGGGCCATGCGTCCATTGGCGGCGGGTGATATTCCAACGGTTAGGAACTCAAGCTGGCCGCGGGGCACAATTGATCGGTATCTGCTGGCGGGGCTGGAGGAGCAGCAGTTGCATCCTGGGGCAGATGCGAGCCCGGAGGCTCTGCTACGTCGTGTTTGTTTTCAGTTGACGGGTCTTCCGGCGACTGAGGAGCAGCGGCAGCGATTTCTTGCGGATCCTTCGGCGGAAGCGTTTGCGCGGCTGGTTGACGAATTGCTGGGTTCGGCAGAGTTTGGGCGGCGCTGGGGACGTCATTGGCTGGATCTTGCGCGGTATGCGGATTCGAACGGACTGGACGAGAACTTTCTGTTTCGGGAGGCGTGGCGTTATCGCAACTGGGTGATTGATGCTGTGAATGCAGACATGCCATTCGACAGATTTCTGCTGGAGCAGCTGGCTGGGGATTTGCTGCCATTCGAGACGACGGCGCAGCGGGATCGTCAGCGCATTGCTGCGGGATTTCTGGTGATAGGTCCAAAGGTCCTGTTGGGTGTGAATCCGGACAAGCAGCGGATGGACGTCGCGGATGAGCAGCTGGAGACAATTGGCCGAGTTGTTCTGGCGCAGACGCTTGGTTGTGCGCGGTGCCATGACCACAAGTTTGACCCGATTCCAACGGCGGATTATTACGCCATGGCTGGGATTCTGACATCGACGGCAGTTATGCAGCAGCGTTACATGCTGGGCGAGCAGCGTGTCATGGAGCGACTTGTAGGACTTGGGGATCAGGGTGAGGAGTCGAATGCGGCTTATGAGAAGTATTGGAGGGAGCGAGCGGGCCTGAAGCAGGAGCTGGACAGTGCGAAGGAGGCGTTGGAACTGTTGAAGGGGACGGATGCCGCGGGGTTAGCGCAGAAGATTCGGGATGACGCGGAGTCCTTTGCAGCGGGTGCGATTGGGGACCAGGTGACTCAATCTGAAAAGGTCGCAGCGCAGGAGATGTTTGTTGCGGAGCTGAAGGAGCGTTATGAAAAGCCACCGGCGATTCCACCGCGGGCGATGATACCAGCGGATGGGGAACAGATCCGGGACGAGTCGATTCGGCGAGCTGGTCGTTTTGACGATCCGGCGGAGATTATTCCGCGTGGTTTTCTGCGAGTCCTGCAGGATGGTGAGTCTCCGGCAATGGCAACCGGGGAGAGTGGTCGCAGGGGGCTGGCGACGTGGCTGACGGATCCGGCGGGACGAGCGGGAATGCTGACGGCGCGGGTTCAGGCAAATCGCATCTGGCATCACCTGATGGGACGTGGGCTTGTGCGAACGGTCGACAATTTCGGTCGGACTGGCGAACAGCCTTCGCATCCCGAATTACTGGATTATCTGGCTGGCCGATTGATTTCGAGTGGTTGGTCGAGGAAGGCGCTGATTCGGGAAATTGTACTGAGTCGGGCGTTTGCGTTGAGCAGTGCAGTGATCGAGGAATGTCGAAACATCGATCCGGAGAATCGGCTGTACTGGCGAGCTAATCGTCGCAGGCTGGACCCGGAGTCACTGCGGGACGCGATGTTGGCAGCGGCCGGCACACTCGACCTGCAGCAGATGGAGTCGACGGTGTCCTATCTGGGGGATCAGGCTACGGCTGTTGGGAGTAACCCCGTCAGACGACGGACGGATTATCAGTGTCGCAGTGTTTATCTGCCTGTGATCAGGAATGATCTGCCTGAGTTATTTGATGTCTTCGACTTTGCGAATCCACATATGGCGACGGGTGCAAGGCCTCAGACAAATGTGCCGACACAGAGTCTGTATCTGTTGAACGATCCGATGGTCATGGCGGCCGCAGAAGCGACGTCCAAACGCCTGCTGGCGGAGACTGGAGAATGTTCGCTGGAAACGAGGATCGATCATCTTTTTCGATTGATCACCGGAGGTAATCCGGGGGAGAATGAGCAGCGGCTGATCAGGGATTATCTGACGGAAATGGCCCGTGTCGAGAACCCTGAAGATCCGTCGAATGTGACACCAGCCATGTGGGCTCGTGGCAGTCAGGCAATTTTCGCATCCAGCCGATTTCAATATCTCGACTGACAGGTTTGCGGTTCTCAGTTTTCAGTTGTCGGTTTGAGATATCCGCGTGTTAAGACACGGAATACGGGAGAGAGAAATGACACGCTGTAATCGCTTTGGGATGGCACTGACACGGCGGGCGATGCTGCGTCAGAGTGGTTGCGGCCTTGCCAGTCTGGGTGTGGCTGCGATGTCTGCCGCTGCAGCGGGAAATGAATGGGTACTTCCACATCGGGCGCCCACTGCGAAACGGGTGATCTTCCTGTTCATGTGGGGCGGCCCGAGTCATGTGGACTTGTTTGATCCCAAGCCCTTGCTGAGCACTTATGGTGGGCAGTCGGTCCCGGCATCGGTCTGGAAGGAGGGAAATCCACCAGGAGGTGTGCTGCTGGGGTCACCATTTCGCTTCAGTCGTCATGGTGACAGCGATCAGCAGATCAGTGAACTCTTTCCGCATCTTGCGCGGCATGCTGATCGACTGTGTGTGGTGCGTTCGATGCACACGGATGGGTCGGCACATGGTGAGGCGTTGCTGAATCTGCACACGGGGAGTTCCAATCTGGTTCGTCCGAGTGTTGGTGCGTGGGTGAGTTACGGGTTGGGGAGTGAGAGTGACAATCTGCCGGCCTTCATGACGATTTCTCCGCCGCGGGGGCATGGAGGCGTTCAGAATTACGGAGCGGCGTTTCTTCCAGCGCGACATCAGGGAATGGCGATCGGTGCGGCTGAGATTCCCGTGCAGCAGGCGAAGATCTCCAACATCAGCAATCCGCAGCTGAGTCGTGAAACGCAGCGTGGCCAGCTTAACCTGATTCAGGCGTTGAATGCAGAGCATCTGCGGGTTGCCGAAGGGGACCAGGGAATTGAGGGACTGATTTCCAGTTACGAGCTGGCCTTCCGGATGCAGTCCGCAATTCCTCAGATTATGGGTTTGGAGGACGAGACCGAGGATACTCTGAAATTGTACGGTGTTGATGAAGAGCCCGTGAACAATTTTGCGCGGCAGTGTCTGCTGGCAAGAAAGTTTGCTGAGCGGGGTGTGCGTTATATTCAGGTGTCGACTGATTACACATGGGATCATCATACCGGAAACAATACGGGGCTTGTGAAGGAATGTGCTCAGGTGGATCGACCGATTGCGGGGCTGTTGACGGATCTGGAACAACGCGGCCTGCTGGACGATACGCTGGTGATCTGGGGTTCTGAATTCGGCAGGACTCCAACAGTGGAGAACGGCGACGGGCGCAATCATCATCCTCAGGCGTTCAGTATCTGGATGGCGGGAGGCGGGATCCGTGGTGGTCTGACGTACGGGGCGACGGACGATTTTGGGTTTCACCCGGTGGAGAACAGCATGCACATGCATGATCTGCACGCAACGATTCTATATGCTCTGGGACTCGACCATAAGCGACTGACCTATCGTTATGCGGGTCGTGACTTCCGATTGACGGATGTGCATGGAAATGTGGCTGAGGAACTGTTTGCATAATCCGGAAGTTGAAGTTGTGCGGCAGCATGTTGGCCATGGATTCAACGGGCTATCAGGTGCAGTTTGCGTGGAGTGGTTGAGCGGCAGTGGTGATTGCGCTGCCCGTGCTGACGCGGAAACGATGTGTGACTTGAGGGTGAAGACCGGCGTTCAGGAGCCTTTATGAAATTTCGACTGTTGCTGCTGCTTTGCGGGCTGATTTCGGGATATGCCCACACTTGTCTGGCCGAACAGCCCGCCGTGGCTCCATTGGTGCGTGGCACGCGACCGAACATTCTGTTTATTGCGGTGGATGATCTGAATCACTGGGTGCGGCATCTGGGAAGGAATTCCCAGGCGAAGACTCCGCATCTGGATCGTCTGGCATCCATGGGCGTGACATTTTCCAACGCGCACTGTGCGGCTCCTGTCTGCAATCCATCACGTGCGGCCGTCTTGTCGGGGCTTCGGCCGGGTACATCGGGCGTTTACGACAATAACATTCCATTTGTGCGGGGTGTCAATGCGGGGCAGTCTCTGGTCACTCAGTTTCGACAGGCTGGCTATGAAACTCTGGGCATGGGGAAAATCTGGCACGGTGGACTCGGATTTGACTCGCAGTGGACCGCGACGGGCGGCAGGGAACCTGAGAAAAAGGTTGCGGTGGATTTACTGGACAATCGCAGTATCAAGGGGATTCAGTTTGGTGTTTTGAAGGGCGGTGATGAACTCGTCCCCGACACTGCGATTGCGAACTATGGAATTTCGGAGTTGCAGAAACACCATGGGGCACCGTTCTTTTTGGCGCTGGGCTTTCACAAGCCGCATATGCCCTGGAATGTTCCTCAAAAGTACTTTGATCAGTTTCCACTGGACCAGATTGAGTTGCCGCCGCTGCAGGACGACGATCTGGCCGACATCCCTGCTGCGGGACTACGCATGGCCAAGCCGGAGGGGGATCATGCAGACATCGTGCAGTCCGGGCGCTGGAAGGAAGCGATTCAGGCCTACCTTGCGTCGATCAGCTACCTCGATGGTCAGGTAGGTCGAGTTCTGCAGGCCCTTGAGGACTCGGAGCACCGGGAAAATACGATCATCTGCCTTTGGGGGGACCATGGCTGGCATCTGGGAGAAAAGCAGCACTGGCGCAAGTTTGCGTTGTGGGAAGAGGCCACGCGTGCACCGCTGATCTGGGTGGCACCGGGTGTGACGAAGGCGGGTGGTGTCTGCGATCGCGCTGTGGATTTCATGTCGATTTATCCAACGCTGTGCGAGCTGGCGGAAATACCGGTCCCTCAGCATGTGGAGGGGCGTGGAATGATATCGCTGCTGCGAGATCCGGCAGCTGACTGGGATGGGGTGGCGGTAACCACATTTGGCCAGAACAATCATGCGGTCCGAAGTGATCGATGGCGTTACATTCGTTACGCGGACGGCAGTCAGGAGTTATATGATCACAGGAATGATCCGTACGAGTGGACGAATCTGGCGACACGAGAAGAGTTTGCAGGTCAGTGCGCGGAACTGGCAAAGCGCTTGCCGGTGAAAAACGTGGAACCGGCAAAGGAGACTGAGACTCCCGCGAATTCGAACAGAAAAGCACCGCGAAAACGGAAGAACGCACAGGCGGTATCCAGGCCGGCGGCTGAGAAGCGGGACCGGTCTGCTGTGGGGCGAAGCGTCCTGACGGCGACGCAGCCGGTGGTGCTGCCGGCTGCATCCGGACGAGAGCGTCCGAACATTGTCTGGCTGATTGTGGAGGACATGTCGGCTGATTTTTCGTGTTATGGTCAGCAGGATATCCAAACGCCTCATGTTGATCAGCTGGCGACCGAGGGGGTGCGGTTTTCCCGAGCCTTTGTCACAGCGCCCATCTGCAGCATTTCGCGATCAGCATTAATCACAGGGCGTTACCAGACGAGCATTGGCTGTCAGAATCACAGGTCGAGTGTACCGGGCCACGAGATTCAACTGCCCGCCCCGGTGCAGCCGGTTCCGGCGATGATGCGGCAGGCTGGTTACCACACCAACAACCTGACGGCTGATGCGTTTCTGCGATCGGATGAACAGATCATGCAGAACGCGGCTGTCACTGTCGCCAAGACGGATTACAACTTTGAGTGGGATTCTGCCGGGACGTATGACGGGACGCACTGGAGATCGCGGGAAACGGGGAAGCCCTTCTTTGTGCAGGTGCAGCTTTCCGGTGGAAAGCTTCGCGGACAGGGAAACCGTCCGCAGTGGTCGGCGCGAGCACTGAAGGAACTGGGAAGCATTACCTCCGTTGACGAGGTGCATTTGCCTGCCTGGCTGCCGGACGATCCTGTCATGCGCGAGGACTGGGCGCAATACCTTGACACGGTGCGTTACACAGATTTTGAAGTGGGGCGGATCATTCAGCGACTGAAGGAGGCGGGGGAATGGGAACGCACAGTGCTGTTCTTCATGACGGATCATGGAATCAGTCATGTTCGATGCAAGCAGTTTCTGTATGACGGCGGTATCCATGTTCCTTTGATTGTGCGGGGGCCTGGCATTTCGCCGGGTGTTGTGCGCGAGGATGTTGTGGAACATATTGATCTGGCAGCCACGACTCTGGGACTGGCCGGTGTCCGGAAACCGGAGTGGATGTTGGCTCAGGATGTTCTGTCCGAGGACTATGCGCCCAGAAAGTATGTTTATGCGGCACGGGATCGCGCGGATGAAACCGTCGATTTGATTCGCAGTGTGCGGGACACTCGCTGGAAGTACATCTGGAATGGATTTCCGACGCGGCCGTATCTGCAGCCCAATCAATACAAGGACAGTAAACCGATCCTGCAGGCCATGCGACGACTTTCGGCTGCCGGGCAACTGACTCCGGAGCAGGCGTTGATTATGGCTGAGACGCGCCCGGTGGAAGAGTTGTACGATCTGGAATCGGACCCCAATGAATTTCGAAATCTCGCGGGTGATCCTGCCTGGTCAGGACAGTTGCGGCAGATGCGTGAAGCACTGCGGGAATGGCAGCGGACAACAGGTGATCCATCCGCCCCGGAAACCGAGGCCGTTTACCGTGCGGAAGTGCTGCAGTCACACGCTGAGGGCGGCCGGAACACGGAGACTGCCGTTTATCACGACAATGTGGAACTTATGTTGCGCTGGATGAAGGAACGCCCTGCCCTGTCCGGTCCACCAACGGACTGATCGGTCGATTGGCTTTGCTGACCTCGGCAGATTCCTCGGCAGCGCGTTGCAGGGGATCGAGGCTGGAAGGCGTGGAGTCCCCGGGAGCGCAGAGTGCTTCAGAGGTCCTCGTCGTCGTGCATCGCTACGCTTTGCCAGGGATCGAAGGGGTCGGCGAAGGCTTGCCATGCCGGCGGCCCCATTTGCAGTTCTGCTGCATTCAGCAGGCAGGCATCGAGGGCCTGAGTGATCTGTTGCTGATTCAGATCCTGTCCGATGATGACCAGTTCCTGTCGTCTGTCACCATACGGCTCCTGCCACGAATCCTGAATTTCCTCAAACAGGGCAGGATCGTCTGCGGGCCAGTCGGTTTCCGGTGTTTCAGCCCACCATGGTCCGCCGGGTTCGGCCTGGATGACATGACCGGCCTGGGACCAGAATCCGGCCATGTGGTTGCGAGTTGCCAGCCAGAAATGTCCCTTGGAACGCAGGATGCCGGATGTCAGCGGGCTGGTGGTCCAGAAGTCATGGAATCGTGCGGGGTGGAATGGGGTGCGCGCACGATAGACGAAGCTGGTAATGCCATATTCGTCGGTTTCACTGACTTCCTGTCCTCGTGGTATGCTCAGCCATTCGGACGAAGCACTGGCCTGTTCCAGTTGGAAAGAGCCGGTATTGAGGATTTCGGAAAGCGGCACTCTGCTGAAGCTGGATTGGAGGATCTTTGCTTCGGGATTCAGACGGTGCAGGATCTGATGAATTCGTCCGAGTTCAGTGGTCGTGACCAGATCAGTTTTGTTGAGAATCAGGACAGTGGCAAATTCGATCTGATCTGCGAGAAGCAGGGAAAGATCGCGGTCATCAGAGTCATCAACGGCGAGGTTGCGATCCTGCAGTGCGTCTTCTGACTGAAAATCCTTCAGAAAGGAGGCCGCGTCCACGACCGTGACAAGGGTGTCCAGTCTTGCAAGGTCGCTGAGTGAACGTCCGGACTCATCCACAAAAGTGAAGGTCTCTGCCACGGGCATGGGTTCGGAGATTCCGGTGGATTCGATCAGCAGGTAGTCGAACCGTTGTTCCAGTGCCAGTGCTGCCACCTCTTTCAGCAGGTCTTCCCGCAGCGTACAGCAGATGCAGCCATTGGATAATTCCACGAGTTTTTCATCAGACTTGCTCAAGCCTGCAGCACCACGAGCAATCTGTTGTGCGTCGATATTGATCTCACTCATGTCATTAACGATCACTGCAACCTTCAGGTTGTCGCGATTCTGCAGGACATGATTGAGCAGCGTGGTCTTGCCCGCCCCGAGAAATCCTGAGAGCACTGTCACGGGGAGCGTCTTAGACATAGCCGGCATTGTCCATCAACTGTGAGGTTCGGAGAAACTGACTGCGGGTGTCTGTGGACACGGACGGCAATTCTCGTGGTTGGATTGGTATGATGTGCATCGCGAAACAGACGCATTCAGGTCTGTCCGACCAGTGGGCCACGGTGACACCACACGCCGAGCCATGGGAGACTGTTGCCGTTGAATTACGGTCGCGTGTTGCGATCGGTCTGTGACGGAAATCAGTGTCAGTCCGAGGCCTTGTTTTTCAGCGTTTGACGAAGATTTTCGACGCGGAAATGATCAATGCGTTCTCTTCGTTGAAGCGTCCTGTGCCTTCCACAACGACCAGATCCTTCTCTTTCAGATCGAATAATTGTCGTGCATCGATCTTCAGAGTATTTCCATCTGCCCCTTTGAACTCCACACGGGCCATGACACTATTGATGTCTCGTTTGCAGAAGGGGCAATCGTGGGGATTGTGGGCTTTTTTGCCATCGTGTCCGGCAGCGTCGGTGACCATAAACGCGGCCTGTCCGTCGCCGAAGGGGGCAAAATCACCGGCGTCGATGTGTGCACGAACAGTGAAGACATCGGTTTCCTGAAGCTTGCCTTCCTTCAGATCTTTCTGAACATCCGGAATCGGGCGTTCGCCACCGGGGACGGTTGAAACGAGGAATTGTTCCCGAGCGGCAAGGATCTGAGGATCTGTCTGATTACATCCGGCGAAGAGACTTAGTAGCAGCAGGATGGAGCAACGGAGAGCCATAGGAATTCACCGGAAAGAAAACAGAGAGAATGTAGACTTTGGCTTTGGAGATCGGGCGATTTCAGCACATCACGTCTGAACGCGTGATTCCGTGATTGAGCAACTTGAGCAGCGATCACCCCGTGAGACATTTATTTTCCACGAGGTACCATCACCGTGAAGCAGCCAACATGACAGTTGGTAAAACATGATCGTGAGGCGTGACACAGAAAACCTGATCAGGCCGCTCCGGCCCCTGAGATCGGGGCGGCTTCTGATCATTGAATCCGCAGGAATGAGATTCCGGGCAGGAACGAGGTGGCGCAGCTGACGATTGCAGCGCCGCTGTCCTGGCGGACGCTCCTGCAGCTGCTTCAGCGAGCTGCAGGTGCATCTGCTGCTGGTGCGTCGGCAGCCGGAGCTTCCGCTGCTGGAGCGTCTGCTGCCGGTGCATCGGCTGCTGGCGCGTCTGCTGCTGGTGCGTCGGCTGCTGGTGCGTCGGCAGCTGGTGCATTCAACTGCTGCAACGCCTTCAGGGCCTCTTCAATCTTATCAGCGACGTCCTTGTAGGATGCGCCTTCCTGGCCATGCATGGATTTGTCAATTTCACCGAACGACTGCATGAGCGATTCGACCGAGGTTTTCACGACGGCGAGTTTGTCTTCCGGAAGTTTTTCTTCCTGAGCCAGTTCTGCAACCGCTTCGAGGGCATGACCGATTTCGTGAAGCGGATCGTGGGCTTTGTCAGGGTCATTGGCAGCGAACGCATCACGGATGGTGTCTCGCAATTCGGACAGTTCGGCCACAGCCTCTGCCAGAGTTTCCGGATGATGGTGCGCGTGCTCATCGTGAGCGTGTCCTGCAGGTTCTGTGACCGGAGGAGCTTCGCTGCAGCCGGAAGCAAAGACAAATGGCAGAGAAAGCAACAGGCCAAGCGAAGAATCTTTAAGTCGCATATGCAATCCTTTGTGAGTAATACCGAACACGTGGGTTTGGGCGGCAAGTTTTCTGCCTTGGTGCTGGACACGCTGCGCAAGTCGCAGCCCCAGACACAAGTTTAACAGAAAAAAGGGGCGCTGTCCCCTCCATTTCTGAGTACGGTCCGATTCAGAAAACCGAAGGATTATTTCAGGAAAATCGCGAAAACCGTTCGTTTTTCGGGGGGATTGGGTCGGATTCCGGTGTATGAAAGCGGTACTTCCAGCAGTCGTCGATTCCTGTCGGAAGTACCGTTTGTCAGGCGAGCGATGGGCCGATGATACTCTTCCCGTAGCTGCCATGGGTGGGAGCTAATCCGCAAATCCCATGGCCTGCCGCCGATAATCCGTGGCTGACACCGTTTCTGTGATCTCCTGCCGCCGTCTGTGATGGACTCGGAATACTTGTCAGCAACGATCGGGCGAACCGACGCCACCGGAAAACGAGTGCGATCGCATTCCGGGGTACAGTCGCGGTCGCTTCAGGAGGGGTTAGTGTCTGTGAGGTGCAGCACCAATGCCCGTGATGGCCGTTGGAATTCCACCCACGAGGGACTTGAACTTCACATTCAGATCCTTAAGTGTCAGTAACCAGATCGTTCCGTCTCCCGGATTGGTGATGCAGGCGTATCGTCCTTCGCTGTCGAAGGCGATCCCATGGTGGCCGGAGTGGCCATCGACAAGGCTGGCCCCCACCGGAATGGTTTTCACAACTGAGGCATCGCCAAAGTTTCTGTCCCCGTCAGGGTCCAGATCCACGATGGTCAGCAATTCCTGAATGTCTCCTTCTTTACGGTCCTGGAACAGAAATGCATATCGTTTTCCTCCTGCCGCGAGAACAACTTCAGGGGTGACCAGTGTCAACCCATCAGCGACGTTGATGGGAACTCTGATGACTTCGGGAGTTTTCAGTGCGGCGTTCAGCAGGCAGAGTGTGGAGTGTTCACCCTTTCCGGTGGTGAAGAGAACCCAGTTGCGGTGATTGACAAACGCACCGGTACGCAGCGGTTTTTCTGACTCCTGATCGATGCCGAGGGAGATGTGCTGAACTGACGCTGCTTCGGTGGCTCCGGAAACGCTGAGGTCAGCATTGACCCAGCAGACACCATCGGATGGAGCGAAAAACACTTTGTCAGAGTTTGTTGTTGCACCATGAATGACACCTGATGGAAGCTGAAAGGAATACGCCGGGGTTGTGCGTTCTTCGCTGGTCAGGTTGACCACATCCACGCGACCTTTTGAGGAACCTTCAGCATCGATCCACGTGCTGTAGCCGACCTGGTTTTTGACAGCTGCCAGCGTGATGTGTCCGCTGCCCCCGGAAAAGAATGTGCCGAATGGTGCAACTGCTCCGTTTGAAATGCGGGTGGGGTCCAGTTGAGTGAATCCATTTCGGGCATCGTTCGCGAGGTAGATGAAGCCGTCGTACAAGTAGACATGTGCCGGATTGCCCTGCTCTGTATCCAACTGGCTGACCACTATCGAGGGCGATTGGTCATACTTCCAGTCGAAGTGATTTCCATGGGACGTCGCTGTGACACCCATGTCGACAGCAATCCAGCCACTCTGGAATTTCCCGGAATCATCGTCACGAACACCGACGACCAGTTTGCCCTCAGACTGTTCCATCTGCACCAGATCCTGCCGCTCTGTATCCAGTGCTGGAAATCCTTTGACAGGCGATGCGGTGATTAACCATTGCGAGCCTTTGAAGACTTCGCCCCATCGCAGTGTGTCCGTAGACTTATCCTGCCAGAAGATTCGCATGACTCGTTCACCCCTGTCGACTGCGGGGTGTCGCGGGTCACTGGCGGCGAGGTCATGTCGTGTGGACAGTATCGAGGCGATCAGTGCAAGTGGAAACAGGGTGGCGTGGGCCATACGTATGATTATCATCATGATTATTCCTGAGAAAGAGTCTTGAATCCGGAGGTCTTGTACAAACTGAAATCGTGAGTGGTGTGGCGTCAGGACGGTACTGAGGAAACGCCTGTGGGAGAAGACAGGATTGTCATGATTGCCACGGAATCCCTTCCCCGTTGCTCGTGAGGAATTTCCCGGAGACGAAGTCAATACAGCTCCATGCGGTCCCGTTCGGTGTTTCTCTCAGCCAGATAAACCGACGATTCGCAGTGCCCGAAGAGAAACCAACGGGTTCCCCCGTGAATTCCGGGCTGCCGGAAAATGCCGGATGTCTCCGGAAAAAATCGTCCAGTAGCCGCTGATCTGACTCCGAGACAACTGGACATTGCTGCCAGGTTATGTTTCCGGAATTCCAGTGACTTGGTGCTGTGATCCTGACGGGCGTCAATTCCTGAACATGGTCACTGGAGTCTCCACAACCGCTGACTGTCGTTGTAAGACTGAGCAGACCTGAGATCAACAACATTTTTATCGGTGAACGTTTCACGGGAGAAAACGCCGGGGCTGGACGGTGTTTTGTGTTTCGCTGAATGACTGGCCGCATTTCAGAATTCTCCTGTGACATTGCCGTCGTCCCGGGAGAAGATGTTGCGAAACAATGTTGCGTTGATGTTTTCGCTGACAAATCGAACGCTGCCGTCGCACATGGATAACTGAATTCCTCCTGTATGAAGACTTCGCGGTCCCGAGACGATATCTCCATGATGAATGATATCCGGGTTTCGCGAGTTGGGGGTCAGATAGCCCTGCACCAGTGTCTGATAGCCGGTGGCGGAAATCCATGAGGATGCACGCCGCCCATCCCATCCGGTTGCATTTGCTGCGAGCATCTGGTCGGACGTCGCCGAACATGGTGCACCGAGACTGACGCGTTTCATCTGCCTTTGGGGGTTCACCAATGCTGTGGCACTGGCGATGCGATTACCGAAAAGTCCCTCTGCCATGAACACGGTATTGCTCGTTCCATCCGTGATGTCTCTCATACGGATATTTGAGCCTCGGTAAAACAGTCCGTCCGTGTTGGAGGTGGAACAGTATTTCAGCCCCTCGCCGGAACCTCCATTCAGGAGATAGTTTCCGCCGGCCCAACGAAAACCAAAGGCATCGGTCCAATAAGGATCGCCGGATTCACTGGGGCAAAGCAGGATCGGCAGGACTCGTCCGGCGACATCGGCGATGGCCGGGTTGACGCGGGGATTGAACGCGACACCAACCGTCAGTGGCTGACGAAAATCAATCAGATTGTAGAGATTGCCCTGTTCATGAAATGGCAGGAGTTGTGCCTGTGCGGAGTATCCATACAGGGATGTTCCGGCCTGCAGAGGGAATGTGCCATGGGTGTCGTGATAATTATGTGCGGCGATCGCCAGTTGCTTCAGATTATTTTTACACTGGGTGCGCCGAGCTGCTTCCCGAGCCTGCTGAACAGCCGGTAAAAGCAGTGCCACCAGAATCGCGATGATGGCAATCACCACGAGTAATTCGATCAGAGTGAACGCATTCCTGCGAACCTGCGAGTTGCTGAACGTTCTGTAAAACATTTTCGATATCCTGTTAGACGTCTGTATCGGGTGAAGATGAAATCCCACAGACACTTGTTGATTGAATCGGTGACTGCGCTGGGAACAACCAACGCTCGCCGGGAGATTGCCCGGTTGATCTGCACCAGTGCCGGCCTCCCATTCAACGGGCCTCGGAATGAGCCGGCTGGTTGTTGAATGGGAATTTGGCAGAACCTTTCTGCCACATGGATCACATCAGGCTGTGACTTCGCATCACATGCTGTCTGTTGTTGCTCGTATCTGACGAACACTCGTGTTTTTCCACAGTTCTGCAGGAAACAGGAATGTGAAGATTGAGCTGTTGAGAGAGTTCTGCCTGGCTGCTTGTCTTTGAAGGCGGCCTGACTTCGTTGATGCGCATGGCGCAGTGTCACTGTGTGCCGGGGGCGAGTTCCGCGGGGAGCCTGATGTTTTTGCCATGGTCTGCTCTGCATGGATCGGAACCACCCTGCTGCGGCCGTGCGATAGACGGACTGGTCGGACCCGGAAGTACCGCACGGGCCGCAGACAGGGTTTATTCCATGCCGCGTCAAAGGATGACGGGGCAATTCAGAAGACGTGGCGAAGACTCAGGTGTTCCGGGGCAACATGGCCTGGGCACGCAAGAGACGTCAACGACGGACCGCGAACACGAGGTCAGGCGTTGAGAGCGTTGTCAGAAGGCAGTTTGAGTGCCTGATCATGCGGGATCAGGCATCGCGCGATCACGCGACAGGGGGCGCTCTGCAGGGAATCGGATGCACGGATCCGCGGGAGACAGTGCGGCAAGGCAGGATTACGATAGAGTCGTGCCATGGTGCCACGGCAGAAACGGCCGTGACGGCAACTGGTAGGGATGGAGCACAGACGGCCTGGCAAACGGGACAGTCAGAACAGTCGTGCGGCGGTTGATGATTGCTGTCCGGGCACCTGGGGGTGCGCGGCAACCGCTGGCCAGCCTGGTCAAGGTGGCAATGATGCTGGGTGTGGCAGCAATCGTGCTTTTGGTGCCCAATGGACGCGAAGAAGCTGTCCGCACAGACGTGCAACTGCGGCACGCCAGATGGCATGAAAAGCTGAAGTGACACAAGCCACAGCAGAATCAAGTTGTGAAAGCGATGCCGATGCATGCTTCCTGGGCCGACGAAAGGAGTGAAACATCGTGCCCGACCAGTATTGACATTCTGACCTCAGATCGGGAACTGTCAAGGGCTTATGATTGCGTAGTGAGAAATTCACAGCGCACCCTCGGGAATCTGATGTCCCGTCGTCGAGACGTGGTCGCTTGCCCGGAACATCGACTGGTGTCGGGCTGCAACATCAGTTCGGGCAGCGTGTTGATTGATCAGTTGTCACCGGTTCGCCGGAGAGTGCAGGGTTCGATATTCCGCTTGTTTGTCCCGTAAGCCGTTGAAACGCAGTCATATCGATTTATTCAGGCAATGAGCAACGGTTTTGTGACCACTGCGATGCATTCGCGCAAGGCGTCGAAAAATGCGATTGTGTTGTTGACCACCGATCGCACAGATGTCACAGGTCAAATTGCCGGCTCGGCGTCAAGTCCGGCACGAACATCCGCGACAACAAAATGCGGTGCCGTTGTCAGACTGCGACTGTCCGTCAGTAACAGGGCGGATTCGCTTTCGTCGCGAAATGTCAGAGCGTCAGGCGTCGAAGTGGCGACACGCGAACATCGACGCCGAGAGAGACGGCGGCATGGTCTGGAGGACGGTGTTGATCCAGTTCGGGGATGACCGGCGTTGTCAGTGTCTGCGTGCAACTGATCCGTTTAATGGGGCACAGTTGGTACGGTGTATGGTGCACCTGACCGCTGTAGAGTTGTTCGCGACGATCCTCGCAGAACAGGGTGTACCGTTCCACGAGGAATTCCTCCAGAGTTCCCGCGGCGGCCGCAGTCGCATGTGCCGAATCAATCGATGCGCTAATTGACCAGGAGAGGTCGGGATGTTTGTGACGCCGGCCCGAGTAATCGAGGCGTTTTTGCGTGGAATCTGCATTGGAACTGACCTGCAGGTCCATCGTCGCATGTTTGTATGGCAGATTCCAGAAGCGTGTGGCGATCTCAACGGCCACTGGTTGATTGGCATCAAGGCTGAAAAACCAGACACCTGATTTGCCGTCCCGTGTCCGGACGTAGGTGCGGACGTTGGTTTCGAGAAACCATGAAATCCAGGGGACAGGAGGTGCCCACCAGGGGCGTACGCGTTCCATGGAAAACGGGATGACTCCGAGCCACGCTGAGCCGTCAAAAGTGTCGACTTCAAGGTTGCTGGGCAGCAGACGCTGAATGGATTCCGCATCCACTCGCCAATGCAGAAACGTCAACAATGACCATCTCTGATATCCCGCAGTCTGCGTTGATTCTGTCATGGGAATAGATCGTCGCTTTCCACAGCATAGTTCGTTTATGAAAGAATCGGGTGAACGACATTTCCGTGAACATCTGTCAGTCGGAAGTCGCGTCCGGAGTGTCGCCATGTGAGTCGCGTATGATCGATGCCCATCAGGTGCAGAATTGTCGCATGAAAGTCATGCACATGAACGGCATCGCGAGCGACGTCGATCCCGTATTCGTCAGATTCACCCCATGTCATGCCGGGGCGAACACCGGCGCCGGCCAGCCATGAGGAGAAGACCCAGTGATGATGCTCGCGCCCGGCTGCGCCCTGAGCGGCGTTGAATGGCGTGCGTCCGAATTCGGTCGTCCAGACCACAAGTGTATCGTCCAGCAGCCCTCGCTGACGAAGATCCCGTAGCATACCGGCGATGGGGCGGTCCACGTTCTGTGCCAGTGGCATGTGAGTCATCATGTCGCCGTGAGCATCCCAGTTGCCTGATGATCCCACGTCGATCAGTTCCACAAAGCGAACCCCTCGTTCAGCAAGTCGTCTGGCAATCAGGCATTGCCACGCAAAGCCCCGGGTACTGCCGGGTTCAAGCCCGTACATTTGCAGCGTCGCTTCCGTTTCGTCGGAAAGATCGAAGACTTCCGGCATTGCGGACTGCATGCCGAAGGCCGTTTCAAAGGACTGAATTCTGGCGGCCAGCTGTGGGTCGGTGGCCCTGGGCAGCTGATGCCGCCGATTCATTTTCGCCAGCAGTCCGAGCTCCAGTTCCTGCAGACCTGCCGTTGCCGAGCGACGCTGGATGTTGGCAACCGGTTCCGGACCGGGGACAACGTGCGTTCCCTGATGGGCTCCAGGCAGAAAGTCGCTTCCCCAGACCTGACCTCCTGCATAAGGCGATTGCGGGGCAATCACGATGAAGGCCGGAAGATTCTGGTTGACGGTTCCCAGTCCGTAGCTGAGCCATGCTCCAAGGCTGGGGCGGGCGAAGGTGAAGGACCCCGTATGAATTCCCAGAGTGGCTTCGTAGTGATTGGTATGGTCCGATTTCATGGAGCGAATGACGCACAGGTCATCCACACATTCGGCCATGTGCGGAAACAGATCACTGACTTCCGTTCCCGACTGCCCACGTGGCCGGAATTTCCACTGCGGTGGTTTCAGGAACATATTGAAACTGCCTTTGCGCCCCTGAAACTCGTTGATCGGGACTGTCTTGCCGGCATCGGCGATCAGCGCTGGTTTAGGGTCCCACGAATCGACATGCGAAACACCACCGCTCATGTGAAGAAAGATGATGCGTTTTGCCCTCGCGGGAAAATGTGGCATTTTCGGCAGCAGTGGGTTCTCACTCGAAGAGCTGCCTTCCGCAGCCGACAGTTCTGAAATGATGGCTGGGAAAAGTGACGATCCGGCGACCATCGATCGCAATACGCTGCGGCGGCTTTGCGACATGAATTCTGGATTGCTCATGGGAGTAGTGCCCTGTGCCATGCGGTGATCTGATGGAGGCTGAACAGCCAAGATCGAAGGAGGGTTAGTCGACGTGGAGGAATTCGTTACTTCCGATCAGAGTTCTCAGCAGGGCAGAAAAGGCGGCGACCTGCTGTTCTTTCGTCGCCGTCTGCCCGGTCTGAGCGTTGTATTCCGTGAGGAACGCCTCGGCATCCTGCAACTCCTGAGCGTCCGGCTCGCGATTCAGTGCAGTGCTCCACGCGAGCTGAATCTGTTCGGGCAGCGACAGGGAGCTCTGGTGAAGCCTGTCAGCCCAGTTCTTCGCGGCCGTGTGAAT
>CAIYBH010000045.1 GCA_903924405.1 uncultured Planctomycetaceae bacterium | reverse complement strand
CAACTGATCCGGGAGAAACACAGAACCTGGCGAAATCAAACGTCAGCCGCGTGCAGGAAATGCAGGCGCTGCTGAAAAAGATTGAGGGCAATTGATCGGGGCATGCTGAATTTTTTGTAATACAGACTCACACGGCACCCTTATCCCGCCACGGCCATCCACTTGGGGCCATCCATCTGTCATTTGACACCATCGGTAAGTCGGGGTACTGTTTTCCTGCGGTTAGCACCATCCACGGCAGCATCAGGCGGGGGGGACGTAATCATGGCTCGGACAAATCGGCGGGATGTGTTGGCGGATCAGGACATTCAAGTGGTGCACTGCGTCAATCGCTGTGTTCGCCGTGCATTTCTCTGCGGCAATGACGACCTTTCCGGCAAAAACTACGATCACCGTCGCGGATTGATCCGTAAACGTCTGGAATTTCTCGCCGGCATCATGGGCATCGAAATTCTCGGCTATGCCGTCATGAGTAACCATTTTCACGGGGTTCTGCGGAACCGGCCGGATGTCGTGGCCGCGTGGTCGGACGCCGAGGTCGCACGCAAGTGGTGGATGCTCTGCCCGCTTCGAAAAAACGAACACGGCAGCCCCGCGGAACCCACTGAAGAGGAGCTGAAAGCCATCCGTTCCGATCGTAAGTCGCTGAAGGAAAAGCGGCGGCGTCTGTCCAGCATTTCGTGGTTCATGCGGTTCCTTTCGGAACGCATTGCGAAAGAATCGAACAGGGAGGACAAGTGCACCGGTCGATTCTGGGAAGGCCGCTTCAAAGCGCAGGTGTTACTGGACGAAGCCGCCATACTCGCATGCCTGCAGTACGTGGACCTGAACCCGATTCGCGCCGGCTTGGCGAAGACTCTGGAAAGCAGTCATTTCACAAGTGTTCAGGATCGTATTGAAGACCTGAAGCAGGCGAAGGAACAGTGTGCAGATACAAGTGGGCAGTGTGCGGAAAACACCACGCCAACTACGGCAGCGTCTACTTCGTCGGTGGCCGTAATGCCGGTGCTTGCGGTACCGGAATCACTGCCGCCCGCGGAACGAAATTCCTTCGACGCCGCCGTCGAACATGGGGCTCACGCGGGTTGGTTGGCACCGATTCCGCTGCAGCCAAAGCGTCAGGCGGTACGAGCAAAGCAGACGGAACGACGTGCCTCGAATAAAGGCTGCCTGTCGCTTGGCCTTGGCGAATACCTGCAATTGCTGGACTGGACAGCTCGGCAAGTCCGCACTGGAAAACGGGGAGCGACACCCGCGGAACTAGCCCCTGTGTTTGAGCGACTGGAGATTTCCGCGGAGCTGTGGGTGGAGTGTGTCACGCACTTTCATAAATGGTTCCGCTCCAGCGTGGGCCGTCCGAAGTCGATGGCGACGAATGCGGAGACGAAAGGTCACAACCGAGCTATCAGCATCAACGCCTCACGCAGAGTGTTCGCGTAGATCACAGAAATTTGCGTGCATGGCACTGGCGCAAGACCAGATTGCTGAAACACCTACGGCGCCACTCGATGGATGGATGGCACCGTTTTCCCGTTTTACTCGATGGATGGATGGCTCCGTTTCCGTTCTTACCAGTGAGTTGGTCGTCGCCACACAGAAACGCGCGGCGCACGCAGCGACTGATGCAGCGGACAACCGGAACGTCCAGATCCACCAAAACATCCCGCCGATTCGCCCGCGCCATGGTACGAACTCCCTAACCTGCATTGCGCACCACGCCCGTGGCTGGGCGTGAAAT
>CAIYBH010000044.1 GCA_903924405.1 uncultured Planctomycetaceae bacterium | reverse complement strand
GTCCCCGGTCTGCTGGTGTGTCCCCGGTCTGCTGGTGTGTCCCCGGTCTGCTGGTGTGTCGCCGGTCAGCTGGTGTGTCCCCGGTCTGCTGGTGTGTCCCCGGTCTGCTGGTGTGTCCCCGGTCTGGTGGTGTGTCCCCGGTCTGCTGGTGTGTCCCCGGTCTGGTGGTGTGTCCCCGGTCTGGTGGTGTGTCCCCGGTCTGGTGGTGTGTCCCTCGTTTGGTAATGTTGGGCCGTGGCGGGGACGGAATGTGTGCGAGGCCACATCCCGTGGTGTCACGAAAGAAGAATCGTTACGTTCGATTCCATTGACGGATTCCGTAAATCCCGCAGGATCGTTGTCATTCACTTGATCCGGGCAATGTGACCCTGTATCGTTCCCGTCCTCTCTCTCGCGGTGAATTCAGAGCACGTCGGCTAGTTTTGCAATCGGAAGTCTTCTCCGGTGGTTCTGCCAGGACGTCTCCATGTATCCTCCCACTACGTTGTCGCCCGCAATTGTCAGCGGCCTCGGGCATTGTTTATCCCTGTTGGCCAAACGCGTCGTTCGCGAATTGCCCATGCTGTCCACTTCCGTCGTGGTCAACGCCGCTTTGCCATTGGGCCGACCCGTGGCGGCAGCTCAATCTGCCTTGCTTCAGGCGGATATTTGTCTGCGGCAGGACAACGTCTCCGCGGCAGATCGACTCGCTCAGAAACTGCTGCAACGGCTGTCATCGTCTCCGAACGCCTCGTTTCTCAGGCAACCTGAACCATGGCAGTTCCTGGCAAGACTTGCCTTTCTCCGTGGCGATCCGCACGACGCCCAAATGTTCCTCAAAAGGTCCATGTCGCTCGCCAATGCGTTCGGAGGTGGCAGGCCGGGCATACCTGCCGACAAGCACGGCCGTGCCCTGCACTGCAGTCAGCTCCTGCTTCAATCCATCCTGTATTCCCATAACGGGGCCGTGCAGGCGGCGTGGCAGGCGCTCAATTGTGGGGAGTCCGAAAGTCAGGTCTCCGACGGCCCGGATACGCTGCGACCGATTCTTTTGACGCGGTGCATTCTTGAGCTGCATCAGGACCGGTTCATCGCTGCGTGGAAGGCGTATCAGGCCGCAGATTTGCTGCGATCGACAGCCCGGCAACTCGCCCAGCAAGCGGCATCCGATGCTGGAACCGAACGAGTATGGCTACGGCAATTTGCCGGTCTGCAGCAGCCGGCCGAATGCAACTGACCATCGATGTTTGCCGTGGGGCACAGGTTGTGCCCCGCGTCGCCACAACCCGTCAGTTACGGCCATCGGCGTTCGGCTTGTGTCCGCGTCGACAAGTCCCCGCCTTCTTCGAGGGGCAATCGCGACATCGTCGATCACGCGAGATCGCGTTTCGAGGAGCTTTGGGGGATGAGTCGCAGTTCAACGCCGCCTGACGACGGAGCCTTCCGGCAACACGCGGAATCGCACCGAGTCGCATGGCCCGCCAACATTAGCAAGACTTAGTGGCTTGAGCACGACGTGGCAACTCCGTTGTCAGAGTTGCCTGCCGACGCTGTTTTACAGAGGGACCGGAGTCGCGTTCGCCGCCGGGGGCTGATTCGGATTTGCTGTCGCGGCACTTGGCGGGTTGAGAGGGGGCACTGGTGCACCCAGATCCACCAGGAATGGCAGTGGTTTGTCGCTCAGGCTGTGGCGAGCTCTTACGACAGTTTCCTTGTCCGGGAAGAAAATGAAAAGTCCCCGGAAAACTCGTTCGGCGAATTCCCCTTCACCACATTCCATGGCCATGTCGGCGAGTTTCATTCGCCCCTCAAAGTCTTCGAAGTTAGCCCCGACAACTTTCATCTGCTCCCGCATCGCCTCGTACAGCGTCTGCAATTGCTCAACGTTCTGCTGAGCTTTGGTCGCCAATTCGGGGTTTTCAGCCATTACGGCCAATTTCTGCAACACCTGCATATACTCGCGATTTCTCGGGAAGTTCACGCAGGCGGCATACACTTCCGGGAGTGCCTGTCTGGCATTCTCGGCCGTATTGTGGGCCAGCATGACTTTTCCGTAGGTCACGGAAAGTTGTGCATTGGTGGGGGCTTCGCGGCGAGCCATATCGAGTGCTGTAATGGCCTCTTTCAGTTTGCCCTCGGCCAGCAATCGCTCACCACGGAAATGATTCTGTGCAATCGGGTTATCGAGCAGCTCTGCGTACTTGTCGATGCCCTTAAAATCGGAGGAAGCCACGCGGCAACGCAGCAACCGCACGGCTTTGAGGGCGTTGGTCGGGTCGGCTTCGTCAGCTTCAATCGCCGCCGCGTAGTCCGCAGCCGCCTCGTTAATCCGTCCAAGGTCAAACTGAATTTCACCTCGCTCGTACAGGACTTTTCCAAGGGCGTATTTCTGCTTTTCCAGAGCATTCAGGTGCATCAACGCCGGCTCGAATGCCTGAACCGTGTTCAACATGCCGGCCAGTGTCAGCCTCGCGACATTTCCGCTGTCCGGGTCATCCACGATGCTGTTCAGCACTTCAGCGGCCTTGACCAGTTGTCCTGATGTGCCGTAGGCACGTCCAAGGCTGAGCAACGATTTTACTCGCAGTTGCTGGTCTTCGGCGGCCTGCTTGAGTAACGGGATTGCCTTGAGCGGCTTGGAACTACCGAGGTAGACAATGCCCTCGAGATACTTCACCTGCATGTCCCGTCCCGGCACTTTTTTTAGTTTTTCCAGACGGTCCTGCAGTGTGGGGAGGTCGGATTTTTCCGCCGCAGCTGAAGCCTCTGAAAACAACAAGTCGGCATCGACCGGAATCAGCCGAGCCCCAAGGCTGAGTACAAGTGACACCCCGAACACGGCAAGGCCGACCCACAGCCACCATGGCATGCCGGTGGAAACTCGTGAAACTGGTGGACGCGAGGGTTTTGGTGATGCTGACATAGTCTGCTTGGGTAGAACGCTGATTTGCTGGGAATTTCAAGGGGCCTGCTCCCGAAGGTCGCCTTCGCAGCGACTTGAGAGAAAGCCTTTGGAATGTTCATCGATACAGAACTGGATTCAACTGGTCGACGACCTGAAAAATCGCAGAAAAACTCTGGAAACCTGCCTCACAATGAACCATTGGCCCGAACGTGCGACCTGCACTTTGGCCACTTAAGAGTCAATGGTCAGACACAAGCCTGGACGAATCTGCCTGTTGACTGATGCAGCGTAGCAGCGAAGACAACGATGGGACTCCTCGATGGCCGCAGGCTTCTGCCTCTCCACCACAGAATCGTTGTCGTCCCGCCCGATCGCCCAATCCCAGTGCCCCCTGTCGAATTCCGCGGAGTAGTGGACTTTTTCCTGAATGCTTACGACCATTTTCTGGATTGTATTGGAAAGAATAGCGATTTTTTCCCGCAACCGCACCCTCCAGTCCGTAGCAGCCGGTGACTTCTTCAGCAAATTCTTTACAGCGGTCCCACATGTCCAATGACCCCGCAAAACACTCACGCCGCGATTTGATGGCAGGTTTGCGCTCCCTTCGCACACCTCAGACCTCCCGGATTTCGGAGGTTGTGCGAACGGCTGTGCCCGCCGGTGGCAGTACTCTGCGGTTGACGTGTCGAGCCATGGCCTGCGATTTTTCCGTGATTCTGAATCCCGGTTGCACCGAGTACATCGAATCCGCCGGGCAGGCTCTCGAAGTGGTTTCCGCAATCGAAGATTGGATGAGCCCCTATCGGGAATCCAGCGACCTGTCGCTTGTGAATCGCTCTTCGCCTGATCAACCCACTCCGCTGCGTGATGAATTTTTTAGGTTCATGGATCTGGCAGAGACTTTGTTTCGGCAAACGGGTGGAGGGTTCGATCCAGCCACTGGAGCGTTGACCCAGCTCTGGCGCACCTGCCGCAGGGAAAGCCGAATTCCCACGGAATCGGAAATCGCTGAGCGGCTCCCGCGGTCCGGATTTCAGCACGTGCGGATCACTCGGGATCCCCCAGCTGTGGCCTTCCTCAAAGAAGGCGTATGGCTGGATCCGGGGGCATTTGGCAAGGGCTTTGCGCTGGATGAGGCGGTCGGCTGGTTACGTGCTCAGGCATCGTCACCGCAGGATTTCCTGATGCACGGTGGCCACAGCAGCCTGATCGCACAGGGGGGGCACAATTCCCATGCCGGCTGGCCCGTGGGCTTGGGAAATCCATTGTTTACGGAAAAGCGACTGGCAACGATTCTACTGAAGAATCAAGCGATGGGGACCAGCGGCTCAAACATCCAGTTCTTCCGTTTTCAGGGTCGACGATACGGGCATATCCTGAACCCATTCACTGGCTGGCCGGTCGAGGGAATGCTGTCGGTGACCGTTTTGGCGCCATCGGCTGCCGTTGCGGATGGGCTTTCCACCGCGTTTTTTGCGATGGGAGTCGAAAAGGCAGTTGAATGTTGTCGCGAGATGCCGGACATTGGGCTGATTCTGATCCCTCAGCCAGAGCGAGGTGTCCGAATAAGACCTGTGATCATTGGTATTCCGGAGGAACAAATCTGGTGGGATGAGGATCAGGTTCAATGGGACTAAGCGGCAATCAGTTGCTGAATTCCCGCAAAGTCCTCGTGGGGGATCTGGCTGTCAGGCCGATGATTTGCAGATTACTCCGGTTTTCGTAAGGCAGCACGGGGCAATCTTCGACAGTCGTGGCGATCGCCGTTTGCAGAGGGGCCACGGGCTCGTCACCATCAAACACGTAGCGGGGGATTGAGCATTCGCAAATGCGAACAATTTGAATGTGGGACTGCGGGTTGGACGGGGATGGCTGAGGCGGCGGTTTCAGAAATCTTTGTCGATCCCCCGCTGGAAATCCCGGGCTGAGTGTTGTTTTTTCTGATCCGCTGTATTCTTCTGTTTCGTTCAAAAGAAAAGTTCCACGTTTTCGCGACCGGTTATCAAACCGGTTGTTGGCATAAGACCACCCGGAGTGCGTAGCCTGTGGCTGAGATTCAACGATATTCACGGTCCGCAATCCTGTTTCTGGTCGTCTTACGGCTGGGGCTGGGGTGGCAGTTGTTGTACGAGGGATTGTGGAAGATCAACACACTGTCAACACCCTACCCATGGACTTCAGAAGGCTATCTCAGGAATGCTCAGGGCCCGATGCGTCAGGTATTTCGGTCCATGACGGGTGACCCGGACGGCACGCAATGGCTGGACGCGGAACTGGTGGCAAAACGCTGGGACAACTGGAAGCAGCGATTCGCCTCCCACTACTGGCTCAGTGAAGGCCAGTTAGCAGCAGTGAACCGACTGATTGATGGAGTCCCCTCTTTCGCTGCGACTCTTGAAAGCCTTCCTCCCGAAGTCAACTTTGATGCGCTGAACCTGAGTAAGACGATCAGCTTCGATCCCAGCCAGAAACTGCTGCTGATCGACGGCAAACGGCACCTGCTGGCGTCGGAAAAACAGGCTCTGGAAGCCCAGGTGGAAGGGTTGACGGGGCCGGAGTATGACGCGTACCGCGCGGCACTCACTGCCGCATGGACTCGAGCAGGCAAATTGTCGTACAAGGAAAAACTGCTGGCGCACCTGCAGGGTAATCCGGACAACGCGGGTCTCGTGGATGGTCGTATCAGCCAGATCCAGTTGTACAACGAGATGCTGACACGTTATGAAGAGAAACTGGCTTCAGCCGATCTACCTTACCAACTGGATCATCTGAATCGCACATGGTCGGACACACGTGAAAAGGGTACGGAACTCTCCGGGCCTGTCATCGCACTCGACAAAGAGCTGCAGGACGAAGCGACTCAACTGCTGTCAGTGGATCAGATTCGGCGGGGACCAGTGCCTCAGCCGCTGTCCGTTCTCAGGATTGCCGACCTGTTAACAATTGCCGGCCTGACCGGGCTTGGCTGCCTGCTGATCTTTGGTCTGCTCACCCGTTTTGCGGCCTTGTCGGCAGCCTTCATGCTCTTTGGGTTTTACATGGCGATGCCGCCGTTGCCGGGCGTACCGGAGACACCGGGCCCGGAACACAGCTTCATCGTGAACAAGAACCTGATTGAAGTGATGGCCCTGTTGGCCCTCGCGTTTATTCCAACAGGAAAATGGTTTGGCCTCGACTGCCTCTTACCCTCCCTCTCGTTTCGCAAAAAGGCAAAGGCTGCCTGAGTGATTTCCTGTAGACTGGTTTGCGAGGCTTGTGTACGGTTTTCTGACGGGATGCGGGACGTTTAGATCAGAAGAGTTGGGGCAGTCCTGTTCCCGCAAGTGCTGCTCAGAGATGTCTGTTCAGACAGCGATTTGCGATCATTTTGGTATTCTGACGTTTTTACAGTGTTATCAGTGACCGGGTGCCACAGCCCGGAGATGTGTTTTTCTGCGGAGTAATCTCATGGACATCACGCCGGAACAGACGGAAATCGGAAAAGACAACTTTCACGAAGCTGTGGGCTTTACACGTCGCGACGTGCTGAAAACGGCCGCTGTGGGCGGAGTCGGGTTGGGGGCTCTGTACTTCAACTACGAAAAACTCAATGGCTCGCCGGTCCGGACCGCATTCATCGGTTGTGGTGACGAAGCGAATGTGCTGATCACTGAACACCCGGCGGACTTCATGGAGATTGTCGCCGTCGCAGATCCTCGCCCTGCGAACATTGACCGCACGTTCAAAGGCAGCCACCCCGAAGTGCGGATCGGGCTCAACAAAAAACTGGGCCAGGCGAAGGCCAGTGAGATCAAGGTCTATCCCGATCACCTTGAACTGCTGAAGGACAAGGATGCTCTGGGCCTGGAAATGGTGGTCATCGCCGTTCCGCTCAGCCAGCACGCACCGATCGCATTGGCCTGTCTCGAGGCGGGGCTGCACGTCTTAACAGAAAAGCTGATGGCTCATAATGTGACCGAGTGCAAGCAGATGATTCGGAAGGCCGAACAGAAGGGCTTGTTGCTGGCGGTAGGGCATCAGCGGCACTACAGCGTGCTCTACGACAACGCGAACGACCTGATTCAGAAGGGCCTGTTGGGTGACATCAAGTTCATTCGGGCGCAGTGGCATCGCAACAACAGTTTCCCCGGCAGCGACAGCTGGAAGAAATGGGATCGCGGCGCGGAAGCAAAGAAGGATAAGGAACATCTGCTGGGACTGGAGAAGTCCGGGCGTCTGAAAGAGCTCGGCTATGACAGCGCTCGTCAGTTGGTGGACTGGCGGTTGTACAACAAAACCGGTGGAGGCCTCATGGCCGAACTGGGAAGTCACCAGATGGACGCCAGCAGTATCTTCCTGGGCAAGGTGCATCCGCTTGCCGTGCAGGGTTACGGCGGACGCAATTTCTACGGCGTCAAAGGTGTCGGTCCCAAAGAAAACTGGGACGACGACCGCGATATCGCGGATCATATCTATGTCACATTTGAGTTTCCTGGACGGCATTTCTCCGAAGATCAGGACGACGTCGCCATTGTCACCTACTCGTCGATCAATACCAATCGTCAGGAGTTCTACGGAGAAACGGTATTCGGCAGCCGCGGGACGCTGATCATGAAGGAAGAAAAGGAAGCATTGCTCTACAAGGAGCAAAGCGCTTCAAGTGGTGGCGGCCTCGAACAGCGTTTGTGGGTACTCGACAGTTCAGGCGGCGGTGGTCCGGTGCTCGACAGCTACAATACCTCAGCCCCATCAGCCGCTGGTGCGATGACAAAGGGAGCGATGGGCGACAAAGTCAGTCGTGGCTACCGGGAAGAAATGGAGCACTTCTGCTTCTGTATTCGTAATGGCCGAAGCTGGAAGGATCTGCGCTGCAACGGTCGCGTCGCCATGGCCGATGCCATCATGGCTCTCACCGCCAATCTGGCAATGAAACACAAGAAGCGGATTGTCTTCAAAGACGAGTGGTTTGATGCAGACAACGACGCCGTACCGGAGACGGATGAGCAGATCACGGCGTAAACAGTATGGCGAACGTTGCCTCGGGGACTGACAGGAGCAACTTCTTCCGGTTTCATGGTAACGACAAAACGTAAGCTCACGGGTGCAAACTCGTGAGCTTATTTTGTTTTCGGAGCTCCGCTGACGGGGGCCGCATCGTGACGGCGCAGTCAGTGATCGTGGTATGACAGCGTAGTGTGGTCAACAGTATGCGCACTCGGTGCGATGCGTTGTCAATGGGGTTTTCAGTTTTCAGTTTTCAGTTTTCAGTTTTCGGTTTTCGGTGGTCGGTGGTCAGTGGTCGGTAATGTTCGAGGGTGCGCGGGTTGAGAGAGCAGTCCCCCGGGAGGCGGAGGCGATTCGAAAGACCTTGCCCGGGGCGGCTTGACCAGTACGGCCCTGAGCCAGGCTCAGGGTTCCACAAGATTGGACTTGCCGCTGGCGGTGAGTGACATCAGGATGGCGGCTCGCTGGCCGATGGTCTTAATGCCGGTGAACATTCAGTTTTTCCTGCCAATTGCACAATACCACTTGCGTTTTCGCATG
>CAIYBH010000043.1 GCA_903924405.1 uncultured Planctomycetaceae bacterium | reverse complement strand
GACACCACACTGGATAGGATTAAGGTAGGCGATGGCGCATCTAATTGGAGCACGCTTCCATCTGCGCAGGATCCATACCGCCATAAGGCTGGCACACATAAATCACCGGCAGATTCAGCGCAGGAAAAATATCGACAGCCATGCGTTTCAGCGGCAAGTCCACACCGCGATCTCGCAACCACGCATCCACACTCACGGGACGAATCACACTGAGCCCGATCAGCACGACCGTAATGAGCAGCACCATCACCGTCCGCGGACGTCGGAGTGCAAAATTGATGGGATTCATCCGATTCCTCTGCCCAATACGTCACACCGCAGAAATATCACCGCTGACCGTCAACTTCGTTGCTTCCATCATGCGATCCCGATTATCTCAGGGATCGTCAAAAACAGCGTAACCGTTCCAACGATTTGTCACACCAACCTGCAGTTTATCCCCCTTCCGGTCGGAATAGAACTCTCCGTCGAGAACATTCCATTCTGCCATGTTCCAGCGAAATTAACTGCGAGCACTCGCCGAGCAGCTCCGAGATCTCCCTCGCCAAATGGCTTTCCACTGTCCCAATCAACGGCATTCAAGGCCATGAGAGACTTTACGTGAATGAGATTTGCGGGGCCTGTTCGAAGTGGATACGCAGTACGCCCACAACCACCTGCGCAATCTGCAGCAACTGGCCGCTCTGTCCACCACTCCGATGGTCCGGATCAGACCAGATTCCCGAATGCACACAAGCCTCTCTGGCGCAACTGGCCGTTCCGGGGGCCGATGTCACCGAACGGCACATGTCTGGTCTGCACCATTCAAACCCGTCGCGACAAAATCATTTCGCCAGTATCTCATGGCGATGCAGCACGCGAAACGATACGCTTCCGGCCTCCGAGTCATCACCGATCATCAGAGTCTCAGCCGGAGCCGTTCACGAATGAATTCTTCCCGTGATACCAGTGTGGAACTCTTTCGTCACTGGGGACTCTACGACCGTATTATCCTCGGCAATCACATGCGACATCAACAGATGGCACTCGCTGTCACGAAGGCAGCTGAGTCCCTGAACGCACCATGCCGCGTTCTGGATCTCGGCTGCGGTGATGGTCAATTGGCAGCGATGGCACTATGCAACTGTCACTGTGAATGGTGGCACGGCGTCGATCTTTCCCGCGCTGCCCTCGATTCCGCACCTCAATTATTTCCCGGTCAGACCACTATACAGTTCACTGAAGGTCATCTGACCATCGTCACGCATCAACTGGCGGAACAGTGGCTCGTGGGACGGTCCACGCCGCCTAACCTGCTGCTGGCCAGCTATGCCCTGCATCACCTTAGTGAGTCGCAGTTGCAACAAACACTTGCTGATCTGGCCTGCGTTCCACAACCACGTGCCTTCTGCTGGATCGATCTGTATTTGTCAGAAGGTGAGTCGCGGCAGGATTGGCTGCACCGATTTCATACAACAGCACTGCCCACATGGAGCAATCTCACAGAAGCGGAAGTGTCCGAAGTCATCGCTCACATGCAGACGTCTGATTTCCCCCTGACAGAATCGAGACGTGTGGAACTGGCCACCCAATTCGGGTTTCAGTCACACGAAGTCCTGTTCCGTGATGACTTCTATCTCGCCTCGCTGTTTCGATGAATTGCATCAGCTCCAGCCGACACTCACCCCTTCTCTGCTGTGTCACGCTTTCGCTGGGGCAACCCCAGCACGCCCGGTCCGCAGGTGCAGCGGCGTCCACATCACATTGCGGGAAACTCGGCCACAGCCTGGCTGCGATCTGAAAGCCTCGTGGATCTCATCGCCTTGGACGAAAGCATTCAAACAACCCGGGACCGGTCATTGCACGCTTAGCCCCCTCCTGACTCTGCAGAATACTCAGCGGATTCCGCATCGCCTGATGCAAGTCGGGCAAACGCCGCACATCCTCAGAATTCAACACGCCACGTTGCACTGCAAATGTGGCAAGATCGCGACCTTGAATCCAGATCGTCCCCCCATCACGCTGACTCACGTCTTCAATCACCGCCGCAAGATCGGTAACGTCCGTCATGGGACAGTTGCTTTCGAGCTCCGTCCCTAACAATTCACCCATCGCGATATTCAGACAGATCCCCCGCAGGTCCGGCCATTCAGTCCTTGCGATTCGTAACGATCTTTCCAGTTGTGACCAACCCGTTTTTGCATTGACCTTCCGCTCGCGCAACTTGATCTCTGCAAATAACCGCGGCGCAAAAACTGAGCCCGCAACAAAATCGAGCTCATGGTAACGCAGAACTGCTCGCCCTCTGCTGTCAGGCTGCCTGGAAACGAGGATCCGTTCGTCCACAGAGTTTTCCACAACGGCCCCCAGGAGCTGCTGCACGACAGACTCCCAACGCCTCAGCTCCATATTGTAGTCCTGCGCAAACGGATCCCGACGCCGATCACTCTGCGTCCGCTGCATGTTGGCACGACACCACGCTCGATAGCCTGAATCTGTATCAACGACCAGACTTGCTGTTCCGGGAGTCCGCTGGGGCATTGAGACCTCGCTCTTCCTGTCTGTTTCCTGATTTGGGCACACTTCGAATTGCCTGGCATGCTCACGGATATGGGCATACGCCGCATGGCAACTGTCAAAGGTTACACACAGTGCCTGGACACCCGTCTGTCCAGGCTGTTGCTGCCGACGCTCAGTTTTCCGGAATTCTCGGAATCCGCGGTCCCGATATCTGTCTCAGGGCAAATTTCCCGGCGCGAAGCTCGCTTAAAAGCCCCCTTCACTGTCGGGCAAACCTGGTTGAACAGATGATGCGGACTCACACCGCAAACTGAATGCACTCCCCGCCTGCGTTGCTCAAACAACGCCACAGCAATCATCGTTCGTGATCTTTCAGACCGCCCCCGTCCCACCTGCCGCCCGGAATGGCAAAACAGAAGTAGAACAGCACGAAGACGCACGCAGCACTTTCATCACCAATCCGCTCACCAATGGTGCTGACGTCCCTGCGTTTTGCCTTGGAACTCTGTGTCCTCTGTGGTCTCTGCGTTGAATAAAAAATCGCCTCGAGCGCCGACGTTTCGTCATCCCACCTGCCGCCTCCTGCTCAGACAACAGCCCTTGAGGGGTTTGCAGCCTCAAACAATCACCACCGCGGCAGGCTCACTTCGTGTTCTCCCCATCGTACGACGCTGCCATGAGACGCAGATCGTCCCGAATTGCCTGGACCAGTTCCGGCGGCTCCAGCACTCTTGCCATCGACCCGAAGCCCATCACCCAACTCTTGATTTCTTCCAGATTCTCCAGCGTCAGCGTCAGCAGTACGCTGCCGTCAGCAGTCTCAACCAACTGCTGACTCCGATGCCATTGCGACTCACGCACGGTGCCGGCCACCTGCGCCGCAAACCGAATCCGAATGAAATAGCTGCGTCCCGACGGACTGAAAATGCCAAAGGATTTTTCGAGCCAGGTCCGTACGTCAAACGATTTCGGCAGATCAAAGCGTTCCTCCAGACATTCCATCTTCAGCACACGATCCAGCTTGAAGTGCCGCATTTCCTGAGCAGCCATGCTGAATGCGATGATGTACAACGACCCCCGATGGTAGACCAGACTGTAGGGCTGAATCCGATAGATCGAAGGACGCGGTGCGTTGTTCTTCTGATACGTCATGCTCA
The DNA here is from genome assembly GCA_903924405.1 of uncultured Planctomycetaceae bacterium. GTDB lineage: Bacteria > Planctomycetota > Planctomycetia > Planctomycetales > Planctomycetaceae > SXXK01. Next base: position 11,166 of record CAIYBH010000043.1, on the reverse strand, counting down.
GAACACAGCGTTGCTGAACAGCATCCAGAACGACCGAAATCAGCTGCGATCGTCCGGAATAGTCACTGGCACCATTGCTCGTCAGGTGAAAGCCATCCGTCAGGCTTTCCTGCAATCGTTTTGATTCGCTGAACAACAGCGTTTCCAGCTTTCGAAACAGTGAATGAATGCCTTCAAACAGAGGTGTCCCCGCAAAGGGTTCCAGCAGTCGTCGCCCCAGAAACAGCGACAGCAGCTCGTGATAGTCAAAGGAAATCCGGTCCATGTTCGCGGAAATCCTCCAGAGCTTCCGACCACGCTCGACCACAGTGCCTTCGATTGGCAGCCCCTCCTGCCGCAACAGTTCAATGTCGCGACGGATGGTCTTCACATTGAGCTCTTCACGTTCGGCAATCTCATAAACCGAAAGCCCCCGCTTCTGCTGAGATAACAGCAGAATGATCCGCAAAGCACGGCGAAGTCGGGCGGATTCTGATTCCGGCATAGTGTCCTCATGCGCGGACGTCTCGTATCAACATGGGCCCTGCTCCCCCCAACGTGATTCAAGAATGTCCAATACTTTCCGCGAGCCAGTGCAGCAGGGGAAAACACGTAGTGTAACGTACAGGCATTGGACTATGAAGAGTATGGTTCAAGCTCCTGAGTCCCTACGTGCTTCTGGCTTTTCTCGCGGGATTGGGTGCCTACGCATATGCAAAGATAACCCCCCGCTCCCCCCCCAAGCTTCCGCAATCCGCCCTGCCCCATCTCCTGAGGGTCACGACCAAACCGAAGATGTTGCCAACTGATCAATTGACACATCGCCCACACAGCCAGAGAGCGGGCAGCTTCCATAGAGCAGAAAGCACGTGCTGAGACTGGCAAGTCCGCAACACCAGGCTGAAACCACCGAGCCCGCGCAGACTTCAGAGTGGAGAGGCCTAATGTGGCCAACCTGTCAGCAGGGCCCCTGACAATCTCCGATGCAAAGAGGGATTTTCAGCCGGTGGCAGCAAAGCACGCTCGGCAGCTGCGGCATCGACACTTTCAGCGAACAACTGACGGTGCCACAGTTGGGACCGTGCGGAAGCCGACGAGACGAAAGGAGACCCGCAGACGAGAGAAACTGGGGCGAAACCAAAAAAACAAACCCACGAAAAAACGAGTGTTTTTCGTGGGTCTGCTGAGATTTTCGCGAGTCTGCGGACTGCGGGAGTGGGCGATGAGGGACTCGAACCCCCGACTTCATCCTTGTAAGGGATGCACTCTAGCCAACTGAGTTAATCGCCCGGATACTTCGGCCGCCTTGGTTGTCGGCGATCGAGACGCGAAGTATGCAGCTTGATTCTGAGGTTGCAAGTCCAGACGCCTGTTGTTTTCAGGAACAAGGGCCACTTGCAGGGATTTTCCGGTCTTTATCACTTAGTCACGGGCCTGTGGACCGACGTCACCACGCTGATTTTCTGCCTGCTGCTGCAGGTAGGCGTCCAGTGTGGCCTGGTCCAGCATCGATTTCCGCGACATGCGGTAAAATGCGACCCCAAACCCGGCAAATACCGTCGCCGGCATGCCCAGCATGAACAAAATACTCAGCATGTACGCTCTGGGACGCAAACTTTCCGTCTCGTTCGCTGTCTTACAGCCCGGACAGGCCTGAACCGCCTGGTCCGCCCCCGGTACAATGCCCAGTGCCAAACAGAGCCCCGCTGACAGCAAACTTCGCCGAATTAACTTCCCCATGGCAGTCTCTCACAGTCAATTCACAAGTCTTTGTTCCAGTACCGCTCTGCACGGCAACTGTACCGGCAGTTTACCGGATTTTGCGAGGATTTGTCACCAATTTTCCTGAGCTGGAGACTTGAGACGCCGTCCAGCCACGCTGCGGGGGCAAGGAGCCCCATAAACCACTGTTCAGCACTAAATCGTGCTGCCGGGAATCACCGGGGTGGGCTCCATCGTTCTCCACGGCCAATGATACAGCATCCCGTAAATCAATACACCAGTGATCGACACAAACAGCCAGATCGGTAAAGTGATTCGGGCCAGTCGCCGATGCCGTACCCATTGTTGCCGCCATGCCAGCCAGAAGACCCGCAGCGCCAGCACCGGTACCGCCGCAGCCAGAATAACGTGCGGGATCAGGATCCCGAGATACAGAAATCGTGCCAGATCAGAACCCACAAATGCGCGCCCACGTTCGCCCGTGAACTGATACAAAGCCTCGTGGTAAGTCACATAGCAGGCTAAAAACACAACTGATACACCAAAGGCACTAATCATCAGGTTGCGGTGCTGCACGCGCTGAGATCGCCGGATCGCAAGGTAGCCCGCAATCAGCAGCAGGGTGCATAGCCCGTTCAAAGTGGCGTTGATGCTCGGCAGGATACTTACCCACTGCGGCAGAGCTTCGTCAATACTGCGGTTCTTCTCAGCCGCCGAAATCACTGCTCCCTCAGTTGCCTGAGCCGCGTTCGGATCCTGCTTTGAAGCTGGTGTTGTCTCAGAGGTCCCACTCTGCTCGTCCGCCGGCAGCACCGCCGGACTCCACCTGCCCGCGCGACGCCACGTCAGGGAGCCTGGTTTGTCGACGGTCGAACCCGTTCGCGCTAAGTCCAGTTGCCATGGCGGCGACACACCTTCCCAAGCGGCTTGGGGACCTTCACCAGTCCCGTCAGTTTCAGCCGGCGGCTGATCGATTGAGCCGCTTTTCTCAGGCTCCCGAGTCGCTGCTGGATCCGCAGCGGATCCTCCAGCAGAGTCAGACGCCGAGGCCGGGTTTTCATTCACGGCTTGTTCGTCAGACGGGGTACTGGTGGCCGCGTCCGGTGCACCGTCGTTTTCACCTTCCGGCTTTGTTGGAACAGGCAGAAGGTTCAGTGGCACCTGCGGATTTTCGCCGGTAGGTTCTACGGTCAGAGCTGGTCCCGGCTGAGGAAATTCTGTTTTCCCTTCGATCACCCGTCTGAGACGTACGACGTCTTCCGGGACCGTCATCAGGTACGTGGCCACCGGAATGCCGTCTTCGTTCACAAGCACAGACCGATTGGAGTGAGCGACTTCAAATCCGGGCTTGCGCATGTCCCCAAGGTTGGGTTGAACATACTGGGAAAAACCGCGACGAATCAGGTCGTGAATCTGCAGCTCGTCACCGGTCAGGAACTTCCAGCGATCATGATCTGCCAGAAATGTGTCCGAGTACTTCTTCAGGACTTCAACACTGTCAAAGCTGGAATCGACGGTGAATGTCACAAACAGAAAATCCGGGTTCGTTTTCGCGACCCGGCGATGCAATTCTGAAATGTCCCGAATCAACAGCGGACAGGGTCCGTTGCAGCGAGTGAAGAAAAAACTAGCCAGCCAGCGTTTGCCTTTCAGGCTGTCCCGACTGACCGTGCCACCCATGCATTCAGGGAACTCAAACGCTGGAAGTTCGCGGGTAGGAAATCCGATCCTCACTGTCTTTGTCGTGGCCTGAATCGGTTCGGCCTGCTCTGCTGGCTCCTGCTGATCAGCTACAGCATCCGGCGACTGTGGCAGGGGTTGCTGGCGACGCCACAGAACGAATCCCAGCATCGCAATTGCAGCCATCCACATCACAGTGCCCAGAATCAGCATCGCGGTGGACATTCCCAACCGTCTGCCCGCCGACCGCAGGGTGGCCGATTTGAGTTGTTCATGCCGCATCGATCGCGACTCCTGTATTTCTGATTAGGCTGATCGTCTGGAACCAGCACCGGGCCGCAAACCGAACACATCCGCTGAGACGTTTGCCTGTCAACAGCCGTGTCCCACGGCTATATTCTACTCCCTATGTTCGCTCATCCAGAAAGCGAGGGGCCAGTTTCCCCGGTTGTAACCTCTGAATCTCTGTTACGGGAATGCCTCAACCCCCGTGCCCACGGGCGTTCAGGCAGTTTTCGCAGGCTTTTCCCGGGAATACGCCTGGCTTCAGCCAATCCTATCGGCGTCGGAACCCGCCGCCCCCCCCCATGCCATGGGACACAGTCCAGGACCCCGGCGCCCCTCAGAGACTTCTTCAGCGTTCAGCCGGACGTACGTTCTGTACGATCGCGTACCAGCGCATCATCAAAGTAGTTGATGCCCATGCCCGCATCGATGACCAGGCCCTGCGCGTTGATACCAGACGAGCGAGGGCTGAGTAAAAACGCTACCGCAGAGGCCACTTCGTCGGTCTGCACGGCCTGTTTCCTGAGCGTCGCCTTCTCAGCAAACAGGTAACTGTCTACGTAGCCCGGAATCCCGGCCGAGGCGGAAGTCTTCAGCAAGCCCGGACACACCGCATTGAAACGTACGCGCGAGAACTGAGAAAAGGATTTGGCGAGGAAACACAGCGATGAGTCCAGTGCGGCTTTGACCGGGGCCATGTAACCATAGTTTTCTGCAGCCATCCGTGTCGTGGAGATGGAAATCGTCACCACACTGCCCGTCTGCGCATCCAGCAGATCCTGAAATGCCCTCGAAAGAGCCATCAGTGAGTAGCAGGAGATATTCACGGCCTGAAGAAAAGCGTCTCGTGGTGTCTGATGAAACGGCAGCCATCCCCCGGAGTAGTCGGCAAAGGCCACTGAATGCACCAGCCCGTGCAGCGTCGATACCTGACCACTCACGGCCTGCTGCAATGCGTCAATCTGATCCTGATGTTCCACATCACAGACAAAGATCGGGGCGTCGGGAAACAATTTGCGAACCGATTCAGCGCGGCTTTGCGTCCGCACGGACAACAGGATATTGGCCCCGGCATCCTGCAGCAGCCGCGCCGTGTGCCACGCGACACTCTTCCGATTCGCGACTCCGGTAATCAGAATGTTTTTTCCGGCAAGCTGCAGAAAATCCATGAATGTCACCTGCTTCTGACTTCTGAATCAAGAATCCATCGATCGGCAAACTCTGCAGCAGGACGAACACCCTGCGTTCCCGCATGGCACAGTCACTGCACGCAGGCCGAAGCGAGCGGGTTGTCAATGATGCCCGCTGAATGACTCCCGCGTTGCTGGCGATCAGCGGCTGAGCGGTTTAAAGCGGCCTTCCACCGGGCGATCAGCGGCGTCACCCAGTCGTTCCCGACGCTGCTGTTCATAAATTCGATAGTTGCCTTCGCACCAGACCACTGTTCCATCACCTTCGAAGGAGAGAATGTGCGTGGCAATTCGGTCCAGAAACCAGCGATCGTGACTGACCACCACGGCACACCCGCCGAAGGATTCCAATCCTTCTTCCAGGGCTCGCAGTGTGTCCACATCGAGGTCATTGGTGGGTTCGTCCAGCAGCAGCAGATTGCCACCCGATCGCAGCAGTTTGGCAAAGTGCACGCGGTTGCGTTCACCACCGGACAACTGACCGACAAACTTCTGCTGATCTGACCCTTTAAAGTTGAACCGACCACAGTAAGCCCGCGCGTGAATCTTGGCGGAACCCACTTCCAGAATGTCGTGGCCCCCCGAAATTTCCTGATACACGGTCTTCGTGCCATCAAGTGAATCACGGGATTGATCCACATAAGAGACGTCGACCGTTTCGCCGATCTTCAAGATTCCCGAATCCGCCTGCTCTGCCCCGATGATCATCCGAAACAGCGTCGTTTTGCCGGCCCCGTTGGGCCCGATGATGCCCACAATACCGCCCGGCGGCAGATCGAAACTGAGATTGCTGAACAGGACACGATCGCCGAAGGACTTTTTCAGATTGTCGGCTTTGACCACCAACTGGCCAAGTTTACGGGCAATCGGAATCTGAATCTGTGCGGCTTCGTCACGAGCGTCGTATTCCTGCGCCGCCAGTTCGTTGTAACGCTGCAGTCGAGCCTTGTTCTTGGTGGCCCGCGCCTTGGGTGACATCTTCACCCATTCCAGTTCCCGTTTCAGTTCTTTCTGACGCCGGCTTTCACGACGCTCTTCCAACTCCAGCCGCTTCTGCTTCTGCTCCAGCCACGACGTGTAATTGCCCTCGAAGGGCATACCTTTGCCCCGGTCCAGTTCCAGAATCCAGCCGGCAACATTGTCAAGAAAGTATCGGTCGTGAGTCACGGCGACCACTGTCCCTTTGAACGACCCGAGGAACTGTTCCAGCCACTGAATCGACCGCGCGTCGAGGTGGTTGGTGGGTTCGTCCAGCAACAGCATATCCGGATTGCTCAGCAGCAGCTGACACAAAGCCACTCGTCGTTTTTCGCCCCCGGAAAGTACAGCCACTTTCTGATCAGCCGGTGGCAGCAACATGGCATCTGCGGCAATCTCCAGGGTGCGGTCGAGCTCCCAGAGGTTAGCCATGTCGATCTGATCCTGAACGGTTGCCTGCTCGTTCAGAACCTTTTCCATCTCTTCAGGAGACAGGTCTTCACACAGTTTCATGCTGAGTTCATTGAAGCGGTCCAGCACGCGCCGGGAATCCACCACCGCGTCCTCAATGCATTCTCCGACTGTCTTTTCCGGGTCCAGTCGCGGTTCCTGAGGAAAGTAGCCAATCCGAATTCCCTTCGCAGGGCGTACCGTGCCCATGAAATCACGGTCTTCACCCGCCATGATCCGCAACAACGTACTTTTGCCCGAGCCGTTGTTACCCAGCACTCCAATTTTGGCTCCCGGGTAAAATGCCAGCCAGATGTCGGACAGCACCTCTTTCTCGTCATACAGGCGAGTCAGATTTTCGATGGTCATGATGTACTGAGCAGTCATGGATCTTCCTTATGTGTCCGGCCTGCGAATTCGTGGCCTGCAGTTGGTCCGCCGCATCGAATCCCCTTCGAATCAGGCAGACGAACCGTTGAGTTGCTGTGATCTACAGAGTTGCTGTTAGCTGTTGAAAATGCTCGGCTTGCGAATGCTTACGAGCCATGAGGCAATCGTCAATTCTCCCTGGCCTTCCGGCCACCGTGGCGAACAGGACCGGGAACCGGCCAACTGTCTGAAACGTTCGCCTGTGATTCGTTCACCTGACCTGACTGCCCCGACCGATTCTGATTGGCTATGCTGTCAATGATGTCCCGGCGCCTGATCATTTCCGAGGCCCTGAAGATTCGCCGACATTCGCCGCAGATTCGACCGTCGCAGAGGCTGCTCCTTTTGAAAGCGTCTGCAATAACCCGGCCACGAAAGACCTGGCCAATGGATACACGTCAGGAGATGAACTGCCGCGTGGCCCGGCGATGTTCAGGACGCGGATCTTATTTCGGCGAATCCAGTCGGCAACTGAATCCCACTGCTGCTGAAGCGAATTCTCTGAGTCCACGGAAATCGGCAGACGCCCCGCCACGGAATCCGGCAAAAGATATTCAATTCGGCAGGGTCTGCCCTGAGCTTTCGCGGAATCGACGGTTAATCGAGTCCCACTGGAGATTTCTCTCAGTACCAGGATCAACGTGCCATCGGAATCCCGCACATTCCACTCCGTCCGCACGGCATAAGACCGTGCCGCAGTTTCCCGCAGAGGATACCGGGGGGGGATCGTACCGTCTTCAGCCCGCCGCCCGCGTGGACACCAGCCGGAAATGGCCACATTGGCATCCAGCGCAGCATCAAGAGCCGCTCGGTCGACACCCGTTTGACCGCCGGAAACAATCTGCATCAGCCCCAAACCGGAGGTTGGAAGAAGCACACGTACCAGAACCACACTCCCGACGATTCAGACTCAACAGCCACAAACCTTCGCCGCACGCCCATTCTAACCACATTGCCCCCCGTAAACTCCCGCAAAATCGGGCTGGTGATTGTTTTTCGAAGCATCTGCAGAAATTCCATTCCGGTGCACCATTTCCTGTCCGACCTGTTCCACTCCGTCCGACAGCGAGGTGCGGATTCGGCGGAATGAGCGATTTTTGAACGAATTCTCCCAGGTTTCGCCCTTCTTCCATCCGAGACTCTGCCCCAAATACACTCCACCGGTTGCGACAAGCTCATGCAGCCGTTAAGCTGTGTCGCTTCCCGCGGTCTGCTCCAGACGCGATGGATCACGAAGAAAACGAGTGCGTAGCTCAGTTGGTAGAGCAACGGACTTTTAATCCGTAGGTCCCGGGTTCAAGTCCCGGCGCACTCAGTTTCTTCCTGTTTTTTCAGGGCCCCGCCCTACCCTGCTCGGCCAGACAGACTGCTTCTGCGGCCCATTGTCCCCGTCAAATCGCAGTTGTTTTGTTGTGCGCGCTCTGGGAGGACGCGGCTCCTGCCGAGCCGCAAACCTAGTCTCGCGGCTCGGATGGAACCTCGCCCTCCCCACAGGTCAGCCTTCCATCAAGTCGCGAAGCGGCAACAACAATCCCCCACAACAATCCCCACGCCTGATCATTTTTTGAATCATTGACCAGGTTCGTTCATTTGCGAATGGATCACCAAACACAGCTCCAATCAAACGCTACTCCTCAGCACCCTCGCCCCGAACTCGTACTCGCCCCTATGCCCGGAACCAGTTGCCCGATCAACCCTGCCGCTCACCGCTCCTCCCTCCGCACTTGTTGTTGCTGAATCAGTGGCACGGAGTAGTCACAATGGCTGGAATTGGTTGAAAGGCTTCACCGGAGCAGGGCTGGAAACCCTCGGGCCAGCAGGCGTGCATGCGAACCAACAAGCGTTGTTGCAACGGAGCATCACGATTGACCTGTGCTACAAACAACTCGATGAAATTCAAGTCGCATTTGCCGCACAGTTCAATCACTTCCGCCGCCAAATATCTCGGTACATAACCCAGCATCGCTCGATCCGTATCTGTGCGGAGTGCGACTGCGTTGTGGTCATATGGATTCTGGAGGTCACGCATTAAATACAAGCGTTCGTCCGGCTGTAAGCTATCGATTCGGTTGACGCTTGCGGCACTCATCCAGCGAATACCATGGACGAAGAACTTGTTGAAGTAGCAGCCTTCCAAATCGAGAGTTGGACATGGGAAGACCTCTACCGAATCGGTTGCTTTCCTTCCTTCGGTCACCCCGAGAATCAGTATCGGGTCTGGAGAGGAATCCGCAGGAAACCCACCCCAGCGAAGATGGCGGTCGTATTCCGGGCGTCGTTTACCGAGCAAGCGATTGGCAAACAGGGGAAACAGTTCGTCGGATTCATAGACCTCGTTGAGGTCTGGTAATTCAGAGAACGGCCTGAAGCCACGAAGTGTTCCGGCTCCGTGGGTATAGAAGAAGCGATAGACACCATTCTCGTGTTCGAGTCGACCGACCGGTCCCCACCCCTGGTGCAGTTCGGCCTGATTTCTCCAGGCAACAAAAAGAGCCGTTTTCATGGTCATACTCCCCGCAGGATTCGTTGCTGGTTCGCTTGTAACAATTTCAAGGTAAACTGTTTCGCCAGAGGAGACATTCTTGTTGCAGGTACACGGTCCACGATTTCGCAGACACAACCTCGATCTGCATTTCGCAGCCTGTCCATCCAGACCTTCGCGGCCTCGGTAGAATATGCTGCGAAGGCAGTGAAGCAATCAAGAGTTCCCATAGGCTTTTCAGAGCTGACGTCAGCGTAGCATGCTGACTTCGCGCGAGTCACATAGTTTTCGACCGTGCGATTCTTGTCACGAGTGCTGATTCGTTCAGACCGTTCATCATCGGTCAACAGCCTCGCTAAAGCCGCTCCATGGTCGAAAGTCGGCGACAGGAAAAGGTCTCCCGCTACATCTCGAATCGCGCCCCAATTACCGTGATGCCGGTCCTGATTGGCGATCCAGGCATCAAGCATGACGTAACCGATGAACACGTCGAGCGCGGATTGAATGGCCCCATCAGCTTGCCAGCCGGGAGGTGGTTTTACACTCCTGAGAACTTCAACAATCGCAGCCACGGTATGTTGCCGGACTTTGTATTTGGCCCGTGAATCAAGCGGATAGGATTCGTCCCGTTCGAACAGCAATTGGTTCCCGAGCACGAGGGACAATGGGGCCGGAGAGATGTTCTCGCAAATGACTCCGTGCCGCTTTGCCACGGATTGTTCGTACTCCTGTGCAAGTTCGTAATCGACATGCGGAATCCCGAGCAATTCGCACAGATGACAGGCGATCTTCTCGGCCCAATCTTCTCCAGTGCCTCGATCATCCGCTTTAAAGAGCAGTCGCTTCCCTACGGAGTTGAACCACCAGAACTTGGGCTTGGTACCGAGAGTTTCGACATCGTCAGCGTCCTCCTGATTCACGCGATGAATTTCGAAGGGAGGCAGTGCCATCAGACAGCCCTCGCAACGATTCGTTCCGAGTCCGCCACTCGCAACCCGACAGAGATCATTTTTGGCAGCAAATCGCCTCGCAGGGATGCTGTTGCGGGGGACTGGTTTTCTGGCTCTTGTCGTTGAATATGCACGTATGAATTTCTGTAAGAGATGAGCAAACTGGCTGCTTCAGAACGTGGATCGACTCAACTACCCGAGGGTTCGAAAAAGGTTATTGACCATTTACCAGTCTTCCAGAAGCAATGCCCCGGTTGCTGCATGAAACATGCGACGAGAGCATAGCAGAATCGTGACAACTTCTCACCATCGCCCTAAATCACCCGTGCGCTGCCATTTTTCTGCTGTCATTCCGGGCTTCCTGCCGGGAGTTGGTCACAACGCGGCGACCTGGGCGTTGCCATCGCGACCCTCGGTCAAATCAGTCGAGAGATCGACCACCCAGAGCCCGAAAACACGCCCGGCAACTGTCCGGCAAATTCACTCGCCTGCCGCCCCCGTCCACCACCGCAGGCCAGCATCGTGCCATCAGAGCACGAGCCCTGCGCGTCACCACACAAGCCGCCCTCGGAATCGCCGCAGCTTCCCGCCACGCCCGCACTGTTCGCCCTCGAAATTTCGCGGGATTCACCGCCATGCCGATTGCCCGAGCCCACGCAGGATCAGAAAATACCACTGCACTCGCCGTACCGGGCAACGCTGTGCAGCATTTCGGAAAGGCAAAACACTGGGATTTCTAAAACCGACGAAATGAAATAGGCCAGATTCCCGGACAAACGAACTGAAACACTCAGTCGGAAAGGAATCTGGCCATGGGTCGCAAGGCAAGACGAGGGTCTCACGGGAATTGCCGTCGGCGGAAGTTGCCGAAGCAGCAGCAGAAGAAGTCGGTCAGTAACAAGACCACGCTGCAACAACTGTTGAGGTGGTTCCTACCCCGGAATTCATTGTTTCAAAAGAATGACTTTCATGGAAACGTTCGGTGGAATGGTCAGAGTGTCGTGATCCAGGCCATCATTTG
>CAIYBH010000042.1 GCA_903924405.1 uncultured Planctomycetaceae bacterium | reverse complement strand
TCTTCGCATTCGGGGCCATGTGCAGCCGCCAGTACAATGGCTGCGGACGTTCCACCGCCGATGCACTTCCCGTCAGCACCGGCAACAGATTCACTCCGTCAATCACACGATCCGCCGGCACGTCCAAACCTGCCGCTTTCAGCATCGTGGGAAACACATCGCTGCCAATCATCGGCACCGCACTCTCTGCGCCCGCTGGTACCTTCCCCGGCCATCTCACAATCCCCGGAACCCGAATCCCTCCTTCGTGCATGTCCCGCTTGCGGCCGCGAAGTCCACCGGCTGATCCTCGTCCCGGTGTTGTCACCCCATCGCCCTCCGGACCATTGTCCGATGTAAAAATCACCAGCGTCGTTTCCGCCAGCTGCGATTCTTCCAGCGCCGCCATCAACTGACCAAAGGCAGCGTCCATCTGCGTGACATTGGCATGGTGCTCCCGCTGAACGTCGTCCTGAATCTCCGGATACAACGCCCGATATTCCGGTGCTGACTTAATCGGATAGTGGGGCTCATGAGTCCACACGGTCAGAAAGAACGGCTTGCTCTGATCCCGCTCCTGCTTCAACCATCGCACCGCTTCTGTCACCACCAGCGGTGCGGAATATCCGTCCAGCGGCCCCACGGCCTGACCATTCCGCACGAAATTTTCCGGATTCTGATGACTCGGCGCGGCGTTGTTCTGAGTCGCCATCCACCAGTCATAACCGTGATCGCCCGGCTGCGGCTGAGCCGCCTTATTGAACTGACCATTCAAATGCCACTTGCCCACGTGACACGTCTCATAGCCCGACCGCTTTAACAGCGTCGGCAGCGTCAACTCGGTCGTCCGCAGATACAAAGGCGCCCCTTCCGCAATCCACGTAAAAACACCATTCCGATGCGGCGTTCGTCCCGTCAGAATCGCGGAACGCGATGGACTGCAGACGGCACTGGCCGAATAACACTGAGTCATCCGCATTCCCTGCGCTGCAAACTTGTCCAGATGCGGCGTCTGAATCACCGGATGACCATAACAACCCAGATCTCCGTAACCCAGGTCGTCCGCCAGAAACACAATCAAATTCGGTGCTGCAGAGCTCTCCACGGTTCCCGCAGGCCCGGCAAGGCTCACCTGTGACAGAATCCCTGCCAGCCCCAGCACACTCAGCAACTTTACCAACACGCTCATCACAGGTTGCCCCCCTCTGAAGTTCCGCTCTCCGAATTCCCCTGTTCACTCACCCCAACGGCTGATCTCCACAAAGCCCGAACGGCCCGGCCGTCACAGTGTCTACACGCCGCACCTACTTCGAACCAGTCCCCACAAACTCCTCGCGACTCAGACTCCCATCTTCGTCCCGGTCCATCTTCGTAAATCGCGCCGGTGCCTTGTCTGCCTCAGTCTGGTTTGCCAGAAACTCTTCCCGGCTCAACTTTCCATCCCCGTTCTTATCTCTTCGATCAAACATCCCATTGCGGTCCCGCGATGCCCCGGAACCGCCCGCAGCCGCCTTTCCTGCAGCCGATTTCTCGACCCGAATCTGCGGCTTCGCTTCTGGATACGTCGCCAGAATCGCCCGGAGTTCCTGCAACACCTCGGGCCGTTCCTTCGCCAGATTTCGACTCTCCAGCAGGTCGTCCAGATAATCATACAACTCCAGCTCCGCAGTCCCTCCAGCTGCACCCGGTGGCTTCCATTCCACCAGTCGATAGCGCTCCGTGCGAATCGCCCGACCCAGCACATTGCCCCGGTCCGGCGCACTCCGAGGATACACATGAGTCACATGGTCCCGGTGCGACAACTCGACATTCTTCAGGACCCCCGCAAAACTTCGCCCTTCCACATTCAATGGCACAGGCAACCCCGCCAACTCCGCCAGCGTCGGATAAATATCCACCGTTTCCACCAGACTCCGACTGGCCGCCCCCCGCTGCATTCCTGGGGCCGACACAATCAACGGAATCCGCGCCGCCTGCTCGTAATTCGTATGCTTGCACCACATCCCGTGATCACCCAGATGCCAGCCATGATCTCCCCACAACACCACAATCGTATTCTCCGCCAGGCCCAGACGCTCCAGCTCGTTCAGCACCCGACCAGCCTGCGCATCCATATAACTCATGGCCGCATAGTATCCATGAATCAATGTCCGCTGCTGCTCCTCGGGTAAGACCCCTTTCGCAGGTATCCCGCGGTAGTTTCGCAGCTCACCGCCAGGCTGCCCCGCGTAACTCGGCGCCCCGACTGGCGGCGTCTGCAGTTGCGCCACAGAAAATGCTTCCCGCTGATAAAGGTCCCAATACTTCTTCGGTGCGACAAACGGCAGATGCGGCTTCAGAAAACCCACCGTCAGAAAAAATGGCTTCCCCCGCTCCTTCGCGCTCTGCAACCTGCGTATGGCTTCCTCCGCAATCTGACCATCCGCATACTGCTGGTCCGAAACATCCGCAGACTCCCACGCCGCCCCCTTCGCATCACTGCCGCCCTGTGGATCCGCCGCGTTCTTCGGCTCCGCATAGGCAGACCCTTTCGGGCGCCATGAGGGAACGCTCCAGGAATGCACGTCATCGATGTTCCCATGCCCCGTATGAAATGTCTTCCCCAGCCCTTCTGTGAAATATCCATGCCCCTTGAAATACTGCCCCAGCGTGATCGCGTCCGGCGCCGACTTACGGAAGTGCGTCGCCAGGTCATAAATCCCCAGCGTCTGCGGCCGCAGACTGGTCATCAAAGAATTCCGCGATGGCGAACAAACCGCCTGATTGCAGTAGGCCCGCTCAAACCGTACACCGCGCGCTGCCAAACCGTCCAGCGCCGGCGTCTGCGCTTTTCCATCCCCATAACAGCCCAAAACTGGCTTCAAATCATCCACACAAATCAACAACACATTCGGCTTTTCCAAAGCCTCCACGCGGACACCCAACACAACCACCAACAACCCCACACACCACATGAACCTCGCCATATCTCAAGACCTTCCTGCGACATCGACACCCGCAACAGTTCCCGCTTCCCACTTCCAACGAGCCGCGACCGTAAGGGAGTCGGTAACAATTTCCACACACGGCACGTTTAACAAACAAACCCGGCGCTCACGCTTAGGGCTCGACAAACGAATAAAGTCACTTCCCACTTCCCACTGCCCAAATTCTTGCGTTTCCCGCAGGGCATGTCACGCCGCCCCCGACAAAAAACAGGCAACCACACGAATGCCGGATGGTCCCCACCAACAGTACCCCCACAGCCATTTTTTTTCCACGTCTCTGGAGATTGATCGACGTCTCCGATAAGTTGCGCCCTCGATCTTTTCTCCCTGGCCCTGTGTTCCTTCACACCTTTGCAATTGTCGGAGCAATCCCCCTATGCCCAAGCCTCTGTTCCGCGGTGTCTGCGCATCCTCCGTCACTCCCTTTCATCCCGATGGAAGCCTCTGGCTGGAACGCCTGAAACCACATATCGACTGGCTGATCGCCGAACGCGTCGATGCCATCTCGCCCCTCGGCAGCTCCGGCGAATTTCCTGCCATGGAATGCGAAGATCGCAAACGAGTCCTCGCGGCCGCTGCCGAAGCCATCAATGGACGCGTTCCCGTGGTCGCCGGAACCCATGACTACTCCACAGCTCGTACCATCGATCTCTCGAAATTCGCAGAATCTGTCGGAGCCGATGCTCTGCTGATCGTACCGCCATACTACATGGCCCCCACACCCGCTCAGGTTATGGACCACTATCGCCGGATCGCGGAAGCGGTGTCCATCCCCATCGTGGTCTATCACAACATTCCCCTGACTTCTGTCGATCTGACAACCGACCACCTGCTGCAGCTGTTTGAAGAAAAAGCCATCGCAGGCGTCAAAATGTCCAATCCTGAACCTGATCGCCAGTGCCAGCTGCTGCAGGCCACCGAAGGCAGATTTTCCGTCTATTCCGGTATCGATACCGCAGCGTTCGAAGGCCTGTGCCATGGTGCCCACGGCTGGATCTCCGGAATCCCCAGCACCGTGCCCCGCCCCGCTCGACGTCTCTACGAACTCATCGCCATCGAAGAAAATCTGCCCGAAGCCCGAGCCCTCTGGAAACTTCTCGCACCACTGATGCGCCTGCAGTTCCAGGCCTACCATTCCCGTGGAGAAGGCGCTCACTGGTTCAGTACCATGAAAGCGGCTCTCAATATGATCGGTCCTGCTGTCGGTGATCCTCAGCTGCCCATTGCGCCACTCCCGCAGTCACACCGCGCAACGCTGGCCACCATGCTGCGAGCTCTGGGCTACGCCGTCAGCGAATAACCCCGTCACATCAGACAGAGAAAACTGTCGTCGCCCGAAGCCACCTGCAGCCGGACCGTCTCGACGTCCGGCGCAGGCAGTGCTGCACTTAAAAACAAAGGCCCGCGATTCCGCCCGTGGACGTCACGGGCCGGACGGATGCAACTGACCCGCCCAGTCACTCCGGCCACTACTTCCCCTGCCCGCCTGCTTTCCCCGCGGCCAGTTTCGCTTTACGCGTTTCAATAACGGCTGTGGGATCCTGCGGCCAATGTTCCGTATTTACCCATTCCCGCAGATCTCGTAACGCAATCACACGATATCCCTCAAGCTTCAGATACTTCAAATACGCTTCAAAGTTCTGCTGGCTGCTGCTGACCCAGTCATGTGCCGTATCGGGAACCCCGTGAAACTGCAGAATGGCAATCCGACTATCCCGCGCCTGCTCCGCCGCCCGTATCAGATCCGCCAGAGCCCACTTCGGACGTGCATCACCGGCCGAAGGCACCAGCAGCGGATGATCACTCCCAGGCTCCAATGCAAATCCTCGCCCCTCTTCATACGGATACTCCGGTGCGCCACCACGCCGCGCAAAGACAATCCCATGCTGCTTCATCACCTCGAAGGCAGCCGGTGTCCACGCATTTCCCGGCCACGCAAAGGTCACCGGCTTTGGAATCCCATGCGCTCGACACTGCGCCTCAATTCCTTCCAGCTGCTCCGCAAGCTGCCCAACCGTTTGATCCGTAATCCCCAGATGATCCCGCGTGTGGTTGCCAATCTCAAATCCCGCCTCATGCAGCTGACGAATCTCGTCCCACGTCATGTAGTCCCGCTTGTTCTCCTTGAAGTCAAATCCCTCCGTGATGAAAAACGTCGCCCCAAACCCGTATTCCTTCAACAAGGGCATCGCCACGGTGAAATGCGACTTCGCAGAATCGTCAAACGTCAGCACCACCAGCTTGTCCGGGATCGCTTTTTTGACCACGCCGGAAGTCACCGGCTCGTCCGCCACACCGGACACACACACCGCCACTCCCATCAGAAAACAGATCAGTCGCTTCATCATCGCCCCTTTCAAATTTGACAGGCCTGCACCACGCTCGTCGACATGCCCCCGCGTCCGCCTGCGCAGGTCCGCTCTCGTCCGCCCCAGTTATGTTCCAGGCTCTTCATCGCCCATCAGGCGCCGCCAGCCGCTCCCTGCAGAATCCGCAACCGCACACGAAATGCGGCCCACGTCCACAACAAACCCAGTGCCCAGCCCCCCAAAATGTCCGTGGGATAATGCACTCCCATACACACGCGACTGACGCCAATGACGAAGGACAACCACACCGGAAAAATTGAAAACAATCGCTGCAGATGACGGTCCCGAGTCCGTGTGGAAAGCACAAGGCCAATCGTCACAAACACCACGACTGACATCATCGCGTGCGCACTCGGAAAACTTGTCGATCCCTCCACCAGACTCAGATGCGGCACAATCGCCGGACGATCCCGCTGCACCAGCGACTTCAACAGCACATTCAGAAAGAATCCCCCGAAGACCGTCACGACAAAAAATCGAAACGACTCCCGACTCAATTCCACCAGGGCAAAGATCGAAAAACAAACGCTCACCATGATCAGAACCGCGTAACCCCCGAGCGCCGTGAAATCCCGCATCGATTCTTCAATAATCGGCGGACCGATCATGCGATCAGGATTCCCCAGACTCCGCATGCTGCGAATCAACAGCGTCTCCAGACGCTCCGCTCCGAACACACCCAGCCCATCCACGGTCACAAACACCAGCGACAGCACGATCACGGCAATCAATGCCATCGGCACGATTCTTAACAACGGCGGATGAAACATCGCGACTCACCTGAAAATCCCTGGCAACACAAACCCCTGCATGACTCGGGCACTCCTCGCCAACCTGATCCGACAGCACACCAACTTGCGGCACGCCGATCATGACGCCGCAGAGTTGGCGCCCCGGCCTCAGGACTTCTTACGTTCCCGCAATTCCTGCAGACGCTGCCGAAACTCCGCCTCCCGGCCCCGATTCACCGGCTGATAGTATTCCCGTTCCACCCCCAGATAATCCTGCGATACCCAGCCATCGACAGAATCATGAGCGTACTGATACCCCACACCGTGGCCCAGTCGCGCCGCGCCCGCGTAATGCCCGTCACGCAGATGCATCGGCACCGGCAAGACGGAATTCTGTCGCACATCCGCCAGAGCCGCATCGATCCCCGCATACGCCGCATTGGATTTCGGACAACACGCCAGATACGTCGTCGCCTGCGCCAGATTGATGCGACACTCCGGCATCCCGATCGTCTCCGTGGCCTGATACGCCGCCATCGCCAGCGGTAATCCCAGCGGGTCCGCATTCCCGATATCTTCCGAAGCTGCGATCACCAGACGCCTCGCAATAAATCGCGGATCCTCGCCCGATTCCAGCATCCGCGCCAGCCAGTACAACGCCGCATCCGGATCACTGCCCCGAATACTCTTAATATAGGCACTCGCCACGTCATAGTGATCGTCCCCACCGGGATCAAACCGCACCACCCGCCGCTGCAACGACTCCTCGGCCACCCCGCGATCCACCAGCTTTGTCGTTCGCGAGACTGACAGCACCGCAATCTCCAGCGCCGTCAACACCCGCCGACCATCCCCGTCGCACAAGGTTGCCAGAAACTGCTGCGCCTCCTCCGTCACCTGCACTTCAAATGTCGCCAGTCCCCGCCGCGAATCCTTCAGGGCACGCTGCATCAGCGCGACCAGATCCTCCTTCGTCAGCTCCCGGAACTCAAACACCTGACTGCGACTGATCAGAGGGGCCACCAGAGAAAAGAACGGATTCGCGGTCGTCGCACCAATCAGCGAAATCGTGCCGTTCTCAACATCCGGCAATAGAATGTCCTGCTGACTGCGACTGAACCGATGCAGTTCGTCAATGAACAGGACCGTCTGAGTCCCCTCGGCGGCCAGGCGATCCGCCGCCGACTTCAGCACATCCCGCACCTCACGCACCCCCGCCGTCGTCGCATTCAGCCGCTCAAAATGCCGTCGCGTCTGCCGCGCGATCAATTCCGCCAGCGTCGTCTTGCCAGTGCCTGGGGGACCGTAAAACACCATGGAACCGATGCGATCCGCCTCCAGCATCCGCCGCAGCAGTTTTCCCTCCCCCAGAATATGCTGCTGTCCGCTGAATTCTGAAAGAGTCACCGGACGCATCCGCGCCGCCAGCGGCTTCGCATTCTCACGATTCTGCTGTTCTGACGCCGCAAAAAGATTCATAACTCTGTGCCCCACTGAAAACCAGCCACCGGCCCTACCCTGCACGGTAACACCCACCCCTGAACGACCGTGACGAATCAGTCCTCCAGCCCGAACACAACCGTCGCCCCGTCATTCTGCCGAGCCACGCTCCACTTGTCACCCCAACCAGCCTCAGACAACGGGAAACGCCCTGGCGGACCAGAAAAATCCAACTTTTTCCGAAAGGAGCGGCCGGCGAATACCGGCTCCGTGACTCAAACACAGCACAAAACCCAGCAAAAACCTGCAAAACGGCCCCAATTTCCCTCGCAGATCAAAACTCGAAAGCCGCTCTGGCATCGAACCCGCCGCCTCGCTAAACTGTTCGGACGTTGATGGAAGTGGGTGGAACAATCCTCGGATTTTCCCGCCAGCCTCCAGAAAACTTCGGGGCGTAGCTCAGCTTGGCTAGAGCGCCTGCTTTGGGAGCAGGAGGTCGCACGTTCAAATCGTGTCGCCCCGATTCCTATTCAAGAAAAGCCGTTCGACCCAAAAGTCGAACGGCTTTTTTGTTTTATGAGCCGTATTACACCGCTCGCTGCGGTTGCCCCTTCGCCCCAAACGGCAACGCATACCAGCCCGAAGCGTCGCCTATTGAAGTTGCGCGTTTCAGGCCCGGAGGGCTGACATATCCAAATGCCGGTGTGCCTGAGCCACCGGTCTAAGAACACACGGGGTCCAAGACCCGGAGGGCCGACACAATCGCAAATGTGTCGGCCGTTCAGGCCTGAAAAGTCATTCTCTGCACGGTCGGTGGCTCACACCACCAGCAGAGGTTGTGCCGGGCTACCAGCCCTGAGGATTTGCGCAACTTCAAAACTGACGCCCGGCCCCCCCCGGGATGGCTGGGCC
>CAIYBH010000041.1 GCA_903924405.1 uncultured Planctomycetaceae bacterium | reverse complement strand
CTGGCGGGCGTTGTTCAGATAGGCATAGTCCCGGAAGGTGAAGCTGCTGTTCAGCACGACATAGCGTTTGGGATTGAGTGGATTGGGGTAGACGAGGACCGGGGCATGGTGCGCGGCCTGCCAGGTTTTTTCGCCCGCCTGGATTTGATCGGCCTTCCAGACGATGGGGAGCTGATCGGCGATTTTGCGGAGGACGGCGTTGGATTGCGGATCGCCCCAGAGGATCAGATTGGCGGATTGAATGAGTTCCTCCGTGAGTTCTGTGTCGTTGATCACTCGTGCATCCCCGCGGAAGTGTCGGCGCCAGTGTTCGATGGCACGAGTCAATTCGGCATCGACCCACTGGCCCACCGCCGGATGAGCGGCAGCGGCCGTCGGCCGGACGAAGACGAAGGAATCCAGCAGGGCATCGTCGATGGGGCCCTGCAGCCCGTGCTGCTTGCGCAAACCGGCGGGGCGTGTACCGTCCTTCCAGGTCCCGGTCTCATCCCGATAGCCTTCGATCTTCATGGAGCCATCGGAGAATGGTCCGCTGGCATGCAGGAATCCCATGTGCAGATGGCGATCTTTTTCGGGATGCTGATCTTCGGTGGAGACGACTTCGACCAGAAAGCCCTTGCCGCGTTTCTGATGGAGTCGTTCGAGGGTTTCCGGTGACAGCAGCAGCTGGCCGGCGGAAAAATCCACCTCGAACTCGGACACATTGGTGGTGTGGACCAGCAGATGAGCGGGGTGTCCCGGTTTCTCTGTTTCGCGGCACCAGACCGTCAGTGTGGCGGGCTTCCAGTGTTCCAGCATGCCCAGAATCCGGGCGCCTTTCATGTGATTGTAGCGGAGACTGTAGGTGGTCAGCGAAATCAGTGGCGGCGACTGATCGCGGCCGTGAACGGCCAGTGAATTGAGGCTCTTTTCGACCAGATCCTTTGAGGCCTGATCGTACTTGTGGCCCATCCCGGCCCCGATCACGTGTCGCAGCGTGATGCCGTGCGTCGCAAGGGCCTGTTCCATCACGTCGGCGGCCTGCTTCTGAGAATCATTTTCTCCGCTGTAGGCGATGGTGGGGCAGTGGGTCAGATTCAGCGCCCATTTGTCGCAGTCATAGAGATTCCACAGGGCCTGTTCCCAGGGGCGGGGCTGCAGTTCTTCTTTCTGAAAGACCTTCAGGAACTGGGGTGTTTCGGAAAAGCCTGCGCCGGGATTTGCGGCAAACCATTGATCGGAATAATGCGTGGCGAATTGCCAGCAGGCCGCTCCACCCATGGAAAAGCCGCGCACACTGATGCGTTCGTCGTCGATGCGGTAGGCGCGTTTGGTGTCTTCGAGTGCTTCGAGCACATCGATTTCGCCTGCGAATTTGAAGGCATTGCAGTAGCGACCGTAGGGATGCAGGACGATGGTGTGATTGGGAGTGAATTCGCCGCGGTTGTGCAGGCGATCCCAGAGGAAATTGACTTCGCTGAGTTTTTCGCCGCGGCCGTGAAACCAGAGGTCACAGCGCGTCGGCACGCTGTGATCCATGCTGTACGTTGGGGGGATCACCAGACCATAAGGCTGGACGGTCTGGTCAAGGCGACTGATGTAGCCGCGGACAACGAGGCCCTTCTGGGTGGTCCATGCGGGCTGGCCTGCCAGCAATTGAGCGGCGCGTTCAAGGCCGATCTGCAGCAGGGCATCTGCTTTGTCAAATTCGTTGGCGTCGAAGAATTCCTGATGATCGAGAGCACAGCGGACGGCGCGTTCGAAGATCATGACATCGGGAAGCAGGCTGGTGCGTGCGGCATCCTGCGTCGCGCGGATTTCGGCGATTTTCTGTTGCAATTGTTCGAGTGCTGCGCGCATGGGGGTGGCGCGTTCTTCGGGAACCGGGATCCCTTCGGCGGGAATGCGGCGGACGGCATCGGGTTTGTTGTCCTGCAGTCCATCGATTGGGGCGGCCAGTAAGCTGACGGTGAGCCAGCAGTGGGCCATGAGCGTGAACGCGTACTTCATGTCGGCAGATCCTGATTTCGTCCGGGAACATGCGGCAGAATCGGTCCTGCCGGTGTGTGGAAGTTTAAGGGGGCGTGCAATTCGGGGAAAGTCACTCAGCAACCCATCCTTGGAACGTTGACGAACCCGAGCCGCGGTGATTTGTGGTTTTGGGATGTGTTTTGCGTTTTGCGTTTTGCGGGAGGGCGAGGTTCCACCCGAGCCGCGTGCGCGTTGCGTTTGTGTTTTTCGGGAGGGCGAGGTTCCACCCGAGCCGCAAACCTGGGTGTGACTGATGGGCTTTGGGTTGGGAACCACGGAAGGACACGGAAAAACACGGAAGGCGTTGTCGTGGGGAGGGCGAGGTTCCACCCGAGCCGCTGCGCTGGTGGATTCGTTTTAAGAACCACGGATGAATACGGATCAACACGGATGGATGGGGGTGTTTTTTGAACCACGAAAGACACGAAACACACGAAATGAGGGCGCATTTTGCGGGAGGGCGAGGACCGGGAGGGCGAGGTTCCACCCGAGCCGCAAACCTGGGTGCGACTGATGG
>CAIYBH010000040.1 GCA_903924405.1 uncultured Planctomycetaceae bacterium | reverse complement strand
TTGAGGTTGCAAATCAGAGATCAAGGGACGAGGCTGACACTCCGAGCACGAGCACGAGCACGAGAAATCGCATAACTGGGACGTTCTGCTTTACCCACTCCCAAAAGGCGAGTGGAGTGGCGTGAGCCAACCGAGACGAAGCCTCCGGTGAGTATTTCGAGTTCGAGCACGAGCACCGCTTCGCTGAGCACGAGCACGAGCACGAGGAATCGCATCAGGGGACGTTCTACTCCCACCCCCCCGCTCATCGGAACAGTATCGCGGCGGGCATGAAATCCGGGTTTGCGTTTCGCCAGGAGAAACCGTGTTGTTTTTTCGCATCAGCGCGGGAAATTCCCTGCCCGCCCACTGCTTTTTGAGGATTCACCAACCCCTGGAAACAAAAAAACTTCGCACCCCGACTGCTGTGCAGTACGAAGTACGAAGTTTTCGGGGTAACGCAGAACGCAAAGCAGGCTCCCCAGCCACGCCTCGCCATATGCTTTACTGTAGACGATAACCCATCAATGCCACCTGCAACTTACGCGGTCGGCCGAACGGCCACCACACTGCATCGTTCCACCCTGACGATTGCAGTCCGGTGATTCCCGCTATCGCAGGCTGCATCTTTCTCCGTCTGTCCGCTGAACTCCTGTTCCCTCAGTCGCTCTACAACTTACACTAACGCCAGGATCGAACTCGGTAGTAAGATCCACCGGCAGATCGAACCACTGCATCACCCGTCAGACGCATCCCGCGTCGTGGTGTGCAGGTGGCCGGAGCCGGACTGTACCCCCAGCCCACTCCTTCAAACCCACCAATGTTCGGACCCACGTGGCCGCGAATCCCTCGCGCTGCCATGTAACGTGCTTCCGCCTCACATCGTTCCTGATCCGTCTGGGCATTCTGCCAGACTGGTCCGTAGTACGGCAGATTGCCCGCCAGCACCGGCAAACACAGCATCGGCACAAACACTAATGCCCTGAAAATGATCTGTCGCATATCTCCCTCATTGCCTCTCGGGTGAAAACCGTCCTGATGAACTCCGCAAGCTGCGAAGAACGTCAGGCATCCATAGCCTCCGGATTCTGGGCAATCTGGAGCAAATTGTCGACCAAGCCAGAGCCGACTTTCGGCAATTCCTGGATGAATGGTGATCTAATGTACACTCGGTGAAAACTGGCAGCAAAACGCAGGTCTGCGGGTTCAACCCCGCTCAACCTCAAACCCTTTGCGATAGTCCCGCGCGACCATCGACTGCGCTCGCTCATCTCCCACGATCCGCTCCGCAACAGGATCCCACTTCAGGGGACGATTCAAACGCGCTGCGATGCCGGCCAGATGGCAGGTGCTGAGCGCTCGATGATGACTGTAGACATCCGAGATCGGATCCCGGCGTTCTGTGGCTGAGAGGAAGAAGTTGCGGAAGTGATCGGTCAGCGGTCGGTTTCCGTAGACTTCTTCCAGTGCCGTGGCAGGCAGCGGATTTGTCTTCAGCTCTTCCACAGGGGCTCCGGTGATGCGTCCCCGATTGACAAATAATCTCCCTGCGGTGCCTTCAAACAGAATTCCGTTGTCGCCATCGTGGCGAATTTCGATTTCCACCCCATCCGCAAACGTGGCCCGAATCAGGAACTCCGTGGCGGTGTTGTAGCGTGACCGGTCCACAGGCTGGCCATCACGGAATTCCACCGGGTGTCGCACCATGACCGGTTCCACCAGCGACGGGCCGGTCTCGGTTTTTCCAAGTCCCCAGGTGGCGATATCCACGTGATGGGCTCCCCAATCGGTCAGCTTGCCACCGGAGTACTCGTACCACCAGCGGAATTCATAATGACACCGCGACCAGCTGCGGGTTTCTCCATTGTCCCCGGCCAGAAACCGGAACTCCTGCTCAGGGACCGGACCCTGCCAGAGATTCCAGTCGAGTTCTGCCGGTGCGGCGACTGCCGGAAGTGCCGGACTCGTCGGTGCGCCGCCGATGCTGCACGTGGCCTTTTTCAGCTGGCCCAGCCGACCGGCCCGAATCAAAGCGATGGCCCGCACAAACTGCTCTTCACTGCGCTGCTGCGTGCCAATCTGGACGATGCGCCCCGTTCGGCGACACACGTCACAAATCTCCCGACCTTCCGCAATCGTCAGTGTCATGGGCTTTTCACAGTACACATCCTTCCCCGCCAGCATCGACTCGATGGCAATCCGGGCGTGCCAGTGGTCAGGAGTGGAGATGTGGACGATATCCACGTCACTGCGGTCCAGAATCGCGCGATAGTCGGCATAGGTGTCCGGCACCACTCCGGTCCATTCCTTCACCAGGGCGGCCGCCCGCTGAACGCGGGATGAGTCCGCATCGCAGACCGCTATGTAGTCCCCGTGCTTCTGCATGTCCGGCGCGGATCCCCAGGGACCATCAATCCCTGTCGCCTTCTGACACCAGCGACTTCCCGTTCCGACCGCAGCCATCCGCGGCCGGGAATTGGCTGACTGAAAGCCAGTTGCCCGCGCGCCATGCGGCACACACACCACCGCCCCGGCGAATGCCAGTGACGATGCCAGCCACGCGCGCCGTGACCCCTTATTCCCCTCGACGACGTTTTGCATGTCTTGCTCCCGC
Organism: uncultured Planctomycetaceae bacterium; assembly: GCA_903924405.1. Taxonomy (GTDB): domain Bacteria; phylum Planctomycetota; class Planctomycetia; order Planctomycetales; family Planctomycetaceae; genus SXXK01. Next base: position 8,592 of record CAIYBH010000040.1, on the reverse strand, counting down.
TGTACTGAGTCCCTGGTTCGAATGACGCACCGTCCGTTCCACGGACTTTCTGCAAATCACCCGTTTACCGTCTCGCAACAATCCGGCAGCAATCCGTTCGCACGCCCCCCTGTTTTTCTCGTCCCTTTGACCCTTTGTGCCTTTGAGTTCCTCGTTCCTCGCCCCTATTCCCTACCCTCGACCTGCTCAACAGGCACTTCACAAAATGTCAGTGCCGCAATTCCATTTGTCCCGTACAACAACGCCTTCGCGTCCCACGCTCTGTCGACGATCCAGGTCACCTGACTCACAGGCTTTCCCTCAGTAAGCTGCAGTCGCACCTGATTTCCTGTCACCCGTCCTGAAACAACCCGTCCCTGCAGTCCATCCAGCCGAAACTGACTGACCGTTGCAGCATTCCATGCCATCGGCTGGTCAAACTCCAGCACCAGTTCGTTCGGCTGTTGTGGGCTCTGGTGTATCGTCAACAGATCAGGGGCGGTGACCGATTGTTCCGCACGCTGCCCATAGCTGTGCAGTTCGACGACCGGTCGCATCAGTTCTGCCATCCGCGCATAGCCCGCTGCCGGATAATGGCAGCCACCCTCTGGTGTGATTCCCAGAGTTGACATGATGCTCATGTGGGAAAACTGACGCGGCAGTCGCCGCTGCACGTCCCGCAGACGGTCACTGAAACGCGTGCCGCCCTGGCTGCAGGCGTTCGGCCAGATCTGAAACAGATAGTAGTGCTGCACATTGGGTAGATCCCGCTTCCAGCCGGCGGCCATGCTCAGAAAATAACGCTCATACGTCTCCACACCATAGCCACCATCCGGACCATCCGCTCCCTGGTCCGCTTCACCCTGATGCCAGAACACGGCCCGAATTCCGTGCGTCAGCCGCGCCAGCCGAATCCGATTCAGCAATCGCCCGTAGATCGTCTTCGCATCCGTGGGATCCTCTGGATTTCGCTGGTGCTGATCGACACGAGTTCCCCCGACAGCACCATTCAGAATGCAGATGGGCACCTGCTGACGTTCCACCAGTGACCGCGCCAGCTCCATGCCCCAGTACCCGATCTGCCACGCGCCGCCATCCCGTCGAACGGCCTGGCCCCAGCCCCGCTCTGTCTGCCCATCCATCGACCCAAAACTGCGAATCCACTCGCTGGAATACTCCGTCCCCTCGCGTCCCCAGTCCGTCGACACCGCATTGGACTGGCCGTCAATGACAAAGGCGTCGCCACACACGAGGTTGCCTACGCGTTCCAGTACCTGTTCCCCCGCACCCTGAATCACACCGAATTCCGTCCGGTACCGAATCAGTCCGGGCTTCAGGGAGACAGTGAAGGCATAGCGACCCTCAGCGGTCGGGGCCTGGTCCTGCGCATTGACCAGAACATCGTCCGCATACAGCTTCAGAAACACCCGCGGCACGTCGGCGTCCACCTGACCGTGATAATACAGTGTGCCTTCGTTGCGATCATTCCGCGGAAAGAACTGTGATTCCACAGGCTTCTCATCCGCCTCCGCCGGCCGCACCTCCCACGGATCACTCGCCGGCTCCTGCACCGTCAACGACACAGTCTGCGTCGACGGCGCCCCACCGTTACTGATGGTCGCCGTGACTCGCAGAGTCCCGCTGTTCTGTGCGCGAAGCAGTTTCAAGCCGGCACTGGTGGCGTCGCTGATGACAGCCAGTCCCTCCGTTGACCAGTCCACCTGCAGGTCGGCGACACCCTTCGACTGCAAGTCCGTCACATTCGTGATTTCCGGCACCAGCGTCAGGGTTTCCCGACCATCCCATGCCGCCGGAGCTGTCAGTCGAAACTGTGGTTCCGGCAGTTCTTCATGGACCGTCACCGGCACCTGCAGTGACCGCACCCCATCCGCGTAAACCGCACGAAACTCCAGCATGGAAGCCTGCGGGCCCTGCACACGGCCCGCTTTCAGCTCATACTGCAGCGTGTCGGTCGCCACCACCGTTTCCTCATTGCCCTGCTTCAGCACCCAGTACACCTTGATGGCCCCGTCAGCCGTCGCTGTGACACGCTGACGCGATCCCTCGGCGAGGGAAAGCTCGGAGGGACTGACGGAAAACGCATTCCCCGGCCGAACCAGATGGCCCACCAGCGTCTGCAACGGCTTCTGATTGTCGTACTCCAGTCGCGCCCATTCCGCAGTGCGGACGCCGCGCGCGATGCGTACTTCGTCGATGTCCCCTTCATACTCATAAGAATTGTACCAGCCGCCCAGCCAGAACCGAGCCGGAGTGCGAATGTTCAGCGGCGCGTTGTCCGTACGACTGACACCATCCAGCTGCCCATTCACGTACAGCAACGATTCGCCCGCCTTGTAGGTATGCATCACATGAATCCAGTCACCCTTGCGAATCGGACTGGTACCAGCCACATCGGCGCCGGAAAAATAGCATTCCATGCGAATATGAGCCGGGCTGCGAAAGTTCAGAATGACCTTGCCCTGACCCTGCTCATTCCCCCAGCCCACCGCACGCACATTAAACGCCTCCGGTCGAATCCATGCGCTGGTCGTATGGGACTCAGCCCCCTTCGGAAAGCCCTCGATCTGATCCCCCAGAAAAATGCCACGGCCGCCGGGAAACCGCCGCGCTCGTCCCACAATCCCCACCGTGTCGCTGGTACCCGTATCCTCTGCCAATAACCGCCCCGTGGAATCCAGCAGTGGTTCATCCAGATGCAGCACGCTCAGATAATCATTCACGTCACCGAAGACTGAGCGACCATCGGACAGAGAAGCGGCCTCGGGATTTCCCCAGCGCAGCAGCAATTCCTGACGGGCCTTGCCGACGATTTCGGGAACCAGCACCCAGACGCTGGCCACACCCTGCTCGGCATCCCATTCCTCCACCTGCAGCGGCAGTGCCATCCCGGCCGCATTGAAGACCCGCAGATCAGCCCCCTCCGGCTGCGCCTGGCGAAAATCAAAGAACTCAGCTGTAAGGCGGATGAGCACCGGGAAATTGCGCAGCACCGTGTTCTCAGGCACATCCGCGCCATCGGGCGTTGTGATGAGGAACACGGATCCTGAATACTGCCAATCCGCCGCAACAGCGGGATTCCCCTGCAAAGCGAAAACGACGAGACACAGCCCCAGGACACATCGCAACAGCCACGGTTGGATAGACACCACAAGATCTCCTGAGAATCACAAAAGGGGACATTCTACTTTACCGGGTCTCGCACGAGCATCAGGCCATCGTCGACCTCACAGGAACGCTGAGGACCGGGTGAACGGCCTGACCATGTCCAGTTGGTAGAGCATGAACAGCCGCGCCGTCTTTTACAAGGAACACGCCCCCTGGCCGCACTGCGGCGTCCCCAACAACGCTAAAGTAGAATGTCCCCTTAATGCGATTCGTGTCGCCGGAGCGAAGCGGTGCTCGGGCTTGCAACGGTTATCCGGGGCTTTGTTCTCGGTGGGCTGACGCCGCACCGCTCGCCGTTGCGGGTGGGGTGTGGTTGACTTTCCCTGCGGATGTATCAGAGTTTCCTGAGTTTCGCTTTTGCCAGTTCTGACTGCGACCAGATACCCGGGGACTCTTTTCCGATGACCAGGCCTTTGCGGGGCGTGTTGCCCATTATTCATACGCCGTTCAACAGTGGCGATCAGATTGATTTGAATCATCTACGTCGGGAAATTGACTGGGCCTTTGCCACGGGGGCGGATGGGCTGGGCACCGGGATGGTTTCGGAAACGTTTCGGTTGACTTTTTCTGAGCGGGTGGAACTGACCGAACGCATGGCGGAATTTGCGAATGGTCGCGGGGCGGTGTTCGCTGCTGTCGGGGCCGAAAGTTCCCGTCAGGCGGTCGAATTCACAACGATTGCCGAACGAGCGGGTTGTGATGCGGTGATGGCTGTTCCGCCGCTGACGGCGCGTCTGTGTGGCGATGCCATGCTGGGATACTTCCGCGCGATCGCAGATTCCACCGCATTGCCGGTGATCGTGCAGGATGCATCGGGCTACGTCGGCCAACCAATTCCGCTCCATGTGTGCGTGCAGTTGCTGGAGCTTTACGGCGAGAACAAGATCCTGTTCAAGCCGGAGGCGTCCCCGATCGGTCCCAATCTCTCGGCGCTTCGCGAGGCCACGTCCGGACGCGCACGAATCTACGAGGGCTCGGGCGGAATTCTGCTGGTCGACAGTTTCCGGCGCGGCATTCAGGGGACGATGCCGGGGATGGATCTGCTGGATGGGATTGTGGCGCTCTGGAAGGCGTTGCAGCGTGGCGATGATGATGCAGCCTATGCGCTGTGGTATCCCATCTGCGGCATCGTTGCGTTGCAGCTTCAGGCCGGGCTGGATGGCTTTCTGGCCATCGAAAAGTACCTGCTGGTCAAACGCGGTCTGTTTTCCACTGCAGCTCGGCGGCGGCCTTATGGCTGGGAACTGGATGAAGAGACGCGTCTGGAGGTGGATCGCTTGTTTGCCCGCCTGCAGCGTGTGCTGGGCGATGCCGCAGGGCCGCAGCAGGGTTCAGCCTGACGGGCCGCTGTGAATTTTCGTGGCGGCCCCTTAAAATTCCGATTCTGCCGCGCTCCGACGGTTGATTTCCGTTAGGCTGTGAGCAATCCCAGCCGTTTTCGGGTGTTTTTCTGATGGCGTCGTCATGACTTTTCTTCAGTCGTCTCTGCTGTACGCGCTGCCTCTGATATTGCTGCCGATTGTGATCCATCTGGTGAATCAGAATCGGTATCGCACGGTTCAGTGGGCGGCTACGATGTTTCTGCTGCAGGCGCGGCGGATGGCCAAAGGGATGGCCCGGCTGAAGTACTTTCTGATTCTGCTGGCGCGCATGCTGGCCATTGCCGGATTGATCTTTGCTGTCAGTCGTCCGATGGCTGGCGGCTGGCTGGGTGTGGCCGGCGGCGGGGCACCGGAGCTGTCGATTGTGATTCTGGATCGGTCGGCCAGTATGGAGCTGCGGCATCCGATCACCGGGGCATCGCGGCGCGAAACAGCGCTGCAGAAGATTTCGGGCATGTTTCGTGATCTCGGACGGAATACTCGCACGGTTGTCTTTGACAGTGTTTCCGGCGAGCGTTACGAATTCGATTCCGGTCAGTCACTGCAGGAACTTCCCGAGACCTCGGGCACCGCCACGGCCGCCGACTTTCCAGCTCTGCTGCAGTCGGTGTCGGAGTACATCAAGGCCAATCAGGCTGGGCGGACTGATATCTGGATCTGTTCCGACCTGCAGCAAACGTCGTGGCAACCTGGCAGTGGACGCTGGGCGTCGGTGCGTGAAGAGTTGTCCGGCCGTGAGGGTGTGCGACTCTATCTGCTGTTGTATCGCGATCAGGCGCCGGACAATCTGGCGGTGTCTGTGAGCAACGTGCATCGACGAGAAACCGCGGGGGGCGCCGAGCTGGTGATGGATGTCCGGGTGACTCGCAATGCCGCCACGGAGACACCGCTGCGTGTCCCGTTGACTCTGGTGATCAATGGAGCGCGATCCACCGTCGATGTGGAGTTGCGTGGCCAGGCGCTGCAAATGACGGGTTATGCCATTCCGCTGGACCGGGAATCCTTGCAGGGCTGGGGGCGCATCGAGCTGCCCAGTGACAGCAACCCCGCGGATAACTCCTGGCAGTTTGTTTACGCCGAGCCGCCGGTTTACCGCACGGTGATCGTTTCGGACGACGCCGAAAGCACGCGGTTGCTGCAGCTGGCCGCGGGAACGCCGTTTGACCGAACGCTGAAGTACGAAACGGAAGTCGTGTCTGTCGCTCAGGCTGAAACGATCGAATGGAACCGCGCGGCACTTATCCTGTGGCAGGCGCCGCTCCCCGCGGGGGCGCTGGCCACCCAGCTGACGGCGTTCACCAATCGGGGCGGTTGTGTCCTGTTTTTCCCGCCGGAAACGCCGGATGACAATGCCCTGTTCGGACTCCGCTGGGGGGCGTGGAAAGATCCGGAAGGGGCCGATCAGTTCTCAGTGTCCGGCTGGCGGACGGATTCGGGCCTGCTGGCGAACACTCTGAATGGAGCGCCGCTTCCGCTGGGCCCGCTGTCGGTTTTCCGCTGCTGTGAGCTCACTGGGGAGGGAACGGATCTGGCTCAGCTGGCTGGGGGACCGCCGTTGCTGAAGAAGGCGGATACAGACCACGGTGGGGCATGGTTCTGTACGACATTGCCGCTGGGGACGTATTCCAGTCTGGTCAGTAACGGAATTCCGTTTTATGTGATGATCCAGCGGGCACTGGCTCAGGGCGCCGGAGCGTTGGGAAATGCCCGGCAGTGGACGGCCGCGGCGGGGACGCTGCCTGAGTCCACCGAATGGACGGCATTGGACGAGAAATCCGGGGAGGTGCTGCCGTCGCTTCGTAGTCTCAACGGGGGACTCTGGAAATCCAGCGAACTGCTGGCGGCGATCAATCGTCCACTGGAAGAGGACAATGTGGAAACGGTGAGTGATGACAATCTGAACCAGTTGTTCAGCGGGTTGAATTACACGGTGATTGATGATCAGGCAGGAGCCGTGGGATCTCTGGCTAGTGAAGTCTGGCGAATGTTTTTGATTGCGATGATTGTGGCGCTGATGGCGGAAGCGATTCTGTGTGTGCCGCAATGAATAGAGAGTGGTGAGTAGAGAGTCGGAACGAGGAACGAGGGGCGAGGTGGGATTGTGGGTTCGGGGAAGTCCGTAGTTTCCCCCGGTGTCCTGCAGAATTCTCTTCAGACCTGCGAGTTGTTCAGGAAAGTGGCTGCGACTTTCGGCAAAATTCTCTAAAATCCAATCGGATTCGGCACGTTCTGCTGACCGAAGGGCGGGGCAAGTCCGAAAAACAGGACAGGAGTGCGGCGCCAGATTGGCGGTGCATGCGGCCCGTACCCTTGCAACCGCCATGGTTGAAGCGGCTCAGGGCACAAGAATTCGCGGATTTGACTCCGTTTTTATTCCCTGCGTCCATCGAATCAACATCGTCCCCCCTACGTTGATTGGCTGGTTCCGCCGGGACTGGAAACTGCTCTGGAAAGTCAGAATTCGTGGTGAAAACGCTTGACTTTCAGACAAAACGACGACTCGGGGGCTGCAAAGTTTCAGACACCTTTTTTCAAACACCACTATGTCTGCAACACTCGAAAACGTCACACGAAAGCCTTCCTCAGGACGAACTTCAGTGTCATCTTCGTCCCCTTCCTCCTCCGGTTCATCAACACCCCCTGCATCGCCGGTGCTGCCGGCTGCCGAGGTGTCTCCCGACAAGGTGCCGAAAAGCCGCGTTTATCTGTGGCATGGGCTCAGCGTGTCGGGATTGGTGCGACTGCTGTCTCTGAAACCGCAGCTGTCGTGGAAGTACGCCGACCGTTTGCTGACCACGGTCTTCATGAGCGGATTTAACTCCACCATGAATGGCCTGGAATCACTGATTTACGGCCGCAAGGTAAGTCAGGTTCAGGTGGAGCAACCGCCGATTTTTATTCTGGGTCACTGGCGCAGCGGCACGACCATGCTGCATAACCTGATCACGCTCAATCCCCAATTGACGTTTCTGAACCTGTATCAGTGTCTGTTCCCCGGCCATTTTCTGCTGACCGAAAAACTGCTGGCACCGCTGACGGAACCGCTGTTGCCGAAAAAGCGTCCGATGGACAACGTCGAGGTTTCGTGGACAAGTCCGCAGGAAGACGAAGTCGCTCTGGCCGTGCACAGCCTGTTGTCGCCCTACATTATGCCGGCCTTCCAGGGACGCATGGAGGTTTACGAGCGTTTTCTTGATCCACGTGACATGACCGAGTCTGAGCGATCGCGGTGGAAAGACTGTCTGACCACGTTGATTCGCAAGATGGCCCTCATCAAGCCCGGTTCCGTGGTGATGAAATCACCGACGCACACCTACCGAGTGCCTACGCTGCTGGAAATGTTTCCGAACGCGAAGTTCATTTATATTTATCGCGATCCGCGGGCTGTCTATCAGTCCACGATTCATCTGCGCAAGATGATGTTTGCTGACAACACTCTGGGGCCGCTGCGGCCGGACACCTGGTCAGAAGAAGCCATCACGCTGTATGAAAAGAGTATCCGGCTGTACCACGAATCACGGCACCTGATTCCGGCCGGCAATCTCTGCGAAGTCAAATTTGAAGACTTCGAAGCGGCACCTCGCGAAACACTGCAGCAGCTGCACTCCACTCTGGGATTGCCCGGTTGGGCTGAGGCGGAACCGCTGGTTACGTCCGAGGTCTCAAAGTTCTCGGGCTACCGTAAGAATTCGTACCGCATGGACGCCGCCACTCGCGAGATGCTGGAATCGCGGCTGAAGTGGGTATTTGATCTGTATGGGTATCCGATCAACTCGTAGGTTGCCAGTTCAGAACAGCGGTCGGGCGCGGGAGCCGTCGGGCGCGGGAGGGCGAAGTTCCACCTGAGCCGCGTGGTCAGGCCCGCAGAGTGCGGGGCACCCTTCGGGCTATTTATTAGCTATTGGTTCCTGGGTCAGAAAAGGGGTCAGGAACCAATAGTGCGAAGCACCCTTCGGGCCATTTGGCTATTGGTTCCTGGGTCAGAAAAGGGGTCAGGAACCAATAGTGCGGAGCACCTTTCGGGCCATTTGGCTATTGGTTCCCG
>CAIYBH010000039.1 GCA_903924405.1 uncultured Planctomycetaceae bacterium | reverse complement strand
GTTTCGACGGAGCGAAACGCGACTCTCTCCGGGCTCAACACCGTTTCGCCATCCCAGGTTCGCGGTGCAGCTCCAGTCGTTTTCAATTTTTCTCCCCCACTCCCGGTCACCTTTGCTATAGTCCGGGCGTTCTGTCCGGGCACTGTCGCGGCGCATTCCATTCCGGCCGCAGCGGCCCCGTTCGCTTTCTGATGTCCTCCCCGGATGCCCCATTCATGGTTTCACCAACCACCCCGACTCAATACGCCCATGAACTTGCCGTTCAGGCCCGCGCCGTCGCCAGCACTCTGGCTACTCTGACCACCGCTCAGAAAAATTCGTGGCTGCGGCGACTGGCGGCCGACCTGCGGGCTCATGCGACACAGATCCATGCGGCCAACCTGCTGGATCTGCAGGCCGGTCAGGCCAGTGGGCTCAGCCCAGCACTGCTCGATCGCCTGAAACTCAATCCCGAACGTGTCGAATCTCTGGCCCGGTCGGTCGAAGCCGTGGTGGCCCTGCCGGATCCGGTGGGCGAAGTGATTGAGGGTTCCCGTCGGCCCAACGGATTACGCGTGAGCCGTGTCCGCGTGCCGCTCGGAGTTGTTCTGTTCATCTATGAATCGCGTCCGAATGTCACGATCGATGCGGCCACCCTGTGTCTGAAAAGTGGCAATCCCGTGATCCTGCGCGGGGGCAGTGAGTCCCTGCAGACCAACCTCGTGCTGTCCGATCTCCTCGCCCGGTCCCTCACCGCCGAAGGGCTGCCGGAGCATGCTCTGCAGGTCGTCCGTTCCACCGATCGCGCGATCGTGGGTGATCTGCTGTCCATGGGGAAACTGATCGATGTGACCATTCCCCGCGGGGGACGAGCCCTGATCGAGCGCGTGACTCGCGAAGCCACTATGCCGGTCATCAAGCATTTCGACGGCATCTGCCATGTGTATCTGGATCAGTCCGCTGATGAACAGATGGCCGTCGACATTGTCATCAACAGCAAGTGCCAGCGGCCCGGCGTCTGCAATGCCGCGGAAACGCTGCTGCTGCATCGCGAAGCCGCCCAGCGCTTCTGGCCGGCCCTGGCAGACACTCTGCTGAAACGCGGCGTGCAACTGCGCTGCTGCCCCGAGTCGCTGGTGGGTCTCCCCGGAGCCGTGCCCGCAACCGATCAGGATTTCCACACTGAACATCTCGATCTGATTCTGAATGTCCGGATCGTCGATTCTCTGGACCAGGCGCTGTCGCACATCCGCACCTATGGCTCCGGGCATACCGATGCGATTGTCACCAGCTGCCTGCAGGCGGCAACTCGGTTTGAAGCTGAGGTCGATTCGTCCGCCGTGGTGATCAACGCCAGCACTCGGTTTAATGATGGTGGCGAGCTGGGTCTGGGGGCTGAAATCGGAATCAGCACGGATCGTTTTCACGCGCGCGGCCCCTGTGGTCTGCGGGAAATGACCAGCTACAAATTCGTCATTCGCGGCGACGGTCAGATACGCGGCTGATGCGCCGGGGATTCAGTCCAGCTTCAACCCCAGATGGCTTTCGTCCTCGGCGGGAAGGGGAGGGCGAAGTTCCACCTGAGCCGCAAGCCTGGATGCTGCTGCTGATGGGCTTTGGTTTGAAACCACGGATGGATTTGTCTGGGAGGGCGAAGTTCCACCTGAGCCGATGAGGTTGTTGCGCTGCGGGAGGGCGAAGTTCCATCTGAGCCGCAAACCCGGGTGCCGCTGATGCGCTTTGGTTTTAACCACAGATGAACACAGATGAACACAGATGGCTTTCGGTGGGTGATCCTCGATCGGGTGCTTTTGTGAGCGGCGACGCGTGAGCGGCCGGTTGCGATTGACCGATTGCGTTGGATCGCTTGAATTTGGGAACCACGGAAAG
>CAIYBH010000038.1 GCA_903924405.1 uncultured Planctomycetaceae bacterium | reverse complement strand
GCTTTCGACGTCGTGTCGCGTGCACCGCTTTACTTCCCCGCAGCATGCACCGCAGAGATCGCAGCACTTAGCAATGGATCATGGTTGTTCCATGGATTCCACCGTTGTGTTGAACTGATTGTTCAACTGCTGCAGCTGTCGTTCATAAGACTGCAGGGCTGACGGACTCGTCTGTCCAGCGTTCGAGGGTGCCCTGTTCATCCCTGGCCACTGACCAGCAGACTCTGATTGAGCATCAAACGGCTCGTCCCCAAACGCCCCGTCCATTCCGCCACTCACGGCGGCTTCCATGGAATAGGCATCCTGCTGCTGGTCAAACTGCTGTCCCTGTACCAGTGGCTGCGACTGGCTTCGCATTGCTTTCGGCCCGATTCTGGTGCCGTTTGCATCCGAGACGGAGAAACCTGTTGGAAGAATCGGCTGGGCAACAGAGCCCTGGCGAAATCCCGGACGGCTCGGCATCGACGTTGGATTGCGAGATCCGGCCATGGTCCGCGACGATTCGCTTACTGGATCGGGCTGAGCAATCGGAAACAAATTCCCCGGCCCCGCATTCAATCCTTCCAATCGCAGCGAATCCACACCGCGCTGACCGCCAGCCATGACTGGCGGACTTACCGAACGCGCTGGCGGATTTCCACCGGCAGAATAGCCCTGCGGTGCCTGGACGAATCCCTCCGGCTGACCATAACTGAGGCCTCCGCGAGGCAATCCGGAATGTCCTGAATAAATGGGAACCGGGCGCTCCAGTGGAATTCCCTGCGCCACGTCTGCTGCCGTTTCGCTGGCCCACGCGTTCCCCATGGACGGTACTCCGCCCTGCCCTGTCCCGGAATTTCCAAAATCATTCACTGAGCCGGTCATCACCGATCCAGGAGAGGTGGCATCAGGCCATCCAACAGGATTCTGACGCTGTCCCCGGGAGACAATCTGACGGCTGGCTGAGGGCTCTCGCAACTGAGTAGTGGTGCCAGGCCACGGCGCCGTTCTCAACTCCTGCGAAGGCATTGAAGAAGTCGTCTGTCGAGGGTCTGTACTGACCGCTCCTCCATAAACAGCAACTGTCGAATCGGTACCGGCATCGTTCAATCCTCGGACAGAACCATCTGCATCTGCACCAGGGGGCGAAGTGGCCGTCGCCCCTCCTGCGTTCCAGCCCGGAGGTGTCCGCATTCCCGACATCGAGTCCGAGTATCCTGAAGAATCTCCGGCAGCCACAGTTCCGGAGGGGTAAGTCGCCCTGTTATCAAACGCTGTCGATCGTGCTGGTGCTCCGGCAGCCCCTTCGAACCGGCCCGCCTTATCCCATGCTACTGGCTGCGACACATCCTGCCCCACACCATATTTCTGCAGACGTTGCTGTTCTGAGCGTTCCCGTTCAAGTCGTGCCAATTCCTGAATCTGTTCAAAAGTCATACCGGATGCCGGCGTTGCAGGCGGGGCCGCAACCGTGGCTCGCTGCGAGTCACGCTGTGCCGTTGCCCGCGTTGCCGCCGGGAAAGCCTGCTGATCCAGCCCCGCGAGGAGTTCATCAGCGTATGGCGTTCGACCATGACGTTGATAAATCCGCTGCTCAGCCGCAGACCTGTTGCCCTGCCGTATGTCCAGCAATGCCAGATTAACGTGAGCACCCTCGTGGCCAGGATCGATCTCCAGTGCCTGGTTCAGATACCCGGCAGCCTCGGAATAACGACTTTGCAGAACATACGAATATCCGAGATCCGAAAGCAGACTCACATCACCGGGTCGCGCCTTCAGAGCCTGTTTGTAGTGGTACTCCGCATCACTCCAGTTTTCTGTCAGATCCGCGATCATCGCCAGACCATGATGCGCACTGGCCTGCCCCGGCTCGATGGCCAGAACTTCCCGGTAGGCTCGTCGGGCTTCATTCAATTGACGTTCGCTGACAGGATTTTCCGCAGCGGCCGCTCGCAGCGCAGTCTCCCCACGCTGAATCAACTCACCGACGACTCGTGAATCCTCCTGCTCAGCCTCAGTCGGCGAATCGGAATCAACCTTTTCCCGATCCGACTTTCTGGCAAATTTGGGCAGCGAGAATCTGGAATCCTTCTTTTCGACCGCAGAGTCCTCAGCTTTAGACCGCCAGAATGGTGTGCCCGTCTGACAACCTGACGTCATCACCAGCAGCATCGCAAACACACATCTGACCCAGTGTCGGCGCAGCAACACGTGCCCAGACTGAGGCCGCCTCGAGCACGTCCACAATGAGGTCGCGGCAGGAAGAATATCAGGAAGAGCAACTGACACAGCAACAGCATCAGCGCAATGACCGAAATCTGAAGGCAGCGCCGTGTTGACTGGCGAACCAGTTTGTCGTGCGACCATTCCACCAGACTCCGTCACTAGGCTGATCCCGGATAACACAAAGGCTTAAGAGTCGCAGTCGCCGCAGACCCACAGCGTCCCGAACGACAACTTGTCAACGCAGCCACCCAGACACGTTTCAATCCACGCATCGACCCCGCACCAGTCCAGTTGGCGGTGGTAGCTTGCCCTTCCACGGCGTTGTAGCGGAATTCGGTGAATTCTGTCGAGACGAATCCACACGACGCCATAAACCCCTACCGGGTCTCTATTTGCGCATCGCTCATCACTGCATCCGTGGCCTCCGGAACCACGCCGCAACGACAACAATCAGTCAGACTCCATTGAAAAACAGGTTCCGGAACACGATTCAGCCGGACGCTATGAGAACAACAGTCCAAGAATTCCTAAGCCATAGAACGTGTACTCCGCGTCAGCCTGTTGGTCCCAGGACGCGCCGCGAAATCCACCGGCTGCAAGCTCCAGGCTGGACTGCACATAGTCCAGAACCTTATCGGGTGCGATCACATCGCGCCGCCCCAGATCCTGAGCAGTAAGTAACCCCGTAAACGTGGAAAGACCATCCGCAAACGGAACCCGGGTGTTGGCCTGAAATCCGCCCTCTGTACTGACCACGTCCGTCAGAAACCCAAGGACATCATCAGCGATTTCATCATCCATGGCATTCAGGCTTTTCAGGAGCGCCACGGCAGCAGCCGTCGGATTAGTACCGCTGCGTTTCATCGGCGCAATTTCCACGAAGCCACCATCGTCCCGCTGCCGATCGTACAGGAACTGGATCATCGCATTTCTGCGAGGAAGCGACTTTCCCAGCAACTCCAGAATCAGAGAAATCAGGAAGGATTGATACGTGCTTCCCAGCGCCCCTTCCTGACTCTTGGCATAGCCACCGTCCGCAGTCCGCAGGCTGTTCAAACCCGTTACGATCTGCTCCGGAAACTCCGCCGGCAACTCGCCCAGCAAGTCAACTCCACCGGACGCCTGAACCACCAGTGCCGCGTACATCCAGCTCAACAGATCTATAGGCCCCACTCCCACGGGACTCTGACCGCGCAAATACCCCGTCAGCGACTCCAGCGCAGCCTCCGGTATCCCCCCGGTCACTGCCAGAGCCCGGACCGCGAACCCCGTGTAGTACAGATCCGCATCGCCTTCCCGGCCCCGAAATCCCCCGGATGGCATCTGCTGTGTCAGAAGAAACCCACGATGACGCTCGATTCGCTCCGCTGGAATTCTGCTGAGACCGCGAGCCACCCGGTCTGCCAGTTGTATCAGGTACATTCGCTATCTTCAAAAAATGGGTGCTGGAGGTCGTAGAAGCCGTCAACGTCGGGAATCCCGCGATCAACTGCTGATTTGAACACGCAGCAACCACTCTTCTGTTTCGCAGCCCCGAACCCGTACCATCCTACCGACCGAACTTCCGGAAGCGAACATCGCAACGCAGGATTTCCCCGGGTAATCAGACTGGGGAGTCGCATCGGGGGAAAGAACTTATCGGTAGCGCGAAGTTCCACCTGAGCCGGATTTTTGGGGAGGGCGAAGTTCCACCTGAGCCGGATTTTGGGGAGGGCGAAGTTCCACCTGAGCCGGATTTTTGGGGAGGGCGAAGTTCCACCTGAGCCGGAGTTTTGGGGAGGGCGAAGTTCCACCTGAGCCGAGTTTTGGGGAGGGCG
>CAIYBH010000037.1 GCA_903924405.1 uncultured Planctomycetaceae bacterium | reverse complement strand
CCCATTTTCCTGCGAACACATCCGAAGCTCACGGCGGTAAAGCAACATCGTCTGCAGTCATGTCAGGATTCTCGTCCAGACCTGAGTGAGGCAATGTCTGTGTTTTTACTGATTTTTTCCAGTTTGCCTCATTGTTCACTGGTGATTTCCGGGATCTCAAGGTCCAACACCAGTTGCCGATTGTCAGAGAAAACTGGCTTTGAAATCGGCGAGATGGGATAAACGTGGAGTGATTTTCCGATATTAGCAGGGTATTCTGGACAGCCCGGGAGTACCCGAATGACACTGAAGTGTGCCGGAGGCAGGTGGTCGATCTGCTTCAAAACGACGGTGTCCTGGCGGTTGCGGATTCTGGTGAAACAGGCAGGAGCAGGTGTGATGGGCTTTGGTGCTCGAATTCTTCGATGGTCGGTAGCGGTATTCACGGTTGCTGCAGTCACCGGAGCGATGCTGCAGGTGCTGGCGTCGGCGCGTCTGGTTGCAGATGAGCCCGTGGCTGCCGAGCAGGCAGCAGATTCGGGTGTCTCCCTCGCAGAGTTCATTGATCAGCAGATCCGTCAGGGTTGGACGGACAATGAGATCGAGGCATCTCCGCAGGCAGCGGATGAAGAGTGGGTTCGTCGTGTCTATCTGGATCTTGTGGGGCGGATTCCGACCCTTGCCGAGACCAAAGCCTTTCTGGAGGATAAGAATCCTCGTAAGCGATCGTTGCTGGTTGACACATTGCTTGAAAACGAGGACTACGTTCGCCACTTCACGACCATCTGGACCAACAACAGCATTGGCCGAGCGACACCGCAGCGGGTCAGCCGTTCCGGCATGGAGAAATTTTACCGCGAGGCCTTTGCGAAGAATCGTCCGTGGGACGAAATCGTTGTCGACATCGTGACGGCCTCGGGGCACTTCGAGGAAAATGGCGCTGTCAATTACATTCTGGCGCAGATGCAGATGCCTGACGAAGGCGTGCAGTTGACCGCCATGACAACTCGCCTGTTTCTGGGTCTCCAGGTGCAGTGCACTCAGTGTCATAACCACCCGTTCAACAAATGGCAGCAGGATCAGTTCTGGGAATTCAATAGCTTCTTCCGTCAGGTTCGCAAGGAAGAGCATCGCAAACTGGATCCTCAATCAGGCCGGATGGTCGACGATTACTCAGAAGTCGTCTGGCAGGAGTTCACGGGGCCGGTTTATTTCGAGAAGCGCAGCGGAATGATGCAGGTTGCATTCCCGAAGTTTCAGGGTCACGAAGTGGATCCCGGTCCGGGCGTGGATCGCCGCGTTGAACTGGCGAAGCTGATTACGGAACCCGCCGAAAACGAACCGCCACAGATTGCACAGGCGATGGTGAATCGTATGTGGAGTCACTTCTTTGGTTACGGGTTCACGCGACCTGTTGACGACATGGGACCGCACAATCCCCCCAGCCATCCGGAGCTGCTGGCAAGATTGTCACGGGAATTTGCGGCTGCCGACTATGACATCAAACAGCTGATCCGCTGGATTGTGTCCTCAGAGGCCTATCAGTTGACCAGCCAGTACGGCGAGAAGAACAAGATTGACGATCCGGCAGCGGGTGAGATGCCGTTGTTCAGCCACATGTATCTGAAGTCCATGCAGGCCGAACAGCTGTATGATTCGCTGATTGTGGCCAGCAATGCACATCAGTCGGGCAACGGCGGCTGGAGTGCACAGGAGGACCAGCGTCGTCGCTGGATGCAGCAGTTTGTGGTGGCATTTGACAATGACGAGAACGACGAGTCCACGACCTTCAACGGCACGATCCCGCAGGCACTGATGATGATGAACAGTGAGTTGATCGAGAAAGCCTGCAGTGTGGAGCGCGGCAGCTTCCTGTTTGAAGAGATGAGCAAGCCTGGTGCAGACACTCAGAAAATCACTGATCTGTACCTTGCAGCGCTCAGCCGGAAGCCAACGAAGCCAGAGATCAGCAAGATGCAGAAGGCATTGGCAAAGTATGGACCTGCAAAACTGAATGGGTATCAGGACATGTTCTGGGCCCTGCTGAATTCCAATGAGTTTGTCTTTATTCACTGAAGCGATTGGCTCACGACAACGTCAGCAACCGTTTCACCCTCGTAACAACTTCTCGGCCGATCACTTTTTGATTCTTACTGGCAACAGGAGCTTTCTATGGCACTCTGGAATAACTATGGAATGAACCGTCGGCACTTCATGCAGCACATGGCAACGGCTGCGGCGACGATTCCCGCGATGAATTTCCTGTCCCATGTTCAGGCCAATGCTGACGTGCTCAAGTCCAGCCAGAAGTCCTGCATTCTGATGTGGATGGGCGGCGGTCCTCCGACAATCGACATCTGGGACCTGAAGCCGGAATCAAAGAATGGCGGCGAGTTCAAGCCGATCGACACCGCTGCACCTGGTGTGCAGATTTCAGAGCACATGCCGGAGACCGCAAAGGTCTTCGGTGATCTGTCTCTGGTTCGCTCCATGAGCACCCGCGAGGCGGACCATGGACGTGGTCGCTACTACATGCAGACTTCCTACGTGCCCAACCCAACGGTTGTGCATCCGACATTTGGATCGGTTGTCAGCTACGAAATCGGACGCAACCGCAAGGCACTCGAAATTCCCGCCTTTGTCGCTGTAGACGGCGGAGCGGGTCAGGCGGGCTTCCTGGGAATGACCCACGCTCCGTTTGTGGTCGACAATACGGGTCGAATTCGCAACGAACCTTCAGAAGAAGGCAAGCAGCGACTGGGCGCCCGACTGACGATGCTGGAAGAGATTGAATCCGGCTTCATGAATTCTCGACGAGGCGAATTGCCCAAAGCTCATAAAGATGTCTATCGCAACGCAGTGAACCTGATGACCTCCAATCAGATGGCGGCATTTGATGTTGCGAAGGCGGACCCGACACTGGGCCTGGAAGCCGAGTCGGATGCCGTGCGCGATGCTTATGGTCGCAACGGGTTTGGTCAGGGACTGCTGATGGCTCGACGTCTGGTTCAGGTTGGCGTTCCGTTTGTGGAAGTCAACATGGGGGGCTGGGACCTGCATGCAGGTGTCTTCGACACTCTGAAGAATCAGCGACTGCCACAGCTGGATAAGGGGATTGCAGCAATCACGGCCGACCTGAAGCAGCGCGGCATGCTGGACAACACCGTGCTGGTATGGATGGGCGAGTTCGGACGCACACCACGGATCAATCAGGACGTCGGACGTGACCACTGGGCCGCTTCATGGTCAGTCATGCTGGGTGGAGGCGGGCTGAAAAACGGCCAAGCCGTAGGTGCCACCGACAAGGACGGACTGCAGATTGCCGACGGAAGTAAGGCCTACCTGCCTGGCGACATCTGGGCCACGGTTGCACATGCCATGGGAATTCCTGTGAACACAGTGCACACATCAAAACGCGGTCGACCGATGAAACTGGCCAACGGCGGTACTCCCATCCAGGAACTAATCGGCTGATCGATGATTCGGCGACTGGCAGCAGTGGGTAGCTTTGTGGACCTTTCCCCAAAGTCCCGGCCCGCTGTTTCCCGTTGACGAAAGGGATCCCTGTTGCGACTGCGACAGGATTCAACGCTGGGATTCACTCCAGACGGAGAAGCCCGGACCGGTGACGGCCGGGCTTTTCTTTCGTCGCAGCGGCTGTTTGTCGTGCGTTGATCATTGCTGGCATGCTGACTTAGTTCTGCGGCGTTACGAAGCGGTTCAGACTCAGTGAGGCTGCAACGGCCTTGTGAAGCCGGTGATCTACCAGAGTGCGGGTTTGTGAAATTCTGTGGGTGGCAGATGACAGCACCTCTGTCAGATTCAGACGCAACAACTCAGCCGGATTCAGGTCCCAGCGAAGAGTTCGTGCGACTGTTCACTCAGGTGCAGCGTGCGTTGTATCTGTCGATCATGCCGATGGTGCGATCACCTTCCGATGCGGAAGAAGTCCTGCAGGAAGCCAACGTTGTGATTCTCAACAAGTGGCGGCAGTTTCAGCCAGGGTCCAATTTTCTGGCATGGTGCCGAGCCATCGCTCGACTGGAAGTTTTTCGCTTTCGTCGCCGCAATTTTCATCGCATACAGTTACTTGATGACGACGTGATGCAATTGATTGCAGAAAAGATTGAGGAAGAGGCTCTGGATGTGGAGCAGCATCGGCGGATTCTGATGGATTGCCTGAGTCGACTGAGGGAACCGGATCAGGAATTGATTCGGCGACGATACACACAAGGGGTCACAGGTGATGAGGTGGCCAGTCAGCTGGGACGGCCTGCGAATTCTGTCTACCAGTCACTGGGGAGAATTCGCCGGATGCTGCTGGAATGCATGCGCCGCAGACTGGCCTCCGGGGGTGCAACATGAGTGAGCAGGAAGAGATCCTGAATCTCGCAAATCTGTGGTGTGAGGGCCAGACAAGCTCTGAGCAACTGGAGCGGCTGCAAGTCCTGTTGCGATCCAGCCCCGACAGTCGCACATTGTTTGTCCGGTTCCTGCAACTCCATGGTCAATTGTCCTGGGAAGTGGGCACTGCGATTCCTGCTGGAATGGACGACGACCTTCTGCAGGAAGCGGCCATTGCCTGCTGCTCAGATCCTGATCTCGCGATGTCGGTTCTCCCGGCAGCACCCGTGGGCGCGCGGCGAGGCATGGCACGTCTGCCGTTTGTAGCTGCGACTGTTCTGCTGGCGCTGTGTTGCGGGTGGTGGCTGGGACGAACAGAACGCAACTCCGGGCTTGTGCAGAATCGCACCGACCAGAGACCTCAATCCGTACCGGCGACGCCATCGCGCGACACTGAACCAGCAACCGAATCTTCGGTGGTGGATTTGCAGCCGCTGCAACTGCAGGGGCTTGTCAACAGCACCAGACAGCCTGGCGCGACCAATCCTGATGCTGCTGATTCGCCCGAGCAAAACCGTCCGGCAGATTTGAACGACGCAGAGATTGTTGGCAACATCAACCGACTGCTTTCGGAAAGCTGGAAGGAAAACGGCATTCAACCGGCGCAGCAGGCTGACGATCACGAATGGGTACGGCGAGCATACCTGATTCTGACCGGACGAATCTCGACACAGCAGGAGACCGCCGAGTTCGTGCAGTCCAAAGCGCCAAACAAGCGATCACAGCTGATTTCTGCCCTCGTTCGCGATATCCGCACTTCAGAAAATCTTGCCGTGATCTGGAGCAACCTGCTGATTGGACGCTCCAATCCCCGTGGCGTCGATCAGGACGCCCTGCTGGAATTCCTGAAAGCACAGTTTCACAACAATCGACCATGGATGGAAACCGTCGGCAGGCTGATCGCTGCCGAAGGCCGCAGCGATCAGAACGGTGAAACCAACTTTCTGCTGGCCCATCTGAATGACCAGGCGACCCCGGCAACCGCAGTCACGGCTCGGCTGTTTCTGGGGCGTCAGGTGCAGTGCACCCAGTGCCACGATCATCCATTCGCGCGCGAGCGATTGCAGGACGAGTTCTGGACGCTGAATGCCTTTTTCAAGCAGACAGTGCGTCTGAAGATCGAGTTGCCGGAAACGGGCAGCGCGATGGCCGCTGCTGTCTGGACACTGCAGGATTCAGGTCGTGGAGGAATGACTTTTTTTGAAAATCTCCGTGGTCAGCAAAAGGCCGTTCTGCCGGAATTTGCCGGACAGACACTGAACACCGACGTTCCGTCACGACGTGCAGAACTCGCAAAACTTCTGGCGATGGATAATGAGCATCAGGTCGCCAGAGCGATGGTGAATCGAATGTGGTCGCAGGTGTTCGGATATGGATTTGCCAATCCCGTTGACGATCTGGGCATGCATAACCCCGTTAGTCATCCGGAGTTGTTCGATCTGCTGACCACGGCATTTGTGCAGTCTGGTTATGACATTCAGCGGTTGCTGGTTTGGCTTGCTGACTCGGAAGCGTTTGGGCTGTCCAGTCAGCAGCAGGAGACCTTTGCGGCGATTGATGACCCCATGGAAGGGGGAGTGCCTTTGTTTTCCCGATCGTACCCGCGGGCCATGGGACCGGAGCAGGTTTACGATTCGCTGCGCATTGCCCTTGGATCCGTAGCTGGCCAGTCTTCGGAGTCTTCAGTCGGCACCAGTCATCGGCGGGCGTGGGTAGAACAATTCGTCCGGGCGTGGGGAACGGATGACAACGAAGAATCGCTGGCGATCGGAAGTAATATTTCGCAGGCGCTCTTGTTGATGAATGGCGAAGACCTGCAGGCAGCAATTCCGATGGCTGCTGCAGAGGTCTCGCGACATGACGGACAGGCGACCGCCTCTGTGACCGAATCTCTGCGCAGGATCGCCCTGGGCACACTGAATCGAGAGCCAACGGAACAGGAAGAAAAGGTCTTCAGAAATCGCTATCGGACTCTGGTAAGAACATTGCCTCCACGCGATGCGATTCAAACGGCGGCAGAAGACATGCTGTGGGCCTACCTGAACAGCAGTGAGTTTGTTTCGGTGCATTAGGGACTCTGCCCGCCCATGTCTGGCATTGCATCTGAACGACAGGTAAGCGGCCCGTCGACCGTCCCAACAATCGTACTCGTACTCAGCGTAGCGGTACTCGTACTCGTGCTCGAAACCGCCTTCTGAGTTGTCGTGATCCTGCATTCCGGCCACGCATGCCGTTGCTTCGCAACTCCAATGTTGCCCTTGGACAGGTTCCTCGGACTGGCATCCGAGGCTGGCGCATGACATTGCTTCGCAATTCAGTCGCAACAAGATCACCCCTGCCGTTCAGTCGCAACGCGACGACAGGGAACAGCCTCGAATGCCAATCCGAAGTCACCAGACGGCATGAGTTTGCGGAGTCGCAACGCGACGGCAGGTGTGAGCGTGCCAATCGACAGATCAACTACGAGGGCTTGAGGTCAGTGATGCCACCACTGTGATGGGGATTTGGAAGTGTTTTCAACCACGAATGAACGCCTGGGAGCGCGGATTGACGGAATGAGGGCTCACGGGGGCGGTCTGCTCAGGGATCAACGAGCCGCGATGGGGCGGACGGCCTTTCAAATCCTGCATCTTCAGCCGTCAAAACACACCACTCCGTCGACACAAATTGCCTCGCAGAAACGGCTTGTGACAGCCCGCAAGAGATGGCTGGCCCCGGTTTGGGGCCCCGGTTTGGCCGATTTGCTTGCGCCTGCTAACCATCGCAAAAGCCGATCGGTTCGCAGACTGCCGTTCATCGCGCTGACCAGACAAAGCTGGAGATTCGCTCAATGCCGTGCTAGCATACCATGCTGTCATCGGGCGAAAGTGCCTGCGAGGGGAGACAGATGGACATTCAGATTGAAAGCATGACAACCGCCGAAAAGCTTTTCGCGATGGAACGTCTCTGGAACTCACTGCAAGCCGACGAGGCGTTCACACCTCCCGATTGGCACGCACAGGTGCTCAGCGAACGCATCCAGTTATTCGAAGACGGACAGGTTCGGTTTTCACCACTCGAGGAAGTTGCCTGGCGACTTCGCGGTCCTCAGGAATGAACGTTCTGATCTCCGCGGCTGCCGAACAGGACCTGGCAGCAGGACGAGATTTCTACTCTCGCCGAGGGGTCGAAATCGGTCATTACTTCCTCGATTCCATTCTGGCTGAACTCTCCTCACTCAGCGTTGTCGGTGGTGTTCACGCCAGGCGATTTGGGCTTCACTGACTGCCTTGTCGACGTTTCCCATGGACGATCTACTACGCTGTAATGGAGGATCAGGTCATGGTGCTGGCCATCCTTGATGACCGACGAGACCCCGCGTGGGTTCGCCGAAGACTTGAGCGAAAGGAATGACCTCCTTTGCCCCAACAATCGTACTCAGCGTAGCGGTACTCGTACTCGTGCTCGAAACCGCCTTCTGAGTTGTCGTCATCCAGCATTCGGGCTACGCATGCCGTTGCTTCGCAACTCCAGCGTTCCATTGCACGGATTCCTCGGACTGGCGTCCGAGGCTGTCGCATGACATTGCTTCGCAATTCAGTCGCAACGAAGTCAAAACCTACGGTTCAGTCGCCACGCGATGCTCGCATGCCGTTGCTTCGCAACTCCAATGTTTCTTTGCACGGGGTTCCTCGGACTGGCGTCCGAGGCTTTCGCATTTCATAGCTTCGCAATTCAGTCGCAACAAGATCAACCCTGCCCCGGAAGACCCGTTCGCGCAGCGGTCCGGAATATCCGACCCGGAAAATGCGTTTTGTCTGCAAACACCACGGCCCTGGCACACTGATCAAACAGTCCCGGAGATCCCGGCCAGCAGCCCTGAGGATGTCCTGACGGTGGCCTTGCTAATGTTTGCTGTCCCTATCGCCGGACTGGGTCGGCTGTTTGCTACCGGAGAGGCGATCAATCAGGTCATAGAAGACGGGAGTGAACAGGACTCCGAAAAAGGTCACGCCCAGCATTCCGGCGAAGACCGCTGTACCAAGGGCCTGCCGCATTTCAAAACCTGCGCCGCGTCCGGTGATCAGCGGCGCGACGCCCAGAATGAAGGCAAAGCTGGTCATCAGAATCGGTCTGAGACGCGACTCACAGGCCTGAATCACGGCCTGCTGGCGAGGCACGCCTTCTTTCTGAAGCTGGTTCGCAAACTCAACAATCAGAATGGCGTTTTTAGCAGCCAGAGCAATCAGCACCACCAGTCCGATCTGGGTAAAGATGTTCACATCCATACTCACCATCCACAGACCTGCGATCGCCGCCAGCAGGCACATCGGAACAATCAGCAGAATCGCAGCTGGCATGGACCAACTCTCATACTGCGCAGCCAGCACGAGGAAGACAAACACAACGGCCATCGGAAACACCAGCTTCGACATCAGATCCTTGCTGGCATCCAGTTGCTGAAAGGCTATTTCGGTCCACTCAAAACTACTGGAGCCAGGCAATTCCCTGCGTGCAATGTCCTCCATCAGCTGGATAGTGGTCCCGGAACTGCTGCCCGGAGCCGGAATGCAGACAAAGTCTGCGGAGGGATACATGTTGTAACGGTACACAATGCCCGGACCGGTGACGTTCCGGATCGAGATCAGTGACGACAGCGGCACCATTTCCCCGGCCTGATTACGAACTCGCAGCTTACCCACGTCTTCCGGCTGCATTCGGTATTTTGCGTCCGCCTGCAGACTGACCTGCCAGTTGCGTCCAAACCTGGTGAAGTCGTTGGCGTAGCCCGACCCAAGATAGATTTGCAGGGTGTCAAAAATATCTGTCAGCTGCACCCCGGCCGCCTTGGCACGGGCTCGGTCAATATCCACAAACAACTGGGGCTGATTGGCACGGTAACTGGAAAAGGCACCGGTCAGTCGAGGTTCCACGGAGGCTGAAGCGACAAGGTTTTCAAGAGTGCCCTGGAGCATGGCGGGATCCAGCCCTGCCCGATCCTGCACCTGCATTTTCATACCCGCCGTGGTGGACAAACCATCGATTGGTGGTGCTCCAAAGGCTGTGATCGAGGCTTCCTGGACAGTATGCAGTCGTTTTCGCAGGGCACGCAGGATTTTTTCCGAATACAGATCCGGGTTCTCACGACGTTCTTCAAACGGTTCAAGGATCACAAAGAACCCGGCGGAATTGGAGCTGTTGACGCTGGTCAGCAGGGAATATCCCGGAACCGAAATCACGTGAGCCACACCGGGGGTTTCTCGTGCCAGCCGGTTGACGGTTTCCGTCACGGCGGTGGTGCGTTCCAGACTGGCGCCTTCGGGCAACTGGGCATTCACAATCAGATAGCCTTTGTCCTGTGGAGGCACAAAGCCCACCGGGACGACCCGAAAGCCCTGAATCGTCAATCCAATCAATCCGACATAGACCACAATCATGACCGCCGAAAGACGCAGCACGCCGGCCACAGTTTTTCCATAAAAACGAGTGATCGTCTGAAAGACGCGATTGAACCCCGCGAACAAGGCCAACAGGGACGAATTGACGGGGCGAAAAACGATTCGCCCAACACCGGCCCCAACCGCGAACACCACCGCTCGCACAGCCCAGACAAGAGCAGTGGCGGTCGTTCCAGTGGATTCCACAGAGGGCTCGCCGGCAGTTAACGAAGCCACGGCATCGCCAGGCGCCGGGAGCACCAGGCCTTCAACGAAGGGCGATACCAGACGCAGGAACAGCAACCCACCGAGAATAGCTACGCCCAGCGGTGGCAGGGCTTCCCGATGGTCGTCATGCCCGGGCGTATGTGGACGAATCAGCGTCACAGCTCGGGCAGGTGCCATCGTCATGGCGTTGATGGCCGAGATAATCGTGGACGCTGCGATTGTCAGAGCAAACTGACGGAAGAACTGTCCGGGAATCCCGGCGATGAAGACGGTTGGAATAAAGACGGAGCTGAGTACCAGGGTAATGGCAATGACCGGCCCGGTGATTTCTTCCATCGCACGGATCGTGGCTTCACGTGGTGGCAAGCCCCTGGACATCCAGCGTTCGATGTTTTCCACCACGACGATCGCATCATCAACAACGATTCCGATCGCGACAACCAGCCCCAGCATCGACAGATTATTCAGTGAGAACCCCAGCAGTTTCATGACGAACAGGGTACCGATCAGCGATACCGGCACGTCAATCATGGGCATCAGAGTTGCTCGCCAGTCCTGCAGAAACAGGAGAACTACGATAAACACAAGGATGAACGCTTCGAGCAGTGTCTTGAAGACTTCGTGCACAGACTCGTCCACAAACACGGTCGTGTCATACACAATCCTGTATTCAAGCCCGGCCTTGAAACGGGTCTCCTGCAACTTCCGCATGGCCTCCCGCACAGACTCCGCCGTGGACAGAGCATTTGAACCTGGAAGCTGGTACACAGCCAGAGTCACGCAGGGCTGACCATCCAGCTGACTGCCCACATCATAGCTTTTGGCTCCCAGTTCTGTGCGACCGATGTCCGCGAGTCGCACAATCTGCCCGTCCGCTCCCGTCTTCACAATGATGCTGTCGAACTGTTCGGGTTCGAGCAATCGTCCCTGAGTGTTGATGGTCAGCTGAAAATCCTGCCCGGTGGGCACA
The DNA here is from genome assembly GCA_903924405.1 of uncultured Planctomycetaceae bacterium. Classification (GTDB taxonomy): domain Bacteria; phylum Planctomycetota; class Planctomycetia; order Planctomycetales; family Planctomycetaceae; genus SXXK01. Next base: position 12,150 of record CAIYBH010000037.1, on the reverse strand, counting down.
GGCGGCTGCCCCAATCGCCCGGCGGCAACCTGCAGATTCTGTTCCCGCAGGGCTTTCATGACATCGCCAGCCGTCAGATTACGGATCGCAAGTTGCTCGGGGTCCAGCCAGACGCGCATGGCATAGTCGCGGGCTCCCAGAAAGGCCACATCTCCGACTCCGGGAATACGCGCCAGAGTATCCTTGATTTCGATGGTCGCAAAATTGGACAGGTACAGTTGATCATATTCAGGGTTTGAGGCGATCAGGTTGACGCACATCAGGATGCTGGATGACTTCTTTTTTGTTGTGACACCCTGACGCGTCACTTCCGGTGGAAGTCTGGATTGGGCAATTGCCACCTTGTTCTGCACCAGCACCTGGGCCTTGTCAATATCGGTGCCAAGCCGAAAGGTGATATCAATCGTCATGGCTCCGTCATTGGTGCAGCGAGACGACATTGCCAGCATGTTTTCCACGCCGTTGATTTCCTGCTCCAGTGGCGCAGCAACCGTTTCTGCAACCACCCGCGCGTTGGCACCGGGGTACACTGCGAAGACCTGCACGGTCGGTGGCGCCACCTCCGGGTACTGGGCCACCGGCAAGTCCATCAGAGCCACCATGCCGAGAATCACGATGACGACCGACAGCACCGTTGCAAACACCGGGCGATCGACAAAGAATCGAGCAAACATCGGGCAGGCCCCCGGAAATGAACTGAGAATGAATGTGTGTCAGATGGTGGCGTCAGCAGAATTCCGCGCCGGCTGAAGACTGGCAGACTGTCAGCGAAGTCGTTCGGGACCTCTTCGGTAACATTTCGAGCCCGCATCAGTGAAGGTTCTGCGGCCTCCACAAGTTCTGGCGCTGCTCTTCAGGATTCGGCTATGGTTTTGCCCTGGGAGTTTCGGATGACGTACTCGGCGCTGGCGACGTCGCCGGAGTCGTCACATTCCCTGACTGCACGTCTTCGTGAGGATCCACTTTCATCCCGGGACGGGCTCGCTGGACACCGTTGATGATCAGTCGCTCATCGGCCCCCAAACCGCTCTGAACCACTCGCAGACCTTCCGTGAGTGAGCCTGTGACGACATCGCGTCGTTCCACGGTGTTTTCGCTGTTGACCACCAGCACATACTTCAGACTCTGGTCTGCCATGATCGCGCGATCCGGAACCAGTAGTGTCGATTGAGCTTCACCAAACGGAACCCGCACACGGACGAAGAATCCCGGAGTGAAATGGCGCTTGCTGTTCTCGAACTCCGCTCGCACCTGCAGTGTTCCGGTAGAACTGCTGACGCGATTATCGACAAAATCCAGCACCCCCTGATGTGGAAAGCCGGTATCACTGGCGAGTCCGGCGAAGACGGGATAATTCAATTCGCGAACCCGGGTGAACTGCACATTTTCTTCGCGGCTTCTCCATAACTGGCGAAAACGCAGAATCGTTGCCTCATCCACATCGAAATAGATGTACATCGGGTCCATCGACACAATCGTTGTGAGTGGCGGATTCGGACCAGCGGCCGTTACGAGGTTTCCCTCTGTCATGCTGGACTTACTGATGCGACCGGCGATCGGGGCGTTGATGGTCGTGAATGAGAGATCCAGTTCGGCCTGTTTGATCGCCACGTCCGCGGCGTCCAGAGCTGCTTTTGCTTCCAGCTTTGCTCCCTGATCAATATCCAGATCAGCCTGCGTCGCCGCCTGCTTTTTGAACAGCGCCTCTGTACGATCAAACTTGTCGGTCGTTGTTTTTAAACGAGTTTCTGCGGCCGTCTTTTGTGCCAGGGCATTGTCCAGGGCATTCTGGTAAGGCCGCTTGTCGATCTGAAACAGCAGCGCCCCCTCGGCGACTTCCTGCCCATCCGCGAAGTGAATCTCCGTCAGATACCCCGAAACCCGCGGACGAATCTCGACACTTTTCGGTGTCTCTACTCGCCCGGTGAATTCCACAAACTCCGTCACGTCCTTCCGAATCGGCAGAGCAACCGTGACTTCCGGCGGAGGAGGCACAACCGCAGGCGCTGCGTCCTGGGCACATCCGGTGAAGAAACCGATCAGGAGGACTGTGAGTGGCTGAGCTATTCGTTTCATGAAATCACGCAGGCTGAACAGGACAAGGAAAACACAAACATCCGAGGCAGACTTGCTACCAACGCACCTTCGTCGACCGCTGGATGGGTTGAGCATCAGCAGACGACAGAAAATGTGCGCCACGGCGTTAATTCACCTCAAAACGCAGACAAAATAACTCTTAAAGGCAGATCCCGATGTGAAAGCGAGCCCGGCCTACCCGACAACCGAAACAGCATCCCTGTTTTCGACCGCCTTCGCGGATTCTGCAGATCTTCTCTGCGGGCTCAGCCGCGACCTGCGCTGACTGTACAGGAATACCCCGAAGAAAATCCAGCCACGGCGCTTTGCCAACAGGCACAAATCAATCCTCAGCCAACTTGCCAGAGCCATTCCGGGGCACGCCTCACACCACAGGCTGTGGGTCCCGATCGGGAAAAAACCGGCCGGACTCCAGAAAACACCGGATGGCCTGCAAGGCTGTCGGATCGGCCATCAGGAAACTGTGAAGTCTTGGAATCTGCAGAAAATCAGTGGCCCCCGGCAGGCGAGTGCTGGCGACGGTCACTGTTCCATCATCATCACCCGGTATGAACCGATTGAACCCATTGTCGTCCCCTTTACCTCCGGCGATGATCCCAAACTGAAACGCAGGAGTTGGCAGGCCAGCAATCACACTGCCCTCACCAGGCACCAGATCCTGCCCCGCCGGGCCGTAGACGGCGCGAAACAGAAACAGATTCTTCAACATCCCCGCCAGCTCGGCCCCCAGATTGGGTGTCCCCAGCATCACGAGGCGGTGGTAGCGAGGATCCGGACGATCCTGCAGCATCCGCCGCACAACAAGGCCTCCCATACTGTGTACAACAAAGCTGATCTTTTCTGCCGCCGGAAGGGATTCCAGCATCTGTGTGAGGTAGCCGGCACAGTCAGCGAGAGTGGCGCGAATGCCGGGATAGTCAAACGGCACGGTGTTGAACGGCCCCTGTCGAAGCTCACGCATGACCGGCGTCATCGACTTTGAGGAGCGACCGATCCCATGCAGACAGACCACGACATGGCCGCCGTCCGGTGGCAGGGTTTTTGCCGCAATCACCTGATTCAGTGTCTGCAGACAAACTTCCCGCGTGCCCGAGGCATAGCGGCGGTCGGAAGCATCCAGCAGTCGAAAATGGCGGCTGAAGATATTCTGCTGAATCCGGAATCCCTGACGATAATGCACGTCCCCCCAGAACTGACGCCCCCCCAATGTTGGCAGTCCAGGTTGTGGGTCGGGGGAAGAATCACCTGAGAGATCAGCCATTCCAGCAGGGCTTTCCTGAGTTTCAGGACGTCGCGTTTCCCTCAATTCGTCAGCTGCCACACAGGCATTGAGCATTCCGGCAACAGGAACGCTGGCGAGCATACGAACCAGGGCACGTCGCGACAGTATCATTCGAGCATCCTGTCTGCTGATCCGGGAATTGTCCACTCACCCATGGCCGATCTGCAGAGCAATTTACCGCATTCCTGTGTTTGCGCAGAACTGTCGCCCGCTGCAGCCCCCAATGATGGTGCCTGTTCATCCTATATCGCAATCGGCTAAGGCGCCAAGCCGGCTCTCGCCGGCCTTGCCTGGCAGCGCGGCACCGAGGTCACAGGCAGCGGGGTCCGACCGGAAGTGATCGTCATCAGAAACAACGGCCCCATGCCGTTGTTTCTGATCCCGCATGTCAGGAGAACAGCAGTTCCAGATCCTCGACCGACAGATCCTTGAGCACATTGCTGGTTTCGTCACCGGCCAGAATGGCGTCTGCCAATTCCCGCTTCTGCTTCTGCAACTCAGCAATCTTCTCTTCCACCGTGTCGCGACAGATCAGGCGGTAAGCGAAGACGGTCCGCGTCTGACCGACGCGGTGAGCCCGGTCGATGGCCTGCGCTTCCACAGCCGGATTCCACCATGGATCGAGCAGAAAGACGTAATCGGCCGCGGTGAGGTTAAGACCTAACCCCCCGGCTTTGAGGCTGATCAGGAAGACCTGACAGTTTTCATCTTCCTGAAAACGCTCGACTCGCGATTTACGGTCACGAGTCTTTCCGTCCAGGTACTCGTAGGTGACACCCTGCTTGTCAAGGTGCTCCCGAACGATACTCAGCATGCTGGTGAACTGTGAAAACACCAGTGCCTTGTGCCCCTCGGAAATCAGTTCCTGCAGGTGCGGAATCAACACATCCAGCTTGGCGTAGGTTTCGCTTTCGTCGCCACGTTTCAACAGTGCCGGATGGCAGGCGGCCTGTCGCAATCTCAGCAACGCCTCCAGGACGTGCATCCGCGTTCTGGCAATCCCCTGCTCCTGCACCAGTCCCAGCAGTGAGTCGCGATAATGCAGACGCAGCTCGTCGTATAGACGCCGCTGTTCCGGCTCCATATCACAGACAATTGTTTCTTCCAGTCGATCCGGAAGTTCAGCTGCCACCTGCTTCTTGGTACGTCGCAGAATGAACGGCCTGAGCCCCTTGGCGACCAGTTCCCGGGATTCCCGACTTTCCGGATCAGCAATGTGCGTCCGGAACGCCGTGCTTCGCCCCAGCATCCCCGGATTCAGAAATTCAAAGATCGACCACAGGTCGCCGGCGTTGTTCTCAATAGGAGTACCGCTGAGCGCCAGTCGGAAGTTGGATTTCAGCAGTCGAGTTGCGCGGGCAATCTGAGATGATGGATTCTTGATGGTCTGCGCTTCGTCCAGAACAACGTAGTCGAAATCGATGTCCTTCAGGACGGCAATGTCCCGACGAATCGTTCCATACGTTGTCAGAATCAAATGGTGCCGTCCGAATTCCGTCCGCAGATTGGCTCGCTCCATACCCGTGTATTCCATCACACGAATATTCGGCGCAAACCGGGCGCATTCGCTGGACCAGTTGAACATCAGTGAGCGAGGTACCACGACCAGCGACGGTGGCGGAGTCTTGACGTCGTCCATACGACGCAGCAACATGGCCAGAAACTGGACGGTTTTGCCAAGACCCATGTCATCCGCAAGACAGCCGCCAAAGTTGAAGTCGCTGAGAAACTTCATCCAGGCCAGACCTTCACGCTGATAGCCGCGAAGCTCCCCCACAAACGAGGCCGGAACCGGGACTTCCTCAAGCCCACTGAAGTTGCGGAATCGCTCCCGCATCGCTTCGAATCCCTGATCAAGTTCCACATTTTCCTGAGTTGCCAGCAGGGCATCCAGAAGGGCGGCCTGAGACGTGGAGAACCGCAGTCCATCTTCCGTCGCTGTTCCCAGACCGGAAATCATACCGATCTGTTCCAGCCATTCTTCCGGAAGAATTCCAAGTGAACCGTCATCCAGCCGAACCGTGGAATCACCTCGCTCAAGAGCGCGCAGCAGTTCCGGGAAGGACACCGAACGTCCTTCAAAATCCACATCCGTGTGCACCTGGAACCAGTCCACATCCGAACTGACCCGGAACCTCAGGCCACCAGCCTGACGAACCTTGCTGCCATCAGCAAATACGTTCCAGCCCGATTCGACCAGCTCACGTACCGCTCGACCCAGGTCCCGCCGGGCAATCTCCACGTTGACCGTTTGTTTCAGATCACCCAGCCGACGACGGAATCCCACCTGCCGCAGCTTTTCCCATGCACTGCCCTCAAAGCCGCGGTCGCGAATGATGCAGCGACTGCTTTCACGCTGCACAACAGCCCAGCGTGCACTACTGCCGGAGACAGGTGTCCCGAGGTATTCGAAAATGACTTCGGCGTTGAGCGAATCGTTGCGCCACCGATTCATCGGCGGAGCAGAAATTCGCAGCATCAGCTCAGGCTGAGTCCGGACTTCTTCCAGCTGCAGCTCTTTGGGGAGGTCCAGCCGCGGCAGAGACGGTATGTCCAGCAGTCGATCCACAAAATCATGCTGATCGGATTCAGGAATCTGCAGCGCACCGCCCACTGACAACATCTTCATCCACTCGGGCGCACCGAAATCGCGCAGCAGGGAAATGCTGTCACTGGTGACCACAAAACCACCGGGGATCACCAGCGGTACGTCGCTGAGCTCCATGATCTCTTCATTGCGAACCAGCAGCCCGCTGACTTTCCAGCCCTGCGCCTCTGTGTCCCGACGGACCCGAATCGTCAGCTCCCACGCACTGGAGTCGTCCCACTCCAGCAACTGCTCGCCCGCTTCGTCGCTTCCCAGAATGCGAAGCCGTCGGCTGCGACACATATCCGGAAGCACCAGCTGCCCCAATTCAAAGGGCACCTGAAAACGATGGGCTGAGGTGCGCAGCTCGGCCTGCTGCGTGGACCAGTTATTACGCTCCGGTATGGCCCCTGCCAGGTACGACAAAAAGGTCCGGTCGTCTTCGTGTTCAATATGATCCAATTCGCCGGGACGAACTTTGAGCGGCTTGATCTTGCCCCACTGCCCGCCAGCGCGACGCTGTCGCTGCGAGGCCTGAATGACAAGCTTGCCGGATTCTCTGCTGGCTTCCACGTCCACTTCGTAGAAAATCTGACGCTCTTCGGGATCTGATTTTCCGCGACCGTCGCCCGCCGTGTCCATGTCTTCTGACAATGCCGCAAGCCGCGATTCCCACGGACGCAATGTCCGCTGTACCGGCGCAGTCCGCACTTTCACACGACTGCGAGGCGTCCGCGAATCCCCTTCCGGATCAACCCCCGTCGGGTCCAGATCGTCCACAGAGACAGGCTGGTAGGCCGAAGGAGCCACAAAGGGGGTAATCTTCCCGGGACGTAATCCAGGACTGACAAAGCCCTTCTGATCGGCTGCCAAAACAGTCGCCCACAAATGCTTGCAGACCTTGCTTTTGGCATACTGCTCGCAGGTGCAGAAGAGTCCGATATCGTCGGGCTGATAACGCAACTGCGTCTGGTACTCAGCCCCGTCCTGAACAACGCCAAAAACGTTTTCCGGAGTCACACGAATCAATGAGATCCGCTCAGCTTCGATGTAGGCTGCACCGCGATGACGCAGGTCTGCCCGGAAACGCGTCTGCAATAACTCCGCAAGTGTCATATTTCGATCAGGTGGTCTGGTTCAGTGGAAATCCGGCACTCGGTGACGTCACCCTGCCATTTCGACCCGGCGGAAAAACTTACAGCTTCCGCAATTCGAAATCGCCTGGCACTGTCAGCGACCTTTGCCGTCTTTCAGGTTTCTGTGGGGGGTCGCATCCCTGCGACTGTGCTCCGTTCGCACAAGCGAACTATTGAGTCTTCCGGCGACGCGGCTTCATGAACAAACCCAGCCCCGGGACTTCCTGTCCCACCAGATCCGTCCATCCATCGCGCAGCGGACCGACAAGCGTAACCGAACAAGGCTTTCCTGACCAGAACATCCCGGGGAATTCGCAAACTCAGCCAGAACAAATCCGACCAGACCAGCCAATAACAGCGGCTTTCCCACCCGCAGGGATCATTCCCGCACAGCGCAAAAAAAATCGGATCGAAGAGAAAAGAGCGGCATCCCTGCCAAAACGCCATCCGTGAATAAGCATTTTTGGCCAGTCACCAGTCCGTGTTGAGTGAGCTTGCGACTGTCAATTCGAGGGAACGTTGAGCCAGCTTCGCTCTTTTCTGCTTCGATCCGTTCTGCGTCCAGGTTGAAAGTGGGAATTCTGGTCGACCAGTGCCTGCTCTGACACCACAAAAAATCTTCATCCGGACGGCTCGACCCGCACACAAGGCCAAGTGCTGAACCGCCTCGTCCGCTGTACAGGACACGCTGCACCGCTTCGGGCAGAAAACCCACTCGCTCAGAACAACTACTGGGTCAACTCTTTAAAGAGTTCCCCGAAGTCCGGCATTTCGTCTTTTAACACCTGATTCCACGCGTCCGGATGCCAGATTTCCACACAAATCACCGCACCCACAACAATCACGTCCTTGCCAGCATCCACACCCAGAAACGGACGAAATCCCTCGGGTATCAACAGCCGCGAGCGATTGGCCAGCTTCAGTGACTGGTGCCGAGTCGATAACAGCCGCCCCAGCCGCTGCACATCACTCCACCGCTGCTCCATCCGGCCCGATTCTATCTTGGCCTTCAACAGCGTAATCCCACTGTCCAGACGCTTCTGCCAGTCCGCAGGTCGCCAAAGACTTAAGCAACCCGCTCGCTCTTTGGCCACAATCACATCGCCGTCTTCGTCCGAGACCGCACCAGCCAACTCCGGAGGCAACATCAGGCGAAATCGATCGTCGATCGTTCGCCGAAATTCCCCCGTAATAAACATGGCAGGCCCCAGTCCCCAAAAGACAGTCGTCCACGCTGACCTGCGTTCCGCATTTCTGCCCCGCAGCAATCCGCTGAATCCAGAGTACCGGGCCGAAAACCCACTTTCAACAGTATTTCAAAGATCATTTTGGGTTTGTTTCCCACAAACGTGCCCACAAGCTTACGCACGTTATTTTTCCGGGACAAGTCTGCGGGCCCCGGTTTCAGGAGATTTCCCGCGGTTCCACGTCACGCTTCCCCGGCGGCACTTCGCCCTGTCTCGAAAAATGCGGGCTCCGGAAACAATCGCCGGGACGCGTTTTCTGCTTCGAATCAGCGCGCACACGGCATCAGCGGCGACTGAATTCCCGGCGTTGATCCCTCACATGCAGACCCCATAAAGGCCTAACAGTCACCCGCCACGACGCAGACTCCGCGTTGGCTATCAGGGCGCACGGTCCTTCATCAGCCCGGAGGACTCGCCGCAGTCCGACTCCCTCGCCGGTCGCAATCTACTCAGGCCGCTCCGCTATCACCACAGCACCCGGAGCCAGAAAAATTCCCAGCGTGTGCCAGAGTGCTATTCCAAGGCCGAAGCTGAGTTTCACCGGGACGCTCGTGTGATCACTGTGAACGGCCCCACGCGGTGATGCGCTGATCACACGGAATCCAACTTTCTGCAGCACGCTGAGAAAGCTGGTCGCCGGCATCGAAAATCGGTGATCGTTCACCGCCCGCCGCAGAATCCGTTCGCCCTGTGCCGGTGACACCTGCCGCAACAGCGCTCCAATCCGAGCCATCCAGGATTTGTCGACGATGCGCATCACGAGCAAACCACCGGGACGCAGGCGGTTGAAAATCTCCGTCAACTCTGCCGGTTGATCCGGCCAATAGATGTTGGCGTCCAGAACAGTAATCACGTCCAGCAGCCCCGTACTCAGTGAAAAGTCCTGAATACGACTGCAGACCTGTGCCGGGAACCCTGATTTGCGAACATGCTCCACTGCTTCCGGTACGATGTCATAACCCAGAACATCAAAGCCTTCCGCACGAGCCGCCGTCATGAACCCGCCATAGGCACAGCCCACATCCAGCAGTCGCCGACCTTCCGGTGGCTGATAGCGACGGATCTGCTTCAGAATCGAACGGTACATCCGCTGCTTGAACTGATTCAGCTGCGCGCCCTGCTCCGTATCGCCCCATGTCATGGTCCGCGTATGCTCAACCTCTGTCGCCAGCTGGTAGTCGCGATCCATGAAGTAGGAATGACAGCTGTGACACTGCAGCCAGTTGGTTTCTCCACGTGCATTCACAAATCGCCAGACGCGGGAGGCGGTGGCGGAAGGAGCCCCGCAGGCCGGACAGATTTCGGCACTGGACTTCGGGGCGGCTATGGCAGCGAGAGCAGCGGACATGAAACAATCCCTGACAGCAAAAGTTGCATCCATGCAGCCGGAAGTATCTTCCACAGCAGCCGTAAGTGTCAATATGGCTGTTATCCGGCAGAATCTGCCGAACGACCGAAAAACGCCGCATTTCCCCAACCGCCGGACTCACGACGAAGAATTCCGAAAACCTTCGCCCAGCGAGATCCCAAACGCGCGATTCGGCAGAAACGGCCGCTTCCGGGACCAGGTCACCCGGCCGAACTTCCTCGCCAGCAATCCGGTGCTCGGGAATCCACAGACACTTGATCTGCCCCCCCCCCTCAACCGCTCCAGTTGCACAGCCCACCAAAACCACCTAATCTCCCATCATCAAATAATCCAGAGTCACTGCATAGCTTTGTCCTGCTGTTCGAGAAAAGTCTCCAGCACCAGACAGTCGACACCGTACGCTCGCGCGACCGGGAATCCACGGACGTGCGGCTGTACCGAACAGTTCGATGAATTGTGCCGGAGCGTCGGAATTTGCCGGAACCCGCAGAGAATGGATGCTTTCTTCAAAAGGCAAATGGCCGTTCTGGCTGATGGTTGTGCAGTTTGTTCCGAAGACGAAGTGATCACGTCGGGCAGGGTCTCAGAAGAGGGTGCGTCATGATTCTCAGCGGCAGTGAAATCAAAGCGCGACTGGGCGGGGATATCCGGATTGACCCCTTCAACGACGAACAACTCAATCCGAACAGCTACAATCTGCGGCTGCATGACGAACTGCTGGTCTACGAGGAAATCGTGCTCGACATGCGTCGGCCCAATCGATTTCGAAGAATCCTGATCCCCCCGGAAGGCCTCGTACTCCAGCCCAACCAGATGTATCTCGGTCGCACCATCGAATACACCGAAACCAGAAATCTCGTCCCCATGCTGGAGGGCCGCTCGTCGATCGGACGACTGGGAATGTTCGTCCACGTCACAGCAGGCTTCGGCGATGTCGGTTTCTGTGGTTACTGGACGCTGGAGATGATCGCCATCCAGCCGATCCGCGTTTATCCCGGAGTACAGGTCTGCCAGATCTTTTACCACACCGTGGAAGGCGAAGTCACCGAGTACAAAACCGGCAAGTATCAGAAAAATTCGGACATCCAGCCGAGCTTTCTGTTCAAAGAACTGACTTCCCGTGATGACCGCCAGAAGACGCTCAATTTTGATGAGCAGAACCCCGCGACGGGACGTTCCTGATCTTCACGAACTACGCTCCGCTGTCGTCATTTCAGCAGATACCTGTCACTGACCATCACGAACGACCACATCCATCACCCACGGCGATTAGGTGCTGAGGGATTCACGCCCCGGCATCGTCGTCTCTGATGCTGTGAACAGCGCACGCACTGCAGCACACGCTGGGGCAGGAGGTGACTGGGATGGCGAGACGAGGTTAAGCCTGCGAAAGTCGCGTTTCGCTCCGCCGAAACGATCGCGCTGGATTTTACCTCCCGAATTCCGCGAACGAACACCGCTCCGAAATCAAGCAAAAAACGACCCTGATTTTCCAGATTGCCATCGTTTCGCCATCCCAGGAGGTGACTGCAAGTCCTGTCGAGTCATGCTCGACATTGACGCTCTCTGTTGACGAGCAGCTCCCTGATGGCGAGGATCCGGGACATCTCATAACCTCACCGCGGATCGCTCGGCTCTTGTTGCAGTCGTGCTCTTCCCCGCCTTTCGACTCACCAGGGTGCGCAGTCGCCTGGGTTCCCGGAGTATGCCCAATGCGTTACTCGACAGCCCAGCCAGTTCAGACCATTCTCCGAAGTGCATCACTCCACACGCGAACACTCGCGGTGCTGATAACCCTTTGGCTCAACCTGCTCCTGCCCACAAACATCGTCAGTGCGGATGATCTGGAAGTCGTGCGTCAGCGGGGCACGCTGCGCTGGGGCGGTGACCAGGAAGGCGGAGCACCGTTCATCTTTCCAGACCCTCAGAATCCCCGGGAACTGATTGGGTTTGAGGTGGAGCTGATGCAGCTGGTTGCAGACCAACTGGGAGTCAAAGCGGAGTTCCGTCAGGGACAGTGGGACAAGCTGCCCAGCCTGCTTGGGCGGGGTGACATTGATGTCGTAATGAATGGCTACGAATGGACACCTCTACTTGCAGCGGAATTCGGTACGTCCATTCCATATTACATCTACGAACTCGTACTGATCGCGCGACGCAACGATACTGAACTGCAGGACTGGGAAGATCTGAAACGACCTGAGTTTCGTGATCGCAAAAATGTCGTCTCGGTACTGACAGGTTCTGCCGCCGACGACTATGGTCAGACCTTTTCCGACACTGTCACACTGCGAGGTTACGATGGAGTGACCGACGCACTGCGTGCCGATGAACAGGGGCAGGATGGCGTTCGCGCCAACATTCAGGACCGGCCCATCTGGATCACATATGCCGACCGATATCAGAAACTGCATCAGATCGGTCGCCCACTG
>CAIYBH010000036.1 GCA_903924405.1 uncultured Planctomycetaceae bacterium | reverse complement strand
GATTTTTGGGGAGGGCGAAGTTCCACCTGAGCCAGATTTTTGGGGAGGGCGAAGTTCCACCTGAGCCGAGTTTTGGGGAGGGCGAAGTTCCACCTGAGCCGGATTTTTGGGGAGGGCGAAGTTCCACCTGAGCCGAACGCCCCCCAAAGTCACCTTCCAACCTCGCGGCAGCACTCGGCCCCCCACTTGCCCCCATCCTGAAGCCGGAAGTTGCGTCAGCACACCATTTGATGCGGAACCACGACCACGTGTTGCCGTCTGACAACAGCGCCCACCAGTCCGCACAATCTTTCAAACAGTTGCACAACTCAACCTTGCCACCTTCATGGAAGTGCCCATCAGGAAAACCCCGAAAAACCCTGCAGAAACCCTTTTCAAACTTCTATGCTCTCACCAGTCCCCGCCTCCTCTCCTGTTTTTCGGGTATTGCGTAATGAAGTCGATGCATCAGAATCGGTTTCACCGGGCCGTCGGCAGATTCCGTCATGGCCTCGCTGCGATGGAAACCGCCGTTTGTCTGCCGTTTATCGTCACCATGGTGTTCTCCGGTGTAGAACTGTGTAATGCCGTATTTCTGAAGCAGAGCCTGAATCTGGCTGCCTATGAAGCCGCCAAGCTGATTACCGCGCCGGGCAACAACGCAGAAAAAGCCACGACGCGGGTGCAGCAGATGCTCGCCTCGCGAAAAGTCAAGAATTACACGCTGTCGTCTTCACCCACCGTGAACGCCATGACGCCAACAGGCACAAGAATCACCGTAACCGTCACCGCCCCGGCCAGTAATCTTTCTTATGGCCCCGTTGGCATCATGATGGGACGTACGGTGAGTTCCACAGTGGTGATGGCGAGGCTTTAGGTGTCTGTCCCCGACCACCAGCAACGTGTCTGACAGCGTGCTGATGCTGAGCCATCAGCCGTTTTTCTGAGCCCCAAAGCCACCTGCATCACGAAAACAAAACCATGAAGAAGATCACTCCCGGATCGCTGCAGTGCCGGCCTCAAAAAATCAGAGTCTCAGATCGTAGAGGGGCTGCTCACGCATTAATCGCTATCATGCTGCTGGCATTCGCCACCACAGTCGCCTTCTCGATTGACTTTGCCTACATGCAGCTCGTTCGTTCAGAACTTCGTGCTGCTACTGACGCAGCAGCGAAAGCTGGTGCAGAAGCATTGATGAGAACTCGAAATACGTCGGCTGCCGTCGATACGACACGTGAAGTTGCCGCCCAGAACAAAGTGGGCGGCCGAAATTTCATGATCCGCTCTTCTGACGTCGTGCTGGGGCAAGCCAGCGTCGGTAACGACGGGTTGTGGCGTTTCACGGAGAATCTGCTGCCCTACAATGCAGTTCGCGTCAATTCGAGGGTGGGTGGAACAGGTCTGTTTCCAGCGGTTCCCCTGTTCTTCGGGAAGCTGCTGGGCAAGGACGGCTTCTCCACTTCAGCCAAAGCAACCGCTGCTCAGCAGAGCGTTGAAATCTGCCTGTGCATCGACCGCTCCGGTTCCATGAGTTACAACATGGACGGTATCGACTTCCGCTTCGCAGCCAACAATCCGCTGCTCTATCCGAGCTCCTATTATTCCACTCAGCGCAACAGAAACATCCACTCGCCACCACATCCGGACGAAAGTCGCTGGGCGTACCTGCGTGCAGCAGTCGCCGAATTCCTCAGCGAAACATCCAAACTCACCAATCCTCCCCGAACAGCACTCGTCACGTGGAGCTCTGATGCCAGCCTCACCTTGTATCCCGGGTCTGTTTCGGCACCCGTTATCTACACAACTGCCACTACGAATGTGGCTTTACCGACGATCAGTGGCTTCAATTGGTCTGCCAACGCCCTCTCGATTCAGAATTCACTGAACGCACTTGCTCAGAAGCCACTGGCTGGCGCCACTCGGCTCTCCGATGGTCTGGATCGTGCGGTTCAGGTACTCACCGGAACCGGTAGCCAGGTTCAGTCCAATAAAGTTGTCATCCTGATGACCGATGGGATGTGGGGCGACTGCCGAGATCCCATGCTGGCCGCTCAGGATGCCGCTGCTGCAGGGGTCACTGTGCACTGTGTCAGCATGCTCACCGGCACACAGGAGATTCTTACAAGAGTCGCAAATCTCACCGGCGGTCGCTACTACCCGACATCAGACGCAAATGGACTGCGAAATGCCTTCCGCGAACTCGCTCAGACAATCCCAATCGTTCTTACCGAATAATCGGGTCTGTCGTATCCCAGTACTTAATTCTGCCCCTCAACACGATCTGTCCGACTCCGGATTCCGTCTATGAAACTTCCAGGTCGATTTCTGAGACGACAGCCTCACACAACACGCAGACAAGGTGTTGTGACGGTGGAATTTGCTCTTGTCGCCCCGATCATCTTTCTGATCTTCTTCGGTGCCCTCGATCTTGCGTCCATGAATTATGCGCGGCACGCGATGGGATTCGCCGCTTACGAATCTGCCCGAAAGCTGACGATTCCCGGTGGCACCGTCACCTCCGGACAAGCGGAGGCCCTGCGGCAACTGAATCTGGTCGGTCTGGGAACCGGTGCTGTGATCCAAATTACCGATTCACCGACTTCCGTGACGTCCACTATCCGGATTCCCTCGTCACGCTTTTCCTGGGGCCCGGTCGGCTATTTTTCCGGCTACACCCTGCGTGAGACCTGCACTCTCACCAAGGAATAATCGCCCCGCTCAACTCTGAAATCCCACTACTCCTGCGGCCGCAGTAACCAACCCCGCAGCCAACTCTGCCCCGACAGTCCACGACAGAGAAGCAAAGACGCCGTTCGTCAACGACTCACCGTCAGCCCTGCCACAGGCAACTCACTCAGTATCCGGCAGCCATACCATCCTTGCGGGATTCGCTGGCACCAAAGTAAATGTCACGAGCACTGTCGTACCGAATCGCCTGATACCCCCCAAACTCTCCACGCACCGGTTTCAGGATATGCCCCTGCTCCTCCAGCCGGGCCGCAAGCTCCTCCGGAAATCCCTGCTCCATGGCGACAGTGCCGCCAGTCCGCATGCGCTCCCCTGTCGGCTCGGACGAGCCGGAATGCAGGATCCGAGGAGCGTCGCCAGCCTCCTGAATGTTCATGTCAAAGTCCAGAATGTTCATCAGGATCTGAACATGCCCCTGCGGCTGCGTCGCCCCACCCATCACTCCAAAACTCAGAAATGGCTGACCGTCTTTTGTAACAAACGCCGGAATGATTGTGTGAAATGGACGTTTGCCGGGTGCATAGGAATTGAACCGGCCCGGTTGCAGATCAAACATCTCTCCACGGTCCTGCAGGCAAAATCCCAACCCCTCAGGACACACACCCGAACCAAACCCACGATAGTTGCTCTGAATCAGAGACACCATCATCCGATCAGAATCCGCAACCGTCAGGTAAATCGTATCTCCGTCATCCACAGCCTCCGGAATGCCCACCGGGTACGAAGCAGCCGCCTTTTCCGGATCCAGCAACTTTCGTCGTTCCGCAGCATACTCCATTGAAATCAGTCGTTTGACAGGAATCGCGGCAAAATCGGGATCGGCGTACAGACGAGCGCGGTCTTCAAATGCCAGCTTTTTAGCTTCAATAAACCAGTGCGCGTGATCAATGCTGCCAAATCCCGCCGATCGCAGGTCATAGGCGCTCAGCACATTCAGCATCTGCAGTGCCGCGATTCCCTGTCCATTCGGTGGCAATTC
>CAIYBH010000035.1 GCA_903924405.1 uncultured Planctomycetaceae bacterium | reverse complement strand
GGACATCGGACCGCGTGGGTGCCTTGTTGCTGCAGCGTCCGGGCCTGGACGCCCCCGCTGTGCTGGCCCGTGACGCCTCAGATCCTGTGATCGTGACCGGGTCGAGCAGTAGCCGGGCCCTGGTACTTTGGGAGGGGCGTAGCAAGAATGGACCGACAATTTTTGCCGAATTCGTATCTCTACTGCCGACAGACCGGTAGCCGGTCGGCTGACTCCTTCCGGCTGCTGTCGGGAATTCTGCAATCGATGAACCAGACCCTCCCCGTGCATTTTTTTACTCGAATCAGGACATTCTCAGGCCCCCGAATTCATTTGGACCTTGAGTTTCTGACCACGGAATGTCAGTATTACGGGTTGCCGGACTGCCGACCGTGGTTGTCAACCCGTCAACGGGAGTTGTTCCTGAACCAGAGAGCGTCAGCCGCCGGCTGACATTTCAGGTTTTTTTGTGTCTGAACGAGGGTGAAAGAAGTCGCAGGAATGTCGAAGGAAGAAGCAATTCAGGTTGAAGGCAACGTGGTCGAGGCATTGGCCAACACCCAGTTTCGTGTCGAACTGGAAAATGGTCATCAGGTGATGGCCCACGTTGCTGGCAAAATGCGGAAGCATTTTATTCGTATTGTTCCGGGTGACCGCGTGGTCGTCGAGGTGTCTCCATACGACCTGAAGCGTGGCCGAATCGTCTACCGCGAGAAATAGGCGCTGGCAGCCCCGGGGTTCGGACCCTTGTTTTCCGACAAGTCTCCTCGCCCGTAAATCATGATGTCCGAAACCACCAGACTTCCCTTCGTGCAACTTTTCACCGACGGCGCCTGCAGTGGCAATCCGGGGCCGGGTGGTTGGGGTTGCATTCTGCGCCATCCAGCCTCCGGGAAAGAGAAGGAATTCAGCGGCGGCGAAGCCCTGACAACCAACAATCGCATGGAACTGCAGGCCGTGATCGAGGGGCTGAGGCAACTGTCGCGGCGTTCGCAGGTCGAAATCGTGACTGACAGCACGTATGTCGCGAAAGGCTGTACGGAATGGCTCGTCGGCTGGAAGCGTAACAACTGGCGGCGAAAAGATGGTCGCCAGTGGGTCCCGATTGCGAACGAAGAGCACTGGAAACAACTTGACCAGCTGCTGTCACAACATGCGATCCGATTCACCGTTGTGCGCGGTCATTCCGGGCACCCGGAAAACGAACGCTGTGATCAGCTCGCCGTCGCCGCTGCGGCTCTTGTAAAATCCACATAAGACCACGCAAGACGCATCAGCACCTGCAAAACGGTGACTTCCGGCATGCACCCAGATGTGCGGGACCTTCAACCCGCCGGTAGCATGGCACGACTGTCCTCCGGCATGACGCTGCTGAGCGCACCGAAACAGCTGCCGATTACAGCCCCAACAAGATGCGCAAGCGGAACTGGTATAAAATCCCCGTTCGTTACAAACAGATTCCCCTGAGCCACCGTTTCGGCGACGATTTTCAGGAATTGAGCGACCAGAAATACGACATAGAAACATGTTCCCCTGCGATCGCCCTGTCGAGCCGACTGTCGCAGCAGACGTGTCACGAGGAGCCCAAACAACGCGGAATCGAGGCCGCTCAGGCCACGGTAGCACTGCAGTTCGGGAACGGAAATCAGCACGAGAAGAGGCACCGCGATCGACGAGATCAGCAGAGTTCGACGAAAACTTCGCGCATCGCTGCTTTCGCACAGTGCCCCAACGCCGACAAAAACCGCCAGATCCCAGATGAGATGACTTTCCGACCAGTGCAGCCAGTGGCAGGTCAGCAACGACAATGGCCGATCAAAACGGAACTCACCGAATTGAAATTCCGCCAGAGGCTGAATCCCGGGAGCAAGATGCAGAACAAGGCAGATCAGGGTGATTGTCAGGCAGACCGGCGCGTGACGGAGTTTTTTCCAGCCGGGGGCGATCACAGCCATCGAACCAGTCAACATGGCGTGCAGCCATGCGGCCATCGCCCGCGTTGAACCTTCACCAGGTTGCCGCAGCAACGCATCTGAATACGGCAGAGAGACGGGAGCGATCCCGGTCATACGATCCCCGGTGGCAGAGTTCATCGATCAGACCTCAGCAGAAAGTTGTCCAGTACCATTGGAAAAGACACCCGGGAAGCCAATGCTTCCCGGGTGTGCTCATAACAAACTCAGGCTTTCCGCCAATTCACCGTCCCGATGCAGAGTTCCGACGCTGCCGTCGCGTGGCAGCAGCACCAGCCAACCCCAGAGCCATCAGGGCCGTCAGCGGATCCACGGCACCGCCACCACCACCACCGCCTCCACCCCCGAAGAATGGGGTCGGTGACCTTCCACTCGATGGTGCCGGCGCGGGCTGAGGATTGGAGGACTGCGGCTGCGCCCAGTTCAGATCACCTGGTGTTGCCGGTTGCACTGGCGGAGTTGGTGAACCAGGTGCGGCCGACGTATCAGCGGGCACAGGCTGCTGTCTGGAAGTTGGCGTCGCGGAATTTGCAGGCCCGATATTGGCCAGCGATTTTTCGCGCATCACTTCCAGATCCCGCTGCAGGCGTTGCTGAGCCGCCTCATCGCGTTGAACACGATTCAGATTGCGGCGTTCAATGGACCACCGCTGATACTCACTGTCGTTTTCAAGGACAATGAAGGAGGCATATTCGCTGACGATTGAGAAGCCTTCGCACAATGCCACGATTTCCTGCACAAGCTGTGGTGACTCCCCGGTTTCGCGAAGTTTTCCCATGCGTTGCTGCACCTGCTCCAGCGCCCACATGCGTTCAATTTCGGGGTTATCAGTGCTGGTTTCGGGGAAAGCCAGAGAGACAGTCTGAGTTACGGGCTGTCCCATCACATTGGCGTGAATCGTGATTTCAGCATTGCCTGCCGCCCTGTACCGACCAAACAACCGCAATGGAGCCCCATAGAACAAATCGGGCATTTCTTCGGACGTCAAGCCTGCCAGCTCCACTCCGGTGACTTCCATCCGCACATCAGTCGCCACGGGCCGCATCAGCTTTCGTCGAAACATCTGTGCCTGACGAGCGAAGTCGTCCTCCTGTGAAACGAAGGCTGCCAATCCTCCAGCCCCCTCAGCCATCTGCTTCAACAGCGGGCGATTCACTTCATTGCCGATACCGATACAGAACACACGAATGCCCGTCGGAGCTTCAGAGATCAACTGCAGCAGTTCACTCTGCTCCTTCGGCTCAGTCATTCCATCTGACAGCAGCACGACGTTCAGCGGACGATCCTGATCGCGATATTTCCAGGCGGTCTGCAAAGCAGGCCGCAGAACAGTACCACCGCGGGCTTTCTTTGAATTCAGGAACTCTCTGGCCGCAGTACGAGAGGCGTCATCAGCCGCGGTCAATGCCCCAAAATGCGGCTCCGGAACATTGCTGAACGTCAGGATCTCGAAACGATCATCACTTCCCAGCGCGTCGGTGAATGACGCCACAGTCGCACGAGACTGCACCAGCTTGTTGTCGTTGGCCATGCTTCCGGAAATATCCACCAGAAACAGATAGTCCATTCCGGCACCATACTCTTCCAGTTCCTTGCCGGCCGTCATTGTCAGCATGAAGAAACCATCCTCATCTGACCGCTGTCGTGAAGTAATGACATCAATCCCGGTACGAGGTCTTTCTGTATCAAAGCTGATGACCACATCACGGCCAAGATCCGCCCCTTCGGTTTCCATGCTGGCTCGGGTGTACTTCGGATCATGACTGAAGATCACAAAATCATCTTCATGAGACGGACTGAAGACCTTTGTGATTGGAATCTCGCTCTTCACGTCGACGGTCAGTGCAAATTTGCCATGAACCTTCTGATCCACCCCAGGCCGAGTTGTGGTGGCCAGTGGATAGACCCACGTCGCATTGTCGTGATCGAAATCCAGTTGCTGACAGTAGGTGACTCTGATGTGCTGCTCTGCTCCTGCGGCAATCGGGAAGATCCGTAGTTCGAACGTGCGATAGTCCACCTGTTCGAGCAAACCCGGATCCCTTTTCACCGCCTTGTAGCTGTCGTAAATCTGACGAGCTCGTTTCTTCTCCACGACCTCTCCGACCATTTCCCGGCCATTGATGATCATGCTGAAGTTGCTGACACTGGCACCGGCCGGGACAGGAAACGTGTAGAGCGCTTCCACAACGCGCTGCTCAGTATTACGAAAGACCTGACGAACTTCTGTCACCGCGATGCCGTTGTTAATGATGACCGACACTTCGTGACTCTGAATCTCGAGCACACCCCCATTGCCTCCATCGGCGATCAGCAGGCCGGAGGCATATGCGGTCCCCGGCAGAGTCATTAACACAGCGCCCAGCATGACAACCATGCGTGCGGCATTACGGCGAAACAGTAAATCAGTGATCATTGAAGTGCTCCATAAATCCGGACCTGAATTTGAGTTCCCTGACATTCACTTAGGCACGTCCGATGCCGAAACACAACAATTGACGCAACCCAATACCTGACAGACACTTACGAACAAAAAACAACAAAGCCCATTACCATCACCCGATTCCAGCGAGCATTTTACGTCCGCCGAATGTACACTGCATGCACATTGCGCAGTGATCGCCGCATGATGCGTGGGGGAGAGTTCAACGATGATATTAACAGGCAGAGAACTGCGGTTTGCCCGGGCCGTCGGGCAGTTGAATTACACAAATCCATTCAGCCCGGCACGACTGGAGCTTGAAAAGGAGGCTCTGGACGAGGATTTCGTACCTGAGCCGGATCAGTTCTGGAGCCTGACCCCGGAGCAAACGCTGCAGCGGCGATCCAACCTGATTCTGATCCTTGCACGCACAAGGGAGCTTGCGGATTCCCTGCAGCTGCGGTTACAGCGGGGTGGCGCGACGGATGAGCAACTCCGGCTTTATGAGGAGCTGGTGAACTACGTATTGTTCTATGAGATGCTGGATTTCTGGGGAGCTCCCATCCGGGATGGCTCCACCCCGGATGCCGTTGATCGCAGAGCATGGGAACGCTTCTCTGCGGAATTTGATCGCCGGATGTCGCTGACCGGGCTTGGCCTTCCGTCAAAGGACCAGAAGGTATCGCTGTTTGAACTTTTTCATCAGATCTATCGGGCTTTCTTCAGTATCTTTGAGTGCGTGATTGGCCGTTCACGTCCTGCAGCCCGATTGCGGGAACGCATCTGGCAGTCGATTTTCACGCATGACCTGCGGCGTTATCGGCGTTCGCTGTATCGCTCCATGGCGGGAATCACGACACTGATTTCCGGTCCCAGTGGCTCAGGCAAGGAACTGGTCGCCCGTGCGATTGGGTTGTCGGGACGAATTCCGTTTCTGGTCAGAGAGCAGCGTTTTGAGGTTCAGCCACCAGACGTGTTCTTCGCGATTAATGTCTCAGCGTTCGCCACAAATCTGGTGGAGTCTGACCTGTTCGGTCACGCTAAAGGTGCGTTTACTGATGCCGCAAATGCTCGAGTCGGCTGGCTGGAGGCCTGTGGTGACTATGGCGCAGTGCTGCTGGATGAGATCGGAGAGCTTACAGCCACGACTCAGGTCAAGCTGCTGCGTGTCCTGCAGAATCGCCAGTTCCAACGACTGGGGGAAACAAAGACACGTGACTTCCGAGGCAAAATTATTGCCGCCACCAATCGGGATCTGCGGCGGGAGATCGAACAGGGGACGTTTCGCGAGGATCTGTACTACCGACTCTGCGCCGATGTGATCGAAACTCCGTCGCTGGCGGCTCAGACGGCAGATAACCCTGCCATGCTGCAGGACCTCGTGGCTCAGATTGTCCAGCGTATGGTTCCCGAGGAACAGACGGAAATCACAGCAGAAGTCCTGCAATGGGTTCAGGAGAATCTGCCTGATGGTTACTGCTGGCCGGGGAATATTCGCGAGCTGGAACAGTGCGTCCGTAACGTCATGATCTGCGGCCGCTACAATCCAGCCTCGGCAGGCCGGGCGGAAATGCAGCACGAAAGCTCTGGTCTTTCCCCGGAAATTCTCGATACCGCTCGTCGTATGCAGGACCACAGTCTGACGGCCGATGAGCTTCTGCAGCGTTACTGCCACTTTGTTTACCACAGAACGCGCAGCTTCGAGAAGGCCGCAAAGCTCCTGCAGCTTGATCGCCGAACAGTCCGCGCAAAGACAGATCAGGCGGAGATTTCCGGACTTCCCAACCACGCGGATCGCGGCGGGCAACCAGTTCCATAATTTCTACCGCGACAGCCGTTTCCGGTCGAACAAATTTCGCCGTGTAGTCCGTTTGTACAGTCTGGATGGCCTGTGAGGTCTGCACCAACGTGCTTCGCGAGGTTTTTCCGTCAATTACGAGATATGTCCGGCGCAGGCTGACCTAGGTTTCCTGTTGAGTCTGCAATCAACCGGTTCCCACATTCGCTCAGTGCTGCTCGGGCAAGCCACTTTTGGAATAGCCGCCGTGAATCCGTTTAAGCTCTTTCGTAAGAATCGCCCTGACGCATCAATTCACGGCTCCCGCGACGCCGCTCGGATGACATGGGCGAAAAACTCCATTTCCGGGACGGTGCAGGCCACCAACGTCTTCCTGAGACGCAACCTCTGGATCTGGCCAATTATTGCGGTCACGATCCTCGGAACGGTCGGTATTCTCGTGCGTTCCGCGATCGAAGCCACGATGCGGGAAAACCTGAGGTCCGGTCTGCAGACGTTGCTGGACGTGGAAGTCGCCATGCTGCGGACATGGTTCGAAGTCCAGCAATCCAACGTACAATCAGCGGCCAACTCCACGGAAGTCCGGCGCCTGACACAACTGATGTCGGACGAAACCATCCCGTCAACACCCGCGGAACCCGGCGCATCCCCCACCAGTATGGACGCGTTGCACCGCGATCTGGATCGACAACTGAGTCCGATCATGTCGTCGCATCGTTACACCGGCTATCTGCTTGCCGATAAATCGCGGAGGATCCTGTCGGCTACGGACCACACCCTGATTGGACAGGTGGAGATCGGCCCGTTTGAAGCGTTCATGACGAAGGCTCTGGACGGGCACAGCACCGTCTCGCCACCATTCCGCAGTATTTCACTGATGAAATCCTCCGGTGGTAAATACCACACTGATGTACCCGTCATGTATGCCGTTTCTCCGGTACGCGACGAAAACTTTCAGGTGATCGGTGTGCTGGCACTGCAGATCCGTCCTGAAGAAGAGTTCACAGAAATCCTGCAACTGGGACGACTGGGTGAATCCGGCGAAACCTATGCCTTCGACCGTCAGGGGCTGATGGTGTCCAACAGCCGATTTGACGAAGACCTGAAGCTGCTGGGCCTTGTATCGCAGGAAAACGGTAGCACATCGATGCTGACCATCCAGCTGACAGCACCACCGGGTAATCTGGTGGAAGGCTATCGCCCGAAAACGATGCGTCGCGATATGCCACTCACACGCATGGTTCAGGCCGCTCTCGATGGATCTGATACCCATGATCTCGACGGTTATTCTGACTACCGTGGTGTTCCTGTTGTTGGTGCGTGGCGTTGGCTGACTGATTATGACATCGGTGTCGCGACAGAAATTGACCATGAGGAAGCGTACCGTCCCCTGACCATTCTTCAGCGTACATTTGAAGTGCTGTTCGCTCTTCTGATCCTCAGCTCGGTCGCAATTTTTATCTTCACCATCATCGTAT
This sequence comes from uncultured Planctomycetaceae bacterium, assembly GCA_903924405.1. Classification (GTDB taxonomy): domain Bacteria; phylum Planctomycetota; class Planctomycetia; order Planctomycetales; family Planctomycetaceae; genus SXXK01. Next base: position 5,339 of record CAIYBH010000035.1, on the reverse strand, counting down.
CACGACTGCAGCGGGAAGCCAGAAAAGCAGCTGTTGCCGCTAAACAGGTGGGGCAATACGAACTCCTTGAGAAACTTGGACAAGGTGCAATGGGCGTCGTCTACAAGGGACGGCATGCCATGCTGCGACGCCCAACGGCCATCAAGCTGCTCGATGTTGAAAAAATCAATACCAGTTCGATTGCCAGATTTGAGCGCGAGGTCCAGATCACCTGTCAGCTCAACAACCCTAACACCATTGCCATTTACGACTACGGCCGAACCCCGGAAGGCGTCTTTTACTACGCCATGGAATTCCTCGACGGAATCAATCTCGAAAACCTGGTCAATCAGGCAGGTCCCCTCCCTGAAGGCCGGGTCATTCACTTGCTGCTGCAAATCTGTGGCTCACTGTTCGAAGCACACAGCAAGGGACTGGTCCATCGCGATATCAAACCAGCGAACATTATGCTCAATCGCCGTGGCGGACTTCCCGATGTCATCAAGGTACTTGATTTCGGGCTGGTGAAAGCCGTAGACGAGAAGAAACAGGCCGGGATGACCGCTGCCAACTCACTGACAGGCACTCCGCTGTACATCTCCCCCGAAGGCATTAACGCACCGGCCCTCGTGGATGCCCGGAGCGATCTCTACGCCGTGGGCGCCACCGCATACTTTCTGCTGACCGGCCACCCACCGTTCGTTTCGTCCAATCTCGTTGATCTTCTGCGCATGCACGTGATGGAAGCCCCCGCGCCTCCTTCACAACGGCTCGGGCGCCGCGTCTCCTCAGAACTGGAGACCGCCATCCTTTCCTGTCTTGAAAAGAATCCGGCCAACCGCCCGCAAACGGCACGAGATGTCGCTAACCTGCTGCGAAAATGCCCGGAGTTCGGCTTGTGGACCACCGAAGACGGCGACGCATGGTGGGGTCGCTTCGAACGCGGTCAGTTGACCACGGCTTCCACAACGACTTCGCAGCGATCCGGCTCCGTGGTTTCCGCAGAACTTAGGGATGCCAGCCCACAGGTCGCTTCCGGCGAAAAAAACAACGCCCCGCCCGCTACCGGATCCTACGATCGCACCATGATCTCAGATATTGAAGATTGACGTGATGCACGCAGATCAGGCCTCGCCGCTCGCCTCCACCCGATCGACTCCCGATTTTCTCCCGTGACGGCCCATCACCGGACGTTGTCTGAAAAATCGGGGTGACGTCATTTGCCGATTTGCACTAGACTTCGGCATCAGTTGCCGAAGTTGATGACGTACAACGTGATCAAGCTTGGGCAGGCGCCTACAGAAACGGCTTTTGGACGGAGTTGCAGGGATGCGTCATGTGAGCAATCGTCAGGTTGACGTAGCCGCAGGGCTTGGCCGGACGAGACGAACTGTGTTTTTTGCAGCAGCATTTCTATTGCTTGCGGTCCCCCGATGGGCGTTCGCTCAACAAAGCCAGGTGACTGCTGAACAACTGCTGAAACGCTATGTCCCGTCTCAGCGTGGTGTCGAATACGATACCCCGAAGGCTGAGGACATTGCCAAATGCCGTCTCGTTCAGGAAAAAAACAGCTTCGTGGTCTACGGGCCCGCCAACGAACCGCTGCGCCGCTTTACCGACTCCAACGGAGATGGCCCACCGGACATGTTTCGCTACTACCATCTCGGCCTGGAAGTGTACCGGGAACTGGATACCAACGGAGATTACAAAGCGAAGAAGTTGACCCGCCCTGACCAGTATCGCTGGATGAACTGGGGCGGCACCCGCTGGGGACTTGACCCGGACGAGGACGGAAAAATTGATCAGTGGAAGGTCATCTCCGCTCAGGAAGCAGCCCGAGTCGCCGTCGAAGCACTCATTGCCAGCGATCTGAAAGCGCTCAGTACCGTCATGCTGAATGACGCCGATATCCAGTCCCTGCGTCTGCCGGCTGCCATGGCCAGGAAACTTCAGGAGTCTGTCGGTGAGCTGCCGAAGAAGGCACAGGCCGCTCTCGCCAACTCAAAAGTCCTGAATGCACGCACCGTCTGGGTCCGGTTTGATCCCCCGCCGCCGGGGCTGGTACTGGCTGAGCAGAGCGGTGCCGGTCGGGACATGACGGTGTACGAAAATGCCATGGCGTACGTGCAGAATGGCGAAAAGCTGGACCTGATCTCCGTAGGCGAAATGGTCCAGATCGGCGAAGTCTGGAAACTTGTCTCCGTACCAACACCGCTCGACGCCACCGGAAACATGGTTGTGTCACTCGGTGGCATTCTGATGCAGGCGGGTGAAGGTGCCGATACTCCGGCAGCCACACAGGAGATGTCGGCAGAAATGCAGAAATTACTGGCAGATCTGCAGAAACTCGATGAAAACAGTCCCCGCCCGGATGCCACCGCCACAGAACTCACCAACTACAATGTTGGTCGCGCCAATCTCTCCGAAAAACTCATAGGTCTGGCACGAACAGAAGAAGAACAATCGCAGTGGATTCAGCAGTTCACCGACAGTCTTTCCACGGCAACTCAGTCCGGACTGTACAGCGAAGGCCTCGCGCGTTTGCAGCGTCTGGAGACGGCCGTCAAAGCCAATCAGAAACTGCTGGGTTACGTTTTCTACCGACGACTGATGGCAGAGTACGCAGTCCGTCTGAAAGAGGACGACAAAGCCACTGTCGAAGCAGAGGCTCGCAAGGCACGCGAATCCACACAGAAATGGTGGTTTGAACAACTGGAGAGCTACGCGAGGCAGTGGCCGGAATCTGAAGATGCTCCCGATGCCGTCGTTCAGCTGGCGATCAGCTATGAATTGATGGGGCGAATTGAAGACGCAAAGGCATGGTACGGAACGCTGGCGAAAAACTATCCGAAAACAGAAGGAGGCGTCAAAGCTCAGGGAGCGCTGCGCCGACTCAACCTCACTGGCAAGACCTTTGAGCTCACCGGGAAAACATTGCAGGGACAGCCACTCAGCGTGGATCAGTACAAGGGCAAAGTTCTGCTGGTCGTGTTCTGGGCGTCGTACGCTCAGCCCTTTGTCGAGGAAGCCGAGGCGCTCAAGACCGTGTACGCAAAACATCAGAAAGCCGGCTTTGAAATTCTCGGCATCAACCTCGACCCGGATGCCGCAGCCGCCACGGCCTGGGTCGGCTCCAACGGAGTCCGCTGGCAGAATCTCCGCGAGGCAGCCGCGCAGCCCGGAGTTCCCCCGGGAGATTACGGGTTTGGCATTGTTTCAGTTCCCACCATGTTTCTTGTCAACAAGGACGGCATCGTGGAAGGTGGCATCACCACACGAAACCTTGACGTGGCCGTCGACACACTGGTGCAGGGCAAAAAGCTCGAATCATTGAAGGCCACAGACCCGGCAGCGGCACCCGACGCCGCTGAGAAGCCCCCGGCTGCTGCCGAACCGCCAGCAAAGAACAATTGATCAGTAGCAGCCAACTGCCGATGAGTCTGCCTCGAAAGATTACGCCAACCGCCAGCATTGCTCATCAGCAGGCGGTTGGCGTCTTTAGAGCCCCCACAGGATGTGCATCCGGGATTTGGCGGCGTGACGCTCTCTGAATTGACACCTTATGAACGTATGTCTTCCTGCTCGCTGAAGGCCCATCCATGCTTCGCTGGATCTCCCTCGTTGCCACGCTTCTGTTGAACACGGTCGCTGTCGCCGATCCCCCCAATATCGTCATCATCTACGTTGACGACCTTGGGTTCGGGGATATTTCCTGCAACGGGGGACGTGGCGTCAGCACGCCCAATATCAATCGGATTGCCGAAGAGGGCTGTAATTTTCGGGATGGACACAGCTCTGCAGCGACCTGTACCCCCTCGCGATATTCGCTGCTGACCGGAGAATATGCGTGGCGAAAAAAGGGAACTGGCATCGCGCCCGGAGATGCCACGGCCATCATCACACCCGATCGCACCACCGTCGCGTCTCAACTGAAAAAAGCGGGCTACCGCTCCTCGGTCATCGGTAAGTGGCACCTCGGACTGGGCACCAACCAGATCGACTGGAATCAACCCATTTCCCCGGGACCACTGGACATTGGTTTTGACGAATGCTTCATCATTCCGGCCACAGGAGATCGAGTTCCCTGCGTCTATGTGGAAAATCGAGCTGTCGCCGGCCTTGATCCCTCCGATCCGATCACGGTCAGCTTTTCCGGACCAATCGGTGACGAGCCGACCGGGCTGAATCACCCGGAACTCCTGAAAATGCAGTGGGACCATGGACACAACGCAACCATTATCAATGGCATCAGCCGCATCGGATTCATGTCGGGGGGCAAGTCCGCCCGATGGGTAGACGAGGACATGGCTGATGTGCTGACACAACGCGCTGTCCGTTTCATTGATCAGCATGTCGCCACGCACAAAAATCAACCGTTCTTTCTGTTCTTCAATCCACACGACATTCATGTGCCTCGCGTGCCTCATCCGCGGTTCGCAGGGGTCACGACGATGGGGCCACGCGGAGACGTCATTGCCGAGCTGGACTGGTCAGTTGGTGAGATTCTCCGCAGCCTGGACCAGCACCAACTGACGCAGAATACCCTCGTCATTTTCACCAGTGACAATGGCCCGGTGCTGAACGACGGCTACAAGGACGAAGCCGTGGAGAAAGCCGGTAAGCACATACCATCAGGCCCCTGGAGAGGTGGCAAGTACAGTGCCTTTGAAGGTGGCACTCGAGTCCCATTTCTGGTCCGCTGGCCCGCGAAGATCCAGGCTGGCTCGGTCTCTGACGCTCTGATCTGCCAGATTGATTTTCTGGCCAGTTTTTCAGAGCTGATTGGTGAACCCTTGCCACCGGGTGCAGGCAGGGACAGCCTGCCCCTGATGCGTACCCTGACACTGGAAGATCGCCATGGGCGGGACCATCTGGTGGAACAGGCAGCCACACTGTCATTGCGACAGGGCAAGTGGAAGTTCATCGCCCCGGGGCGAGGTCCGGCGATCAATCGACAGGTCAACATCGAAACCGGCAATTCCCCCGAGCTGCAGTTGTACGACCTGGCAACTGATCCGGGAGAAACACAGAACCTGGCGAAATCAAACGTCAGCCGCGTGCAGGAAATGCAGGCGCTGCTGAAAAAGATTGAGGGCAATTGATCGGGGCATGCTGAATTTTTTGTAATATCCCGCCACGGCCATGCACTTGGTGTCCATCCACTTGGGGCCATCCATCTGTCATTTGACACCGTCGGTAAGTCGGGGTACTGTTTTCCTGCGGTAAGCACCATCCACGGCAGCATCAGGCGGGGGGACGTAATCATGGCTCGGACAAATCGGCGGGATGTGTTGGCACTTGGGGGCCATCCATCTGTCATTTGACACCGTCGGTAAGTCGGGGTACTGTTTTCCTGCGGT
>CAIYBH010000034.1 GCA_903924405.1 uncultured Planctomycetaceae bacterium | reverse complement strand
GGCACGCGCGAGTAAAGTCACCATGTCAAAAACGGCCGATCGCGTGCTCGGCGTGCATGGCTTTGTGTACGCCCGTCACGGGCATTGGTTTGTGGGGTTTAAGTCCCCTGTGCGAGATAGGTATCTCTAGGAGATCAGTATACCAAATGACCACTTCAAGGGAACAAGCACGAGGTGAAGGCAACTGCGGAAGGGCGACCGACCGTGGGAAGGAAGCCTGCGAATGTATGGGTAAGCGTCGAGTCTGTAGACTGCCATCAGTGCGTCATGCCCCACTCGAATGCATTCTCACCAAATCTGCGAGGTTACGAATAGAAACATCCTATAAGGCCGGACCGGTCAGGCGAGTGAGCCCAACATCACGAAGCCGTCTCCTATCGACCGATTTGGTAAAGGGTGAACTTGTGCAGAGGAAATCAATGTTCTTATCCGGGGAGATCTGTGCTGCTCCAGGGAGTAAGTCATCTCGACGACTGAAAGCCAGGAACAGAGCCGCGCAAGCGGAACTGGGCAGCCCAGAAGTCAGCAGAGGCCGTAGTACTACACTTCCAATACCAATGGAAACAGGAAGGGCCAAACAATGAAGACAAGGAGGAGCCATCAAGCGATTTGACGCGAGGGAACCCCCTCATGCCAGGAGAGCCGCACTTACCGGCATCCGCACCCATGAGGACCACAGGTTCAATAGTCCGTACGGACGGTGCCGCGTCAGCATCACTTGAGAAACCAGCCTTGAGTAAATCTATTGTCCAGAGACCGCAACGCAGGTTGTGCCTATACCAAAGTCGCGACTGCGTCTCGCACTCATGCTAATAGAGGATCTTCAACTCTTGTTGAACCGCCGTATGCGGACCCGCATGTACGGTGGTGTGGGGGCTGCCGTCAGCAATGGCGGCGGCTACCCGATTACGCCCGTCATGGGCATTAGTTTATGGGGTTAAAGTCCCCTGTGCGAGATAGGACCCTCTGGGAGATCAGTATACCAAATGACCACTTCAAGAGAACAAGCACGAGGTGAAGGCAACTGCGCGAGGGCGACCGAGCGTGGGAAGGAAGCCTGCGAATGCATGGGTAAGCGCCGAGTCTGTCCGACGCCATCAGTGCGTCACTCCCTACTCGGATGCATTCTCACCAAATCTGCGAGGCTACGTACAGAAACATCCTATAAGGCCGGATCGGTCAGGCGAGTGAGCCAAACATCACGAAGCCGTCCCCTATCGATCGATCAGGTAAAGGGTGAGCTTGTGCAGAGGAAACTAGTGTCCTTATCCGGGGAGATCTGCGTCGCTCCAGGGAGTAAGTCATCTCGACGACTGAAAACCAGGAACAGACCCGTGCAAGCGGGACTGGGCAACGCAGAAGTCAGCAGAGGCCGTAGTACTGGACTTCCAATCCCAATGGAACTCAGGAAGGGCTGAACTATGAAGAACAAGGAAGAGCCATCAAGTGACTTGTCGCGAGGGAACCCCCGCATGCCAGGAGAGCCGAGTTTACCGGACTCCGCAAGCATGAGGACCATAGGTTCACCAGCCCGTCCGGACGATGCCGCGTCAGCGTCACTTGAGAAACCAGCCTTGAGTTTATTCCCGATGTCTCTCACTGAGGCGTTAGTCGAAGAAGCCAACATCGAACTGGCTTGGAAGAACGTGAAGGCCAACCGGGGGGCCCCTGGCCCTGACGGCATCACCATCACGGAATTCCCAGCTTGGTTTCGTCCTCGTTGGAACGCTGTTCGACAACAGCTTCTCGATGGTACCTACCAACCTCAACCGGTTCGGCGAGTGACCATCGACAAGCCCGATGGCGGCAAACGATTGCTAGGTATCCCAAACCTAATCGACCGTCTGATCCAGCAAGCCATCGTACAAATCCTAACTCCTGTGTTCGATCCGGGTTTCTCGGAATCGAGCTACGGGTTTCGACCGAAACGCTCTGCTCATGGAGCAACCAAGCAGGTACGCCGTATCATTCGTCGTGGCTATCGTTATGCCGTGGACATGGATCTCTCCAAGTTCTTTGACCGCGTCGGGCATGATGTTCTCATGGCCCGCGTGGCCAGGAAAGTCCGCGACAAAACGGTACTGCAACTGATAGGACGCTACCTGCGAGCAGGTGTTATGGTCGACGGGCATTTCCAAGCAACGACTGAGGGAACGCCGCAAGGCGGTCCTGCTTCGCCTCTTCTAGCCAACATCCTCTTGGATGATCTGGACAAGGAACTGGAAAGCCGAGGACTTCGCTTCGTGCGCTACGCGGACGACTTCGTGATCTTCACGCGGTCTAAACGAAGTGCAGAGCGTGTCTTCGCATCGGTCCATCGTTATCTGACCCGCAAACTTCACCTGGTCGTGAACCTGGAGAAGAGCCGTATCGTTACCACGGAGGAACTCGAATACCTTGGGTTCTGCTTCGTGGGGTCACGAGCGACCATCAACGTGTCCGCGAAATCCATTCATCGCTTCAAGCATCGCATTCGCGAGATCACCGGGCGTAGCCGCGGGATTTCGATGGAGCACCGCTTGCGGGAACTCGCACGTTACGTACGAGGATGGATGGGTTACTTCGCCCTTGCCTCGCAATTGAAACTGTTCGCAAGCTTGGAACAGTGGATTCGGCGCCGTATCCGATGTTGCTACTGGAAACGCTGGCGACATGTTCGCACGCGCATTCGGGAACTCATCGCGATGCATGTTCCGCGCAGGCAAGCGATCCGACACGGCATTAGTCGCAAGGGACCATGGCACATGGCCAAGACGATCGCAAGCGGTGTCGGGATGACGAACGATTGGCTATCCTCGCAAGGAGTCTTGAGTCTGAAGACCCTTTGGGCAGAGCTCGCTCATCTTCGTGGAACCGCCTAGTGCGGACCCGCATGCTAGGTGGTGTGGGGAGGACGGTCAGCAATGGCCGTCCTTACCCGATTTCGTGCATCTATCTTAGCGTCGCGGAGTGTTTGATCCAGCACGTCTCGGCAGCTATATGTGGTGAATACCCCAATTCCTCTTTATCCCCCTCACACTGATTCAAATCCAGACAGAGCCGAAATCCTTTCGGAAACGACCGCCATCT
>CAIYBH010000033.1 GCA_903924405.1 uncultured Planctomycetaceae bacterium | reverse complement strand
TGCTTGCCGTCACCGCAGATTGTGAATCGATGAGCCGCATGCTGCTGTGTCAGTAGTGCCTGCTGAAGAAACCAGCCAATCCAGCCCTGATCGATGGTTCCGTACTGACGGATTCCAAACACTGACGAATGTCGAAATACGGTGGTCCGCAAGCCAAACATACGGTGGTAGTCCAGCATGTACTGATCAATTGCCCCCTTGGAGCAGCCATACGGTGACTGAAAATCAAGGTTCAGGTTTTCATCAAAACCATGGTCATAGCCATCCGCAACATAACGCGTCGCTGCTTCGCGGATATGGACCTGATCCAGACCTCCGTAGACTTTGTTGGTGGACGAATAAATAATATGGGCCTCGGGAACCCAGCGGCGAACGGCTTCGAGCAGATTGTGTCCTCCAACGGTGTTGATCTCAAAATCAGCCCGGGGATTGCTGAGGCTGGTGGTCATCGCCACCTGGCCAGCCAGATGAAAAACACAGTCCGGTCGAAACGCCTGTACGACCTGTTCAAGATCAGAAAACTGGCGTGTATCCCCATGCTGAAAGGTGAACTCGCCGCAGGAACGGAGCCATTCCAGGTTTTTAGTGGCACCTGCCCGTGAGAGATTGTCGATGGCCAGCACCTGATCCCCGCGACGAATGCCTTCAGCGACCAGATTCGACCCAAGGAATCCACAGCCACCCGTGACGAACAGTTTCATTCTGCAAATGCTCCCGCTGGCATTCCTGTGGGGTGTGTGCATGCCGTCTGAACTGTCGTTGCGAGTCCCTCCTTCAGCGAGACGCGCGGGCGCCAGCCAAGGTTGAGCAGTGCGGAAATATCGGGTCGTGAATCCATGATCTCGGCACGACGATAGGGCATCGCACCAAAAATCGGCGCGCTGACGGAGTTCGGAAACAAGGCCTGAAGTTCCTGCACCAGAGTTCTGATCGTCACACTTTGCCCCGACCCGACATCAAACTCAACAAATCCGGGACTCTGGTACCGGGCATCCTGAAGAACCCGAACAAAGGCCTCCACAACGTCGTCGATGAAGACAAAGTCGCGTTTCTGTTCACCCGGTGTCAGGCGGATCTCCGGGACTTTCGCTGCGAACTGGGAAACCAACCACCCAACAAACTTTGTCGTATCGTCCCCGGGACCGTAGAAATGTTCCAGTCGCAGACTTCGGCAGACCAAACCTGAAGAGTGCAGTTGCAGCCAATCCAGAAATTGCTTTTTCGACAACGAATACTCGTTCACACGCTTATCCAGAAACGTATCTGAGTTCACAAACGTGCGGACCCCAAATTCTGCGGCAAGTTGCAGCAACCGCAACGGCAGCATCAGATTGGCTTCCACAATCTCAGGCACCGAAGACTGTTTCCGGCCATAGTCCGTGGCGCAATGCACCACCGAATCAATTTTTCCAAATCGAGTGAAGGCGGCCTGCAGCGGTTCGAGATCCGCGTCGAACATCAGATCCTGAGCGACTATTGCTCTGATACGTCTCAGGTCGGAAAACGATCGCTTGACTACGACGACATGAAATCCGTCCGTGATAAGGCGTGCAGCCAGCCGGCTGCCGAGGTATCCGGTGGCCCCAGTCAACAGGACCCGGTGTTCCCGCTTCCCGACCGGCAGGGCAAATCTGGAGGTGGGGGGGTGCGCCGTCTGCTCAGATGTCACGTACATAGACACGGTTTTCGGTAGAGTCATTCCCGAAGCAGATGATGTGGCAGCGGCAGGAATTTGCAGCCGGGATCGTATCAGGAAAGCATGCCGCCAGACCGCGGGTGCGTCGCAACGGACGACTCAGATAACAAGGAGCATCACATGACGATTTACGCGCAAATATTGGTCCTCATTTCCGGGAGTCCACAACAAAACGACTTTGATACGCCGATTTTTCTCTTTTCACCTCGGAATGCGCCATCCGGGATGGCCTTGACTCTGCCAGCGTCCCGCCCGTGGAAAAATTCGGCAGATGACCATTCCTGAGCAACAGTGTTTTCCGGGGGAGGGCGAAGTTCCATCTGAGCCGTTCGCTCCGTCAGAAAGGCGGGTAAGGTTCCACTCCAACCGTTGTTCACCTGCGCGAGCCGGCAGAGAATTTGCTGCCTGCGAGGATTTCGAACGAGCAGCCTCACTTCTTTCCGGCTTTCTTTCCTCCGGGGGTACGCACAGGCTGCGTCAGGGCAGCCAGCTGCTCAAAGCTGTCGGTTTGTTTCTGCCAGACTTGTTCAAGTTCCCGGACGCGATCAGGCAATTCAGCGGCCAGATTCTGCTGTTCCGCACGATCGTTGGTCAGGTCATAGAGTTCCCACGGGGTGTCCTTTGCGGCCACCAGTTTCCAGTTGCCAACGCGCACCGCACGGTTGCCTTCATGCAGCCACCAGAGAGAATCACGATCAATTCCGACGTCTTCGTTGAAGGCCTTGACGATGGATTTTCCCGGGCGTGCAGGGACCGGCTGGCCCTCGAATTCCGCCGGTGGTGTCACATCAGCCAGTTCAAGGATCGTGGGAACAAGGTCAATCATATGCGTGGGGGTATGTCGCAGGGCGCCCTGAGATGTAATTCCGCCCGGCCAGTGCGCAATCAGCGGCGTGCTGATGCCACCTTCGTGCACCCATGTTTTATGTCGTCGAAACGGAGTGTTGGCGGCACTGGAAAAACCAGGACCAAGGCAGAGGTACGACTTAGCGCTTCCCGGAGGTGCTGCTGGATCATGACCACCGGCACGGACCATAATTTCTGCACTGGCCCCATTATCTGATGCGAACAGGATCAGCGTCTTATCGAAGACCTCAGCACTACGCAGTGCCTGAAGATAGCGACCAATTTCACGATCCATGCGATCGACCATGGCGGCGTGAATCGCCATTTTTGTGGCCTGAAACTGCTGTTGCTCCGCAGTCAGTTCTGTCCATGGAAGTGGTCGATTGATTTCTCCTGGTCCGAGTTTTTTCAGGGCTTCCGGAAATGCGTACGGGGGGCCCACTTCGCGTTCGAGTGGTGACAGCGTTGTCTGTACGAGACCGAGATCACGTTGACGCTGAAAACGCTGTTGGCGCAGGGTGTCCCAGCCTTCGAGGTAGCGATCGCGGTAGCGAGCGATGTCTTCCGGTAGTGCGTGCAGCGGAAAGTGCGGCGCAATGAAAGGGACGTACTGAAAAAACGGAGCGTCGCTATGCGACCGGGTGTGATGATTCAGGCATTCAATGGCATGATCGATCGTATCGATGGTTGAGTAGTAGCCGCTTTCGTCCTGAGCAGGCGTTACGGGCTGATCGTCGATCAGATTGCCGGCAGCGGTGAAGAAGTTGCCATCGTTGCGTACGTTGAGTGACTTTTCGAAACCACTGGCCAGGACGGGACCGTCGACATGCCACTTGCCGCTGTGGTAGCTGTGATAACCGGCTGACTTCAGCAGTTCCGGCAGCAACTTTGCCCATGGCTGGCGCGTCCCCTGACTGCCACCCGGCAGTTTCGGCAAGGCATCGCGGTGAATCTGCTGCGGATAGTAGCCGGTCAGCAGCGCGGCACGGGTTGGCCAGCATCTGGCTGTGTTGTAAAACTGGGTGAATCGCACACCGTTTGCTGCGAGTGAGTCAAGGTGTGGAGTGGCCACCTCGCTTCCATAACACCCCAGATCCGAGTAGCCGAGGTCGTCGGCGAGGATGATTACGATGTTCGGACGAGACTTTACGGATGCCTGGGAGGAAGCTGCCGAGGTCGGTTCACTGCCGCAGGCGGTCACTGGTGACAGCAATCCGATTACGGCAAACGCAAGTTTGAGAAGATCGGCAAGCACTTGACGGCCACTGCTGATGGATGTTGAAGACCATTGTTCTGCGGACACCCGTTTACTCCTGAAAACATCCGCGCTGCTGCACGGCTCTGCCCTGCCCTGATTACTACTGATGAAAAACGCCGGCACCTCAACGAAACTCGTCATGCACTCGAGTCCCTGAACCGGAGGGCCTCAATTTGAACGGATGGCGCGGTTTGTGGCAAGCCGCCGGCAGCGCACCTCAGCGGTGAATCTCCGAATCCACGAAGACGCGAGCCTATCGCTCGGCAAACTTCAGCAGGCATTTTCCGGACACGTCTGAGGCTTCTGCGGCGATGACTGCGTCGCGAATGCTGTCCGGTGACCACGTCCCGGCAATTTCTGTATTCAGGACCCCGGCGCGAATCAGGGAGGTCAGGGTGCGCACCAGCTGCAATTTGAAGAGCAAGCCGCGGGACGCCATAAAGTTTCCCAGCCAGAAGCCTTCTACGGAGCTGCCGACTGTCATCAACGTTCGGGGCGAAAAGTTCAGAGGCAGCCCGCTTAGCGTGCCAAAGGCCAGCATGCGTCCTCCACGACCAAGGCTTTCGATCACGGCCGAGCCCAGTGGACCGCCCACACAGTCCACGGAAAACTGCACACCACCCGGTCCCACGATCTGACGAATAGCGGCGGCCGTCTCGGCTGTCGTGGCCTGTTGATCATCCACCACAAACACAGCGTCTGCACCAGCCGCCCGAAGTTCTTCGGCCTGTTGCTGGCGTCGGACCAGATTCAGCGTGCGAAATCCCAGATGCCGTCCGAGTCGGATGATCATACGACCGAGGGCTGAACCCGCGGCGGTCTGCACCAGCCACGCGCCCTGTGGAACCCTCAGCACTTCCTGAGTCATGACCCAGGCGGTCGCGGGATTGACGAAAAATGTGGCTGCCTGATCCAGACTCAGTGACTGACTCATAGGAATCACTTGATTTGACGGGACGACAGCATAGTCGGCCCAGTTTCCGCCCCGGCTGTTGAGAACGACGACGCGACGCCCCTTCATCAGGCGGCCGCGAAGTCCCCCTCCAGACTGTTCCACAATGCCGACCCCTTCAAAACCCGGAGTGGCAGGGCAAACTGCCGGCACCGTGTAATGGCCTCGGACATACATCAGGTCGGAGGGATTGATGGGCGAAGCCAGCATGCGTACCAGCACCTCGCCGGAGCCAGGTTCAGGCTGTGCAACGTCCTGTAAGGACAGCACGTCCGCAGGGTTTCCGGGGCTGGAAAAACGGATCGCTTTCAATGGATATTCTCCGAAAACCACTGGTCAAAGACACGTTGTTGTGGTCTGCTGGATGCGGACGAAAGCGAAGAAACCCAGGATGCACGTCGTAGAGTTACCCGCAGGCAACGGGAATACGACGAGTCTGTTGGGCGCGAAGACGAATCAACGGAGCCCTGCAAAGGTCAGGAAAATCCCGGGCAGCAGGCGATGAGCCGCAGCTGCCCGGGACTATCGGATCGCGTTTTCATTTCTTCTTCGGACTGAACTTATGAGTGGGCTGACCGAGGATACCTTCTGCGGCCTCCATAAGGGTCTCTGACAGGGTCGGATGTGCATGGATTGAGTCGGCGAGGTCGCGAGCGGTGGCCCCCATCTCAATCGCCAGCACGGCTTCGGCAATCATTTCTCCGGCACCCGGACCAACAAGCCCGACGCCGAGAACGCGTTGCTTTGAGTTTTCGACGATGATCTTGGTCAGGCCTTCTGTGCGTGCGAGTGTTTGGGCGCGGCCAGAGGCAGCCCATGGGAAGCGAGACACGGTCACGTCCAGATTGCGACTGCGTGCTTCTGCTTCGGTCACGCCGGCCCAGGCAAGTTCCGGGTCAGTAAAGACCACTGCGGGAATTGCGATGTTGTCGAATTCGACGGGCTCGCCCAGCAGAGTTTCGACAGCAATTTTTGCTTCGCGAGTGGCCTTGTGGGCCAGCATGGGTTCGCCGGCAATGTCGCCGATTGCCAGCAGTCGCGGATCCGCCGTTCGCTGATTGCGATCGATCGTGATAAATCCACGCTCGTCAATTCGGGCCGTTGTGTTTTCGAGTCCCAGACCTCGACTGTTGGGACGTCGTCCGACAGACACCAGCACTCGGTCAAAGGTCTGCCGCGGTTCGACGCCGTCACCTTCGAGTGCAGCGATAATGCCGGCGGGAGTGGCTTCGATGCCGGCGACTTTGGTGTTCAGGTGGATGGCTTTGAACAGATGCGACAGTCGTTTCTGCAGGGGCGTTACGAGGTCCCGGTCAGCCCCCGGCAGCAGACCAGACGTCATTTCGACAACAGTGACTTCAGATCCGAGTGCTGCGTAGACGCTGCCCATTTCGAGTCCGATATAGCCACCGCCAATGACCAGCAATCGGCGGGGCACGTCCTTCAATTCAAGCGCACCGGTGGAATCCATCACGCGGTCGTCCCCGATGGCGAATAGCGGTGGCATGGCGGGCTGAGATCCGGTGGCCACGATGCAGTGTTCGTAGCTGAGTGTTTTTGTGGACCCATCCGGGAACTTCAGTTGCAGAGTGTCCGAGCTGACAAAAGTCCCGCGTGCCTTAATCAGCTCGACACCGCGCGCCTTGCAGAGACCTTCGATGCCGCCGGACAGAGTCCCAATGACGTTATTTTTGAAGCCTCGCAGCTTGTCGAGTTCAATGGTGGGTTTCGAAAAGACGACTCCGTAATCCGCCGCTTCCTGAGTCTCATTCAGCAGCTTTGCGACGTGGAGCAGAGCTTTGGACGGGATACACCCTCGGTTCAGACAGACACCGCCGGGCTTGAGGCCTTCATCGATGAGTACTACCTTCATTCCGTGGTCCGCTGCCGCAAAGGCCGCTGGATATCCCCCCGGACCACCGCCAAGAACTGCCAGTTGAGTCGTAATGTCGGCCATGGATTCTTTGAACTTCTGAAGAGAATTACGGGTGAAGGGAGCGACCCGGTCTGAACTCTGTCGTTACGAGGACCACCCCGGGAAGAGCACCTGCACTGCAGCAGGGCTGAAACTGTAACCGGAAGCCTACCAGGCGGCAACGGTTGTGGCGGTGAGTGCGCTCCGTTGGAACGGCGTTCCTGGAAAATGGTGAAAAACGGGAAAATTCTTCTTTTCTGCGGTTTTGCCGTGACGTGTATTTTCCTGTGGGACTGCGCTTGACCAGGCCGATCCCGACGCGTTAAACCTTACCTGAACGATTTTGACAGTCCCCGGCTCGCCCGCAGGCTGTCTCCCACCTTCCTGTTGATTTCCTGACTGTCGCATGCCGTTTGTCTTGACAACGGTCCCTCCTGTGACAGTGCAGTGAAACTGTTTGCGGAGCACGCGCAATGAACGCGAGTCTTCGGTTTTTGCGCAGTCAGGCGTCCCGAGTGTGTTGCGCGTTTGTGTGTCGCACGCTGGTGCATGCTGCACTGGTGCTGGGGATCGCCCTGCTGACAACTTCCGGACAATCGGTACTGGCGCAATCGGCCACGGCCCCGTCCGTGAAGGCCTCCAAAGAGCTCCGCCAGCTGATCAACCGCGAACTGGCACCTCCGCAGGGCATCACGATTCCCACAGCGTCCGACGCGGAATTTCTGCGGCGCGTATCGCTGGATTTGACAGGCATGCCACCACGGGCCAATGACGCCCGGCGTTTTCTGACAGACTCGGATCCCGCACGTCGTGAGAAACTGGTCGACCAGTTACTGGCCACCCCTGAGCATACAAGGCACCTGGCTTCGGCACTGGATGTCATGCTCATGGAGCGTCGTCCGAATACGCATGTTTCCCAGGACGACTGGATGGTGTGGCTGCTGCAGTCCGTGCGGAGCAATAAGCCGTGGAATGTGCTCGTCCGCGAACTACTGACGGCCGACGGTGAGGCTACGGCCGCACGTCCGGCGGCTCGGTTTGTGCTGGATCGAGGGACTGAACCCAACGTCGTCGCTCGCGATGTCGGCCGACTCTTTTTTGGCCGGGACATGCAGTGTGCGCAATGCCACGATTCCCCGATTGTCAGTGATTTTCTGCAGAAGGATTACCAGGGACTGCTGGCTGTTTCCTCAGCCACCTATCCGGTCGTGAAAAAGATTGACGGCAAGGATGTGACAGTTCTGGCGGATCGTGCCGGGACTGATCTGACGTTTGAGAGTGTGTTTTCCAAAGGGACGCCACATCGCACGGGAGCGAGGCTGCCCGGTGGAACGACCCTGGCGGAATCGTTTCTGGTGCCCGGAGATGAATATCAGGTGGCTCCGGCGGACGGCGTGCGTTCGGTGCCTAAGCAAAGTCGTCGTCAGTGGCTGGCAGAAACGGCAACCTCCGGCACCCATCGTTTGTTCAACGAAAATGCGGCCAATCGTTTTTGGTCGCTGATGTTTGGACGCGGGTTGGTGCATCCGCTGGACATGCTGCATCCGGATAATCCCGCGGTGAGTCCGGTGCTGTTGCAGCAACTCGGGGCATGGCTGGCCGCGTCGAACTACGATCTCCGCACGTTTCTGCGGGAAGTGGCTCTGAGCGAACCGTACCAACGGCCGTTTGATCTGCCGCTGGAAACTCAGCGACAACTGGCACAGGTTCGTCAGGAAGCGGATTCACTCGCCGCGATCCGGGTTTCTCTGGACGCAACATTGACTCAGGTTCGCCAGCAGCATGACGCGATCGAAGCTGCGTTTCAGGCGGCTGAGACAGCATTGATCCCGGTAGCCGCTGAACAGGACAAGGTCCGTGGCCAGACCACAGAAGCTCGCAAGAAGCTGGACGAAGCTACGAAGGCTGCGAACGATGCCGTGGCCGCTTTGAACGCGAAGAAAACGCTCGCAGGGACTCTGGCGGAAGCTCACTCGGCGGCTGCAAAAGCCAGCCAGTCGCTGTCCGATGATCCGGCACTGGTTGCGGCAACGCAGGTGCTGAAGGCGAAGTCGGATGCGATCACCGGCGAACTTCCCGCGCTGCAGCAGGCCGTGACAGACAAGACCGGGTCTGTCACCGCTCCCAGTGAAGCATTTCGCGCAACTGTCGCTGCTCTCGAAGCGGCTCAGAGTGGAACACAGCCGCTCAACGACGCATTGCTGAAGGAAGAAGCCCGGCTTGTGGCTGCTCGGGCGGTCGTTCAGGATGCGCAGCTGCAGGTGACGTCTCTGGATCATCGCCTGGCGGGTCTGCAGCGATTGGCTGGCGTTGCCGACAAGCAGGTGGCTGTGGATCAGGCCGCTCAGCTGGTGGCTTCCCGGCAGGCTGAGGTGATTGCTGCCACTCAGGCGATGGAGAATGCCCAGAAGGCGTTGAACACCGCGACTGCGACCCGTCAGGGCATACTGCAGCAGCGAGAGCTGCTTCAACGGGCTTTTGACAGTGCAGTGCAGCAGCGGGAGCGGCTGGGGCTGGTCACGGAACATCTGAATCAGTCTCGTCAGTCACTGGATTCCGCCGTCGCTGGACTGACCATTGATGACGGGCTGAAGCAACTGATTGCGGCCCTGCAGGCTCGACAGCAGGCTTCTCAGGCTGTGCTGGATGTGCAGAAACAGGCCACCGCGGCAGCTCAGTTGCAGCTTGATGAGGCAGAAAAGCAGCTGTCCGCGGCCATCAACGATGAGGCCATGGCCAACACCGCTTTAAAGCAGCAGCAGGATCTGATGGTGGCAGCCGACCAGGCGTTCCAGCAGGCTCGGATGCATCATAGAGAACTGCAGGCAGGGCTGATGACCGCCAGCGACGCAGTGCCAAATGATCTGGCGTCCCGATTCGCACTGTCGCAACTGAAACCACTGACTCCCGAACAGCTGTGCTGGACGGTGTTCCGTGTCACGACCGTCTATGATCGCTATCGGGATGGGGAGATCGCGGAACTGGACAAGGCTTCGCCAGTGACGGATGAACAGAAGCAGGACCCCGCTGCTGTGATGGCCCGCGAGCAGTTGGTTGAACAACGCACCTGGGATAAGCTCAAAGGAAATCTGGGGCAGTACGTGGCAATCTATGGTGGAGCTCCGGGACAGCCTCAGGGAGACTTCTATGCAAGTGCCGACCAGGCGCTGTTTACGGCCAACGGGAGTGCAATCAACAGCTGGGTAGCCCCGGCGGGAGACAATCCGGCGGAGCGAATTCTGAAGACCGCTGACAATCGAGTGGCGGCCGAAGAGTTGTACCTCGGCATCCTGACTCGCATGCCCAGTGAAGAAGAAGTTGCAGAAGTGTCAGCTTTTCTTTCCCAGCGTCCGGACCGCAGCAAGGCGGCGCAGGAACTCGTCTGGGGATTGCTGAGCAGCGCTGAGTTTCGCTTCAATCGTTGATGGTTTCTGATGTGTTCAATGCCTCGGATTCTGCTGATGAAGCAGACACGGGGAAACTGGTTCTCACTGACTGATATCCGTACAGCCGGAGGCTGGCGGGATTTTGTTTTCTGAAAGGTCAACCGATCATGAGCCTTCGATATCCCTGCAACACAGCAGCACATGGCGTGGCACGACGGCAGTTCCTTGGAACTCTGGCAGCCGGCGCAGGAACCATCGTGGGTGGGCTGGGGGCGTTTGCCAATCCTGCCATCGCGGCGGGCCTCAAGGCGGACCAGAAACGCATCGTGGTGTTCAACATGCACGGCGGACTCAGCCAGCTGGAGAGCTGGGATCCGAAACCGGGAGTGGAAACCGGTGGTCCGTTTCTCGCCATTCCAACGTCTGTACCGGGTATCCACGTCAGTGAATTGTTGCCGAAGACGGCTCAGCAGATGCACCATCTGTGCCTCGTGCGCGGTGTGAATACGGCGGAGGACGATCACGGCAAAGGGGCCTACCTGATGATGACCGGGCGGCGACAGACTCCGGCCGGTGAATTCCCGCAGATCGGGGCGGTAGCAGCGAAGGCACTCAATCCTGCTGACAACGCTCTGCCCGGGCACATTCTGATCACACCGGGTGGCGGCGGTGGCCGCGGAAATGATTCCGCATGGCTGGGGCCGAAGTATTCCAGTGTCCAGCTGGGCAACGGAAATCCACCACCCAATACCGTCCGTCCCGATAGTATTCCCCAGGATTCCGATCAGGCTCGGCAGGATTTTCGTCGCAAAGTCAGCGAGCGTTTCCTGAATCGTCGTCGTACGGCGGTGACTGAGGCCTTCACATATTCCTTCGAGCAGGCCGAGAAGCTGATGACGCAGCGGGATATTTTTGATGTGACGAAGGAGCCGGCGAAGGAGATTGAAAAATACGGTACTCATGATCTGGGACGTCACTGCCTGCTGGCACGTCGCCTGCTGGAAAACGGAGTCTCGTTCGTGCAACTGTCGCACTCGAACTACGACACCCACAACGAGAACTTCAATTTCCACATCGAACAGCTCGGCGAATTCGATTCGGCGTTCGCCACGTTTGTTGCCGACCTCGCTGACCGTGGGATGCTTGAGAGCACTCTGATTGTGGTACTGAGTGAGTTTGGTCGGACTCCCAATGTCAACCTCTACTACGGTCGCGACCATTGGTCTCGGGCGTGGTCCGTGTGCATGGCTGGTTGTCGCGTTCCCCGCGGGGCAGCTTTCGGAGCGACGAATGACAAAGGTACCGAAGTTGTCGACAAACAGGTGGATCACGGCAACCTGTTCCACACCTACCTGCAGGCTGTCGGCGTAGACTCCACAGGCAACTTTGTCGTCGATGGTCGGGAAATGCCGATCGCCGATCCGGCGTCGAAGCCGATTGAGGGTCTGTTGACCTGATCCTCAATCCGCGACATGTCGGCAACCTCAGGCTTCGTTGCGGCCGCACGGTTTGATGTGCGGCCACGATGCTGTCGGTTTGGCGATATCAATTCCCGGCGACATCAACGCGCGGGTGTGGGCTGCCAGTGAGGCCACATGGCGGCGGTGCCTGGTTGCAGATCGGTCAACTGTGTTTCCTGACTGGACTGCAGCTCCCGGACAAACAACTGGCGGACGCCATTACGCAGAGAGCCATATAGCAGCCAGCGTCCGTCTGCAGACGGGGTGGGATGGTAGTGCAGCGTTCCGGCCGGAGAATCCGTCAACTGCTTTAGCTGACCCTGCAGTGAAACTTCAAACAATTCCACAGTCTTTTCTGTCCTGCGCGAGCAGAAAATGCTCTGACCGTCCGCCGACCAGACTGGGAGGTCACTGCTGCCCTGATGAAAGTCGTCGACGTCCAGAAACAGGATCCAGCCCTGATAGCCGTTCAGCTCCGTCACCTGGTGCAGGTCTGTGCCGTCGCGCCGCACCAGCCACGGGTCGGCCCGGCCATGTTCTCCGCTGACGAACAACAACCACTCACCATCAGGCGACCAGCGTGGCGCAAAATTAAATGGTTTATTCGTGGCGATGTGCCGTTTGTCTGATCCGTCAGCCGCTGCGATGTAGACCTGATAGTTCTCATGATAACTGATCAGTTTGCCGTCCGGGGAGGCACTGTATCCATAGGAAAAACCGGAGCCGTCGCCGGAGACATCTCGTTTTTCCCGACCGTCCGCGTTCATGACCCACGGTTTGGAAAGCTCTCCGATCAGCGCTGTGAATCCAAATCCCCTGCCCTCCGGGAGGTAGAACAGGCCGCCGTTGTAGTGGCTTACTCGCTCTATCGCGGTCAGATTGACCACGTTTCCGGATTCCGGGCTCAGCAGGCAACAGTCAAGGCTCCACTGTCCGGGGGGCATGCGAAACGTGCGATGCTGTTCTTCCCATTGAGCATTTTCCGGGTTTTGCCAGCCACGAGCGATGATGGCACTTTTGCCATCGGGGGACCAACCAGCAAACTGACTCCATGCGTCGGGGTTGTTTTTGTCAGGCTGGTTATCTGTCACAGCCGCGATCTGTTCGTTGCCTGTGTGGACATCGAAGCGGTGCTGCAACAGAGAATCCGCCACACTGATCGGTGCAGTACCGTCAGCACGTACGAGCATGGCGCGGCTCGTGCGAATATTGGCGTGTCGTCCACCCGGCAGGTTCGTCTGCAGTTGTGTGAATCCGATTGCGGGAGGAATTGGATCCGCATGCTTAAGGACAAAGTCTACCAGTTCCTGACATTCAAAGAACCCGGGCCACATGGAGTGTCCCTGGCCGGGAGGGACCAGCACCTGCATGGTGCCCCCCAATTCCTGATAGCGTTTTTGTGCCAGTCCCGAATTCGCCTCCAGCGGAACCACCGTGTCCTGGTCGCCGTGAATGGCAAAGAGCGGAATGCCGGCCTGGGCGAGTTTCTCAAGTCGATCAACCGGATTGTATTGCTCCAGGCGACTTTGTAATTCTTCTGCTGATAATTCAAAGGCCGGGGCGGCCTTGTCCAGGCCAGGGTAACTGGCCACGTTCAGAACCGGGTAGACTCCGGCAAATGCGGAGACCTTCGTGGGATTTTCGGTCGCCCATGACATGGTCATCAGGCCGCCGCGGCTGCGCCCCAGCATCACTGGTCGCGCTGAGTAGCCTCGGCGCACCATGGCCTCATGCAGTGCGGAAAAGATCTCGTTGCCGACGGGGCTTCCGTAGGATTCACCCGCATCGATTCCGGCAATGGTGATGCCCGCCGCCTGAAATCGTTCGAACATCCAGATCTCTTCGCGGCCCGGCAGCCCTGGCAGTGTGGGAGCGTACCAGACCCAGGCTTTGCCACTGCGAAATGTGCCTGCCTGCCCCGGAATCAGAAAGGCAGGTCTCGATGCACACTCAAACACTTCGCCGGGAAGGGGAAGTGTCTTCAGAGGTTTTGCTGGTTCCTGACCCGCCAGGTTGGATCGACCGCAGGACAGGATCAACAGCATACCGCAAATCAGAAATTGATGGACACGTCCCCACAGGAAGCCTGAGTTGAACGGCATTCTGCTTCTCCATGCGGCAGATGAGTGACGTGACCTGTCCGCAAACCTGTTTTTTGGGTAGGGCGAGCGCTCCTGCCGAGCCAAAACCTGATTTTTTTTGGGGGGGCCAAGTGCCGGTTTGGCGATACGATGTTTACGTGGGAGATCAGGATCGTTTTTTGCTTGATGGCAGCGAGGCGTCTCCCCAAAGGCGAGCGGTGCGGTGTCAGTCCACCGAGCAGAACACCTTTGAAGCTCACCACAATCAAGTCGAAACATGTATCTCGGAGGGCTAACACCCCCCGCTCGACGGTGTGCTGGAGAACCCTGGACGCACGTTTCGGCGGAGCGAAACGCGACTATTCCACGGATTAACACCGTTTCGCCATCCCAGTGCGAGTGCAGTCTCCGAGCCGCCAATCATCGTTCAGATGTTTGAACGGCTCATGTGGGACTTGGCCTTTCCGGAGTGGGCCTTGCCGACATCAGGTCACATTGAAAGTGACCGGAGCGCTCCAGGCAAGTACTGTCCCGTCAGCCTTGATACCTCGCAGCCAGACGCGGTAGGTACCGGCGTTCAGCGGACTGTCCGGAGTAAATTCCAGAGTTTTCAGGCCTGATGCCCGCAAGTAGTCAAACTGATTGTTCACCCACGCGATCTGAATCTCGTAGGTGGCGGCTTCTGCGACACCCTTCCACTGGATTTTGGGCAGCGGGTTGGCCGTCGACGAGTTGTTCAGAGGTGCCGTGATCAGCGGGGCACCACCAGTGGTACTGAACTGGTAAGGAGCACTCCATGGGCCGAGCACGCCGTTGACGCTGACTGCACGCACCCAGAACCAGTAGTTGCCGGCCGGGACATCAGAATCAAACGTGAATGAATTCCCGGAAGCTGTTGTTTTCAGATAGACCGAGGACTGCGCGTTCCGCTCGACCCAGATGTCGTATCGTGCGGCACGGTCGATGGATGACCATGTCAGGGTTGGCTTCATAGCCGTGTAGACCTGCGGCCCCGGAATCGCATTCACCACGGGGGTGACATTGGTCGTGAAGCTTGATGTAGCACTCCAGAGACCGACAACCTCCGGAGAGGTTCGCGACTTCGTGACAGCCACTGAGCCGGGAGCGACCTGGGATTCCGCGGTGACCGCCACTGAGCCGAGGAACTGCGGCAGGACCAGGCTCCACGTGGTGTTGCCCTCCACTGTGCGTGCAGCCACTTCCGCTGTTTCGAACCCAGCGAGCTTACGAATTTCTGCCTGAACGACGGCAGCGGTGCTGGCGTACGGAATCGCCGATGTGGTCTGCGTGGTGCCTTTGGTTCCCGGTGTCACCAGTGTCAGCGTGAAGGTACCGCTTTCCGGTTTACCGGACGTGGCGACTTCTGTGACCTGTGTCAATCGGCGTGCACGAACACGGAACTCCAGCTCACTGTAGTCCGGTGGAATCTGACGGGAAGTCACTGAAATGCTGCCCGGGGACAGGTCCGCTACCGGAATCACTGTGATTGGAGCCGCGACGTTGCTGAGCTTCAACTCATGCACCGGGTTAGCTCCAAGGGTCGTTGTTCGGACCGTAGTGTTCTGGAAGCCAAGTGCCGCGACAGCACTTCGAATCTGTGAGGCTGTGGCGTTCCACGGCAGTGAAGAAGTCGTCAGAGTCCGCACAGTCTCACCCGGAATTCGGAAGGAAAGGCGAAATGTTCCGGACGTGGGTGAGCCATTGAAGGTGATCGTTGACAGCTGACTGGTCGGCAGTTGCCAGGAGGTATCTCGAAGATACTTGACGTTGACGATGGCCTGATCGTCGGATGCCCCTTTGGGCTTAACCAGCAGTTCGTAGTGAGTGGCTGCGGGAACTGGTTCCCACTGCAGCGTGATCGGTGTGTCAAACGTCGGTCCGGAGGGACGCAGGATTTTAACAGCCGGCGCTACTTCGAAGTCCCACGCATCCGACCATGCTGACAATCGTCCGGGGTTTGCATCATCCGTTGAGCGGATAAAGACACGGTACTGACCAATTGGCAGTTGTGACTGCAACTGCGTCAGCTGGATCAGGCTTCCCCCGCCGGTGTAGGCGCCACTTCCAGCGACACCGACCAGCTGGATGGTGTCGGGGCCGGTTACGGTGACCAGCCATGTTCCATTGGCCGCCGTATTTCCTTCCGCACCTGTCACTCGGACCTGCTCTCCGGTCTTCAGGCCGTGGCCGGGAACCGTGAGCATGATGCTGGAATCATTGGTCGCGGCAGTAATGGCTTTGGGAACCTGTGGCGGCAGGGGAACCGCGCCATTCAGGTAGAGTTCCCGAACTTCCTGACGCAGCACTCCACCGGCGCCGTCAGGAATCGCGTTGCCTCGAGCGTCGAGCAGAGGAATTCGATTCGCCACACGCAAGGTCGTTGAAGTCTGCGTGGTCTGATTGCTGAGAAAGACTTCAAATGAACGGGCCCCGGGATCACTGGTCCATGTGATCGGAAATGTATTACCGTCAAGTTTTCGCGGAGTCGCCGGAACGAGGGCATTGACAGGGCCAGTGATCACGGGTTTCGACTGCAACAGCACGTCGACCGGAGCACTCCAGGGACCTGGTGGATTGTTCGCAAAATTCGCACGGACCCAGATCCGGTTCACGCCAAGGTTCAGCGGCTCGTCTGGTGTGAATTCCAGAATCTGAGGTGGCA
>CAIYBH010000032.1 GCA_903924405.1 uncultured Planctomycetaceae bacterium | reverse complement strand
GGGCTTTTTGCTGCGCTGTTCGCAGAAAATACAGACTGCGCTTCGCAAATCAACGGGCGCCGACCTGAGCGCAGAAGACATCAGCAGCAGGCTTCGAAAACGGTGCCGCCCGCACCTCATGCTGTGGTGCGGGGCGCATGCCGCGGCTCAGGTGAAACTTCGCCCTCCCCCGAGCAATCGTTCCGTTGCATCACAGCACGCTGTGTATGCGCTGCAGGGCTTCCTGAACATTGGCGAGACTGTTGAAGGCGCTGAGCCGGAAGTAGCCTTCTCCGGCCGCTCCAAACCCACTGCCCGGAGTACCGACCACGTTTGCTTTGTTCAACAGCAGATCAAAGAAGTCCCAGCTGCTGAGTGAGTTTGGTGTTTTCAGCCAGACATACGGGGCATTCACGCCACCAAACACTCGAATTCCCGCACGCGTCAGCTCTTCCCGCATCAGCCGGGCGTTGTTCATGTAGAAGTCGATCAGCCCCCGCATTTCCTGACGGCCCTGCGGCGAATAGGCAGCTGCAGCTCCTTTCTGCACGACGTAGGACGCGCCGTTAAACTTGGTGGATTGCCGACGATTCCAGAGCTGATGGATAGAGACTTTTTCGCCGCCAGCGCCACGCCCCATCAGTTGCCGAGGTACCACGGTCAGAGCACAACGAATCCCGGTGAAGCCAATGTTCTTGCTGAAACTGCGAAACTCAATCGCAACGTCCTTCGCCCCTTCAATCTCAAAAATACTATGAGGAATCGCGGGATCCGATATGAAGGCTTCGTAGGCCGCGTCAAACAAAATCAACGCCTGATTGTCCCGAGCGTACTGCACCCAACGCGCAAGCGTCTCACGGGACGCGACCGTACCGGTCGGATTGTTCGGGTAACAGAGGTAAATCAAGTCCACCGGCACCGTCGGCAGCTCCGGGACAAAGCCGTTGGATTCGTTGCCCACGAGGTAAACCAGACCCTCGTAACGACCTGACGCATCCGCCGGGCCCGTGTGTCCTGCCATCACATTGGTGTCCACGTACACCGGATACACCGGATCCGAGATCGCAATGCGATTGTTGCTGCCAAAGATGTCCAGGATGTTTCCAGTGTCACACTTGGAACCGTCCGAAATGAAAATCTCGTCCGCAGAAATGTCGACGCCGCGAGCCTGAAAGTCGTGAGCCGCCACGGCTTCTCTGAGAAATCCATAGCCCTGCTCAGGGCCGTAACCTTTGAAGGACTGACGCTGAGCCATCTCGTCGACGGCTTCGTGCATCGCCGCAATAATGGCGGGCGTCAACGGTTCCGTGACGTCGCCAATCCCCATGCGAATGATTTTTGCTTCCGGATGGGCCTGCGCAAACGCACTGACGCGGCGACCAATCTCGGGAAACAGGTAGCCAGCCTTGAGCTTCAGATAGTTCTGGTTGATGTGCACCATGGTTGTCGTATTGTCACTGATTGAAAAAGTCTGAAAAGACAGAATTGAAAGCGAAAAACACCAGACTGTGCCCGGCAGCAGAGCCCCGGCGGACCAAGCCTGCAAACGTGCCCGAAGAATAACATTCCCGACACAGGTTGCAATTTCCCCGCCGCCGCAATCAATCGGCAACCGCAGGATTGCCGGTCCAGCGAATCCCCCGCAGTGTCACTCTGAGACGCTGCGAACGGCATGGCCTGCCGCAGGCAACAATTCTCAGTCTGCAACAGTTTCCGTCGGTGCGTCATGGGATGGTGAAACGGTGTTAATCCCTCGAATAGTCGCGTTTCGCTCCGCCGAAACGATCACGCTGGATTTTGCCCCGCGAATTCAGCAAACAATCGCTTCTCGAAGATCAAGCAAAAACCACCCCAATTCCCCATATCACCATCGTTTCGCCATCCCAGGTGCGTCCGCGGGTGGGAAATGGCGTTGCCCCCAGTCCATAAAATATTAATCTACTGCAGAAGAATCGGAACCACGGCCGTTTGCAGCGGTCCCCCGGTCACCTGCACTTCACCCTGCTGAGTAATGTAGACGTTGATTTCGCTGCGAACCCCGAATTCCGGCAGGTAAATGCCGGGTTCGATCGTAAACAGCGTTCCCGGCAGAATCAAACGCTGCTCACAGGTCTCAAGATTGTCCAGGTGCGTGCCGTTGCCATGCACTTCCTGAGCCAGATTGTGCCCGGTCCGATGGCAGAACTGTTTGCCATAGCCGGCCGTCTCAATCACCCGCCGCACAGCGTCATCCACTTCGCCGCCGGTGACCGGGCGCCGGGCCGCAAACGCGTCCCGAACACACTGCACACCCGCGTCCCTCGCGGCGGCCACAATCTGAAACACCTGGTTGTATTTTTCGGGGACCGTCGTCCCCACGTAGCCGGTCCGCGTGAGGTCACTGTAGCAGGCGCCTGGCGTCTTCAGTTTGGCCCACAAATCCACCAGCACAAAATCGCCCTCGCGAATCGTCGTGCAGGCGCCGCTGCCGGTGGAGTAATGCGGGTTGCCGCCGTTTGCGTTCACGCCGACAATCGGTGGGCTGTACGTGGTGGCGTTGTGCTCTTCAAAGTGCTGCAGAATCTGCTGGCACACGTCAAGCTCTTCCACAAATCCCACAGTACGGATCCGTTCCGCGATAAATGACCACGCCTTGCCAAAGGCCGCGTTCGTGATCTCAGACGCCTTGAGGTGGCTCTGAACCTGTTCAGGTGACAGTACGGATTCGAATCGCGAAATCAAATCTCCCGAGGAACCGACGTCACAGCCGAACGAACGGACCAGTTCAATAGTGCCCGCGTCCACCCGCGAAATGTACGGGTTACCGTTGCGCGGCGAATATTCCATCGCGACCAGTTTCGCCGAGCCCACAATCTTCTGCAGATGCTGCTCCAGTTCCTGCCAGCGGAGGTAAATGGATTTTTCGCCGGGGAGATGATCGAGGGCGTCGGGTTCTATGCAGTGCACCAGTTTCTGCGGTGTGCCGGTCGCCGGAATGTAGTAGAAAAACCGACGCGAGCCGTGGAAACCGGCCGGCATGTGCAGGATCCGCTGAGCCAGAATATTGGACCCGCGAAAATCGTACAACAACCAGCCGTCAAAGCCGAATTCACGCAGGGCCGATTGAATCGCCGTCAAATCAAACATCGTCTGGTTCCCAGGGTTAAAACTAAGACATGCGGATATGGAAAACCGTGTCGGCACAGCGCTGCACATGTTGCCAGGAGCTTTTGAGGCTTGTCACCCGGCAGCGGCCGTCACTGTGTTTCAGGAGTCGATTGAGATTCCGCCGACGAGCCACGCTCCCGCATCGCTTTCAGAATCTGCCGGCGATCCCACGCCATGGCCAGAAATGACAACACCATCACAATCACAAATTCCCACAACAGAAGAGTATTGCCGTATTTGTCCAGAAACTGAGCAATCGGGGCCCGCTGATCGCCAAATAACACAGCAATCAACGACAGCACGGTGACAATAAACACAGCTGTGACCGGAATGATTAACCGAAACAGCAGACTGGCTGGAGCTCCCGGGCCTCGCATGCGTCGTTCTCTTTCTGTGCAACTGGTCTACCGTTCCAACACTGCCAAACCGCGCGCTGCCAGCGTCTCGCCCGCGTTCAGCCGACGGAGTATGATGCCTGCGGGGGGTGGGATGCCAGGCAGGCGGGAAAAAATTACGCGGGTTCCCCGGAGATCACCATTCTTCAGGATGATGTCCGGTCCTGTTCCGCCGTCGCCGGACTGTCAGTCACAATCGCCTTCCCGAGGCAGCAAAATTTCCCGAAAATCGCAATTTCCAGCCCCCATTGCCCCCAAAATGCGCAGTAGATTTCTGCAGAATCCGGCAGATTTGCCATAGATTTCATTCCCGGCCACGACCAACGCTGACCATTGACGGTTTCGCTGGTGGATCAACGTCATTTCGCCCGGTTCATTGGCCGATTTCTCAGAATCAATCCCTCTCAACGACTTTTTGAATTCCTCACCCATGCTCACAGGATTGCAGCCCGGACAGACCGGCGAATTGATCTGGGTTGTCGACGCCAGCATGGTGATCACCCTTGGCGGCGATCCCCGGGCCACGGTCTTTTCTACGCCCAACCTGATCCTGTTGATGGAACGCGCATCGCGTGAGGCACTGCGTCCGTTTCTGGAGCAAGGTGAAGAATCTGTGGGCATCGATGTGAATATCCGTCATCTGGCGGGCGCAGGCATGGGCACCACGGTCACCGGGAAGGCACGAGTGACCGCGATCGACGGGAAGAAAATACACTTCGCCGTCGAAGCCTGGGCTGGTGACCGCCTGCTGGGTTCGGGAACCCATGTGCGGGCGATTGTTGCGGTGCAGAAACTGATCGATAACCTCGCCACCCTCTCACCCACCACCGGACTCACCAATCTCAACCCGCTGCCCGGCCCCCTGCCCACCTTTCAGACGCTGCAGGTCACCATCCGCAATCGGATCGCCACAGTGACTCTGAATCGCCCGCAGGCGCTGAACGCAGTGAATATCCGGATGACGGCCGAACTGGAGCAGCTGGTGGCGTGGCTGGCAGCACATCCCCAGGAAGTGCGAGTTGTGCTGCTCACAGGCGCCGGACGGGCTTTCTGCGCTGGCGATGATGTGCGGGAACTTCCGGAGCTGTCCATCGAATCGGCCCGGGAACTCAGCCTGCGTCAGGCGACGCTTTATCTGGCCTTCGAGCGTCTGCCTCAGGTCCTGATCGCTCTCGTCAACGGCGATGCTTTTGGGGGTGGCTGCGTGGCCGCCTATTCCACTGACCTGCGCATCGCTTCACACGCCGCCCGTTTTGCCATGCCGGAAGTTCGTCTTGGCTGGCCTCCCGGCTACGGACTTGCGCAATTGACCGCCCTTGTCGGTAAAGCACGGGCCCTGCAGATGTGCCTGCTCGGCAATCCCATCAAGGCGACGCAGGCCCTGGAATGGGGACTGGTCAACGAACTTGTCCCGGGAACTCAATTGATGGCTCGCGGTCAAGCCCTGGCACAATCCCTGCTGGAACTTCCGGCGGAGGCCTTGCGGGCCACTAAACGCCTGATTCATCTCGACGAAGGCGCCCAACCGAAAGTCGCTCACCGTGCCGACACGGACGCCTACATTCGCTGCCTGCAACTGCCGGATGCTCAGGAAGGAATCGCCGCCTTCGCCGACAAACGCCCGCCCCGCTTTCAGGGCCCTTGACCGACCGCGCCACCCCAAAAACCATCCTCTCACAGCGTTGGATTCGCGGCCTGCCACTTGGGGCCAGCCATCTGTCAAAGGGCCTGCCACCTGGGGCAAAGGGCCTGCCACCTGGGGCCAGCCATCTGTCAAAGGACAGCATTCCAGCGAAATCTGAGCCCGGACCAGAATCGACGCAAAGCCCGCACTCAAATGCATTTCCGTTGCGGATCCGACACCGGAGAATGGGTGGATGGCACCGTTGGTGGGGTTGCGCGGCCGCTGGTCGGGCTGATCAGTTCAATTACAGGATTCACAGTGCCTTCGTTGTGCGAAGGCCCGCACCAGCTTCGCGGCGAATTGCAGGCACACGCGATAAAGTTTTCATCACTGCCGTAAGCCGTATCCGCCAGAAG